>JAGCJI010000139.1 GCA_017648085.1 Clostridia bacterium | reverse complement strand
TTTCGCACAAACTAAAATAGAGGCACTGCGTTAATACAATGCCTCTATTGTTTTTTATTCGGTTACCCAAAATACTTAGCTCAAGAGCGAGAGGATTTTCGGTGGAAAGTGCCGTTTACGCCCGAAGGCGTACAAGGGTACGACGAGAGGAAAGGAAACGGCGGTAGAATAAAAAACTATAATAAAAGCGGAGAAAACCGCAGGTTTTCAACCTCAGCGTTTTATTTCGCACAAACTAAAATAGAGGCACTGCGTTAATACAATGCCTCTATTGTTTTTTATTCGGTTACACCAAAATACTCCGCTCTTACAACAGCTCGATCTCGTCGGTGACGATCACTCCGTCCATAGGCTTTTCTTCAAATACAAGCTCTTTGTTTTCGTGCTTTAAAAACTCCTTATAGTATCTTACGCCGAATTCGCGAAGCGCGGGGGCGGAGAAGTGCAGATTGTCGGGATTTGGCTTAAGTCCGTCTGCGGGCACGTAGCCGACTCTGTCGCGCATCGTAGCAACCTTTTGCATGACGTTGTTTATGTAGTCCCATTTCTCAAACTTTGGCGGTGGATAGTTAACGAGATAATCGCCAAGACCGCCAAGCAGGAAGGGCACGTTTTGAAGTCCCAGCCTTGCGCGGAAGCCGTCTATTACTCGAAGCAGCTTTCCCTCGTAAACGTCGTATCTTCCCTCACGCGAGTCGGACTCGCCCTGATGCCAAAGAATTCCTGTGATGGTGGATATGCGCTGTGCAAGCTTTGCCTGGGCAACCGCATGCTCGAAAAGCTGACTTCCGACCGCCCATTGATCGATGCAAGTGCCGCCGTCGGCACAAGCGATAATTCCAACCTTGACTCCTTTTTCGCGCGAATAAATATCAGCGAAGCTTTCTGCAAGGTTAACGCCTGCACTTGATCTGTCGGGATTTATCGGCTGATACATTCCACGCCAACGTCCGTTTCGTAGCGTAAAGCAGTTTGGGTTTTCAATCGGCTCAACGTCAGAGAGAAAGCCTCTGCCCGCCGCATTTGACTGCCCCACCAGCAAGAATGAGTGAACCATAGTGAAGTCCTTTCTTTTGTCTTATATTATTTAAAAATCCAATATTCACCGTGCAACGACAGGCGAAGCGTCACATTTGTTCGGCAAGGGTTTGTCGCTTCTCCCACCTGCCCATAAGGAAGTAGATAAGTCCCGGTATGGCACATCCGTAGGGCGCAAGACCGTATCCAAGCACGAAGCCGTAGAAGCCGAGCTTTAAGGCAATACCGAAAAGCCAGCTGAGTCCGATACGAAGCACCACGCCGTCAAGTAGCGAGAGAACCATTCCGAGCTTTGCGTTTCCGATGCCCTGGATAAAGGAATGCGTTCCGCGTATCAGGATGAACGCGGGGAACATCCAAATTATAGCGCGTATAAACGTGCCCGACATTTCGTGTACGGCGGGGTCGGAGGAGAAGAGCATAAAGAGTTCTTTTCCTACGGTGAGGTAAATCACCATACAAACCGAGGTAAACACCGCTGCGAAGATCCAGGCGTAAACGACGGTTTGCTTGCACCGCTTGTTCTCTCCTGCGGCAACGTTCTGGCTGATGATCGGCATCGCGGCGTATTGGATACCCTGGGACACCTTGTTGATAATATCGTCAATTTTAACGCCGACGCCGAAGGTCGCGCTTGCCACGACGCTTATATCGTTTACAAGCGAGTTTACGAAGAGCATTGAAAGGTTTATACAGCCCGACTGTATCGCCATAGGCGTGCCAAGCTTTACTATCATTGAAACGTACTTTTTGTCGGGAATAAAGCTTTTCGGCTTGAAATCAAAGCCAAACTCGGCACGGTGTCTGTATAAGTACCAGATCGAGAATAAAAACGACACGCCCTGGCCTATCACGGTCGCCCAAGCCGCACCTGCGACGGACATTTTAAAGACTCCGACAAAGAGAAGGTCAAGCCCGATATTGATAACCGACGCTATCAGAATGAATATGAAGGGGCGTTTTGAGTCCCCCATTCCGCGAAGCACGGCGGCAACCATATTGTAGCCGGCGGTGAATATCAGTCCAGCACCGCAAATTACGAGGTAATCCGTTGCCATTGCGTAGGACTCCTCGGGAATGTTCATAAGATTGAGGATAGGGGATCTGAATATCAGAGCTACAAGCGAGAATACCGCACCCATAACCAAAATCATTGTGAAAAGCGTGCCGACGATGCTGTTTATTTTATCTTTCTTTCCGCCGCCCAGTGCTTGTGCGACAAGCACTTGACCTGCGTTGGAAAATCCAAGGCACACCATTGTTGCAAAGTTGAGAATAAGGCTGCTTTGCGATACGGCTGACAGTCCCGGCGTGCCGACGAAATGACCGACTACTATCATATCGACGATGCTGTAAAAGACTTGCAGGGCGTTGGTTGCCATGAAGGGAAGCATCAGCCAAAAGAGCTGTCTTGGTATATTTCCTTTTGTAAAATCCTTTGAAAGAGATGCCGTGCTCACTTAAACTTGACCTCGAGTATTTTTAGTTAATTTTTATCAACTCTCCGGGTTTTATACTGTGGAGCTCGCCGTCAACGTCAAAGAATATCTCAACGAGTGTCGGGTTGTATATTCCTCTGCTGTCTGCCGTGTATATAAGAGAGTTGTATGCGGTGACGTAATCGTATATTTCCATGCATGTGGCGTACCACGTGTCACTTTTTCCGCCAAGGCGACCGCATATATCGCGCAGATGCTCCCAGTTACCCTTGCGCTCAAATTCTACGCTGTGTCCCCAGAGCATAAAGAGCTTTGGCGAGCGGACGGCCTTATAGAGCTTTGACACGTCAAGATTCACAAATTTGTCTACGTATTCCATTATATTCGGATTGTCGTGGTGTGCCGTCGCCATCCAGTTGTGAAAGTCCTCGGGAAGCTCAAACGAATCGTTGTCGCCGCCGATATTTCTTGCGTAAGCAATATCAAGCTCCTCAAGGTATGTTTTTATTTTTTTGTATTCCTCGGCATTCTTTACCGCGGTGTCGGGATAGGCAAATCCGCGTATTATACCGCCAAATTCCGCCTCAAGAGCGCGACGGCAGTCAAGGACTTCTCCAATGCCCTCGGCAGAGCGGATTTTATTTAACGCCCTGTGGCTGTATCCGTGGTTGGCTATCTCGTGCCCGCGTGCGAGTATTTTTTCGCGCAGGGTGTCCTTGTACTCCGCGTCCGCACGCTCGATGCGCTGACCGACGAGGTTAAAGGTACATTTTATACCGTATTCCGAGAGAATATCCGAAAGCTTTGCGTCCTCGCGGCACCCGTCGTCATAGCTGAAGGTAACCGCCTTTGTCTTTCCCTCGGGAAATCTTAAAAACATATATTTCATAGTAGCCTCCAAAGCCGTTTTTGTCATTCTACTCGCCATTATAGCACGAAATTTTAAATATGTAAACACATATGCGCAAAATAAAAAGAAATTCGCGCCCGTGGGGGCGCGGAAAATGTTATTTAAGCTCAATAATCTCGTAGCTGCGCGAGCCGATGCCGAGCGCTTCTGCTGCTTCTATCGTGTGTATGCCGTTACGGCTTTCAATACGCTCGATAAGGTGCGGACGACCGGGGTCGGACGATGCGTAGACGAGATCGACGCAGGCCTGGTCAAGTGCCACCGGGTCAAGAGAAGCCAAAATGCCGATATCGGCGATGCACGGGTCCTCTGCAACCGCACAGCAGTCACAGTCAACGCTCATATTTTTCATAACGTTGACGTAGGCGAGCTTGCCGCCGAAATATTCAATAACGCTTGACGCGGCGTCTGCCATTGATTCAAGGAAAAGGTTGCGCTCCGCATTCCAGAAGTTTTCGGTGCTTCCCGCGCCGTGAATATATTTTTTGCCGTAGGACGAGGCAACCCCGATAGAAATCTGCTTTATAGCACCGCCAAAGCCGCCCATCGGATGCCCCTTGAAGTGAGAAAGCACGAGCATCGAGTCGTAGTTTTTAATATTTCCGCCGACGTAGTTTTCGTGTATCACCTTGCCGTGCGGTATTTCAAGTTTAAGGTCGGGCACGTCGCCGTCCAGAATTTCAACGGGGAAGTGCTTATCCCAGCCGTGATAGGACATAAGAGCAAGATGGTCCTCGGTGGTGTACCGTGCGCCCTTATACGCGGTGTTACATTCAACAACCGTGCCGTCCACGTAATCTATCATCGGCCGCCAAAAATCCGGACCGAGAAAGTTTTGGTTGCCCTTTTCACCCGAGTGCAGCTTTACGGCAACTTTACCTTCAAGATTCATGCCAAGCATTTTGTAAAGCTCCAGCACCGCCTCCGGCGTGATTTTTCTTGAAAAATATACCTTTGCGCTCATATCTTGCTCCTTTTGGTGTTTTTTTAAATTGTACCACAATTAAAGTCATTTGTAAATATAAAAGTTACAAACCGACAACAAAAGCAAAAGGATACTCACGAGGAGTGTCGCGGAACTAGGGTATTCGTGCAGAAACACAAAGATTTTTCGCTTCGCCACTGGTGAGCAAGCTCACAGATGGCTTTCGCTCAAATGCGAACCCAATCCTTGCAGAGCAAGGAGCTTGGTGCGAAGCGACGCTTTCGCAATCAAAACAAAAAAGACACCGCAAGGGTGCCTTTTTTGTTTTGGCAGCGGAACTAGGATTCGAACCCAGACATACAGAGTCAGAGTCTGCTGTGCTACCTTTACACAATTCCGCTAGATTTAAGCGCTTGATTATTCTAGCACATAAAAAATACTTTGTCAAGCCTTTTTGCTAAATTTATGCATTTTTAGAGTTAAAATAATGCCGCGGAACGAAAAAGTGAGGCACTACTATAGAAGTAATGCCTCATTTTTGTCGGATTATACCCGTTAATTGTGTTAAATTATTCCGATCGCAAAGCAACCACGGGGTCTTGCTTTGCGGCGCCTCTTGCGGGGATAAGGCCCGAAATGAGCGTCAAGCCGATGCTCAAGGTAATGAGCAGGAGCGCGTCGGTGAAGGGAAGTGCCGCAATGCTTGAGTAGTTTATAAGCGGCTTTAGGATAAGGTTGACTATCAGCGAGATAAGGTAGGTTGCGCCGACGCCGATAAGTCCTGCGAGAAGTCCGATAATAAAGGTTTCCGCATTGAAGAGGTGGGAAACGTCCTTTTTGCGTCCGCCGAGCGAACGGATAACACCGATTTCCTTAATTCGCTCAACCACTGATACGTAGGTTATAATTCCTATCATAACCGTAGATACCACAAGGGACACCGAGGTGAACGCTATAAGAGCGTAGGATACTATCTTTATCATAGTGTTTACGAGGTTTATTATAAGCTCAAGCGTGTCGGTGTAGGTAATTCTGTTGTTACCCTCGGTTTCATTCCATGCGTCAAGCCATTCGGTAACGAGAATCTTTTCATCGAAGGAATTTGGGTAGATTGCAATGCTGTTGGCAACCTTATTTCCGCCGAGCATACGTGCCGAAACGGTTTTCATGCTTGAGATATCAGCGCCGCCGAGTCCGCCCGCGCCGCCAGCTCCACCACCGCTGCCACCGCCTCCGCTCATAGCACCCATTATGTCTGCCATGCCGAGAGTAGTGCCAATGTATCCGACGTCGGTACCCTCAAGGCTGCCGTTTTCGTCGGCATTAAGCAGGCGATAGGTGTACTCGTAGTAAATACCATTATTCATTCCCATGTATTCCATGGAATAGATGTCACCGTTTTTATTGACATACTCCACAATTTCGCTATCGGCGTTTTCGGAAAGCACATGGTTGGTAAGAGCTTCGGTGTAGTAAATACCGGAGGAAAGACAGCCATAGCTGGTATTCTCGTTTGCCATAAGGATTCCCGTAACCTTGAGAGTCACTCCCTCGTCGCTGATGGTGCTTCCGTCGTACTTATAGGTAAAGGGGGAGAAGCGAGAGGTCATAGCATCCTCGTTCTTCTCAAAAATTAAGTCGTTGGGGTACCATACGAACGTTTTATCCTGACTCATCAGCTTGTCGAAATCAAAATATGAAACGTCAAGCGATTCGTCGTAGCGTGAATCGGGAATTTCATTTCCGTTTTCGTCCTTGGTGGTGGTAACCTTATAAATAAGGTTGTAGAATTCCTCCTCGGTATAGTAGCCAAGACGGGCAAGAAGCATATCCGAAAGCTTCTGGTCTTTGTTCAGGACTATCATCACCTCGTCGTACTCGTCGGCAATCTCGCCGTAAACGTCATACTGCTCGGCAATGTAATCCTTGTTGTTTGGTGCCTGCTCAAACGAAGGAACGATTTGCGTTACGTATCCTGCGTATGATGCGAAATCCGTGTCCTTCAATACTGACGTATACCGGTCGGTCAGCGCCGAGATGGAGAGAAACGCATTACCTTTGTTATCACCCGTACCAGTTGTGAGGTCTGTGTATATAGAGTAGGACATGTCAAGGCCGTAGCCAAACAGCATTGCGCGATAGTGCTCGCTCGGCATACGCTTAACATAATCTATATATGCCTGTGTGATGTCGTTTTTGATTATCATTGAGTCGGTAAACTTGCTCATTTCTGCCATATACTCAATAATAGAGTCTATGTAAGCTTTATTCGGCTCTTTGAGTATTTCCACCTTTTGCGCACTGTTCATCATACCCGACAGAGCGTTGATATCATAGGTGGTTTCGGTTATCATAATCGGATTGCCCGACAGCATATCGTCCTGCATCGACGCGATATACCCGCGTATTCCTGCGGAAAATGCAAGAACAAGCGCGATGCCGATAATACCTATCGAGCCCGCGATGCCGACCATCGTGGTGCGTCCTTTTTTGGAGATAAGGTTACGAAGGGAGAGCATAAACGCGGTGAAGAAGGACATTTTCGCCTTCTCGCGACGTCCCTTTTCCACCTTCTTTTTCTCCTTGCCGTCGCTTACGGTCGCAAGCACGGCTTCAAGCTCTGCGCGTTCCTTTTCGTTTCTCGCCTCGCATTCGCGTATCTCATCCTCCTCGGAGAAGGGGTTTGAGTCCTCGATAACCCGTCCGTCAAGGAGTCTGATTATTCTCGAGGAATACTGATCGGCAATTTCGGGGTTGTGCGTTACCATAATAACAAGACGCTCGCCTGAAATTTCCTTGATAAGATCCATTATCTGCACCGAGGTCGCGGTGTCAAGCGCACCCGTCGGCTCGTCGGCAAGCAGTATTTCGGGGTCGTTGACCAGGGCGCGTGCTATGGCAACGCGCTGACACTGTCCGCCTGAGAGCTGATTTGGCTTTTTGTAGTACTGTCCCGCAAGTCCAACGCGGTCAAGTGCGCGCTTTGCGCGCTCAACTCTTTCCTCGCGGCTGACGCCGGATATCGTCAGGGCGAGCTCAACGTTGCCAAGCACCGTCTGATGCGGAATAAGGTTGTAGCTTTGGAAAATAAATCCTATTCTGTGATTGCGGTAAACGTCCCAATCTCTGTCGGTGTAGCCCTTCGTGCTGACGCCGCCGATGAAAAGATCGCCGTCGGTGTAGTGGTCAAGTCCGCCTATTATGTTAAGCAGAGTCGTCTTGCCGCATCCGGACGGTCCGAGGATCGAAACGAATTCCTTCTGGCGAAAGCAGATGCTTACGCCCTTAAGCGCGGCTACGACCTCGGAGGAGGTTACGTAGTCCTTTTTTACGTTCTTTAAACGGAGCATTGTTTTTCTTCTTTCATATTAGATGGAATAATTATAGCATCAATTTGTGAATAAATATATAGGAAATAAAAAATATTTTAAGCCACACGGTATTTTTACATAATTTTAACAAAAATGCAATGGGACGTGAAAATTTAACCGCTAAAATACTTGTTAGGGACAACAAAAAACAAACTCACTGAACGAGGCGGAGGGGGTAAATATGAGAAAGCTGTGGCGCTTTTTGTTCTCGCGCTACTTTATATCGGCTGCGGTAATTCTTTTAGAGCTTCTCGGCATGGCGTTTTTAATTTCGTATGCATACGATTATTCAATATACGCCTTTGCGGTCATGGTGGTTCTTGACGTTTTATTGGTTATCAGCCTTATAAACCGAGAGGCAAATCCAGAATACAAGGTTTCTTGGCTGGTCGTGGTTTTGCTCGTTCCGATATTTGGCGGACTGTTGTATTTTATATTTTACTCCACACGGGTATCGCGCTCCGACGCCAAGCTTATGCGCAAAATTCAAAACGGGCTTGATTTTGACGAGCGGACGGAGATGGGTGACGATGCAACCGACACGGTTTTCTCGCTATTAAAGGCAGAGGATCCGTCCGCCGCAGGAAAGGCGTTTGCCATAATGAACGATGACGGCTCGGCGGCGATATTCAACCAAAGTGTATCCGAGGTTTTCGACAGCGGCGAGGAAATGTATAAGGCGATGACAGCCGATCTGAAGGAAGCGAAGAAATATATCTTTCTTGAATATTTTATCATCGCAGAGGGTGTGATGTGGGGTGGAATACACGAGATCCTTCGCGAAAAGGCGGCAGCGGGAATTGAGGTCAGGATAATGTACGACGACTTCGGCAGCATGAACACCCTGCCGATAAAGCATATAAGAGTGCTTGAGGGGGAGGGGATAAAATGCCGCCGCTTCGGCGCGATAACACCGCGCGTTTCCACCACCCACAACAATCGCGATCACCGCAAAATTATGATAATCGACGGCGAGATAGCATACACGGGCGGCATCAACATTGCCGATGAGTATATCAATCAGAAAAAACGCTTTGGTCATTGGAAGGATGGGGGCGTGCGAATTTTCGGAGATGCCGTGTACGGATTTTTAAAGCTTTTTCTAGGGCTTTGGGACTTCGACTGCAAGGTGGTCGGCAGCTACGGTAAATATCTTGAAAAACAGGAGCGCAACGCTATCTCCGACGGCGGCTATTATATTCCCTTCGGCAGCGGTCCTGCGCCGATATATCCGCGCCCGGTCGGAAAAAACGTGCTGCTCAACCTTATAAATCAATCCGAAAAATACATTTATATGACCACGCCGTATCTCATAATCGACTATGACCTTACCGAGTCCTTATCGAACGCGGCTATGCGCGGCGTGGACGTAAGAATTATAACGCCTGCTACTGCGGACAAGCGACTCATCAAGCTTATGACAAAAAGCGCGTATCCCGCCCTACTAAAAAGCGGTGTAAGAATATATGAATACACGCCCGGCTTCATACACGAAAAGAGCGTATGCTCCGATGATAAATACGCCCTTGTCGGCACGATAAACCTCGACTTTCGCAGTCTTGCCCATCATTATGAAAACGCTGTTTGGATGTACGGCACGCCATCCGTGTTAAATCTTAAGGATAATTTTCTCGCGACCGCAGCCGCGTCGGAGGAGCAAAGCGAACCGGGAGCACGCCTTACGCTCGCCGAGCGGATAGTCAGAAGCTTGATGCGAATTTTCGCGCCGTTGCTTTAGGGGTAAGGGATAATAGCACAGAACGGTAAACTCAAGCCGAAAAACAGAAAAAACGCCCTCCGAAACGGAGGGCGTTTAACATTTTTTATACGGATTCAATAGAGAATACTACGTAATCAAGCTTTTCAAGCTCGGCAGAAATTTTAGCGGCTGAAAACTGATTTTTGGGGTTGCTCATATTTAATTCAATTCCCACGTTGCCTGCAACGTTGCTTCGCGGCGCAGTAACCTGGATGCCGGATGCACCGTAGGTTGCTTCGATGTGGTCGATAGCCTTGCGTACGTTTTTATCGGAGTTGATCTCGACATAAACACCGAATCTCTTCTGGTGCTTACCGAGCTTGTATTCGATTCTATGTAATAGTGTAACCGTGAGGAAGGTGGCAACGAAAACGACTAGCGCACCGACGTAGAAGCCTGCACCGAGCGCAAGACCGATAGTAGCGGTGGTCCAAACGCACGCCGCTGTGGTAAGACCGGTAATCTGGAAGCGACCTTTAACGAGAATCGAGCCTGCGCCAAGGAAACCGATGCCGGAAACCACCTGTGCTGCAATACGCATTACGTCTATGTTATCAAATCCGAGCTCCTCTCTTGCATAGAGCCCTATTAAAACGGTAAGAGTTGCGCCAAGGCAAACGAGAATATGCGTTCTCATTCCCGCAGCACGGCCAAGCTTGCCTCGCTCAATACCGATAAGCCCTCCGATAATTATTGCCAAAACAATTCGAACAGCGATAGATACGTGGTTAAAATCTGACAAGTAATCAATAACCTTAATCATCGTATTACCATCCTTTCCTTGCGGCAGACGCCGCTTTTTTAACGTGTAATGACTGATTATAACATAAATAAACAAATAAGTCAAGTAATATACAAAGATTTTGCGAGGGAGACCGTGTGGCAACCCTCGCATTTATATATTATGCTGCTTTTTTGAAAGTGTTTATTGAACTCTTTCAACGGACAGGGTTACGACCTCGCCGTTAATATTCCATTCCTTTGAGAAGGTGAGAACGCCCTCGGCAACGTCGACGGCAAGGACCTCGCCCATAATTTCCTCACGGTTGCGGTTTGCGATTTCAAGGATCTTATCGTTGCCCGAGAATGCGACACGGATATTATCCATCACCTCAAAGCCGGAGTCCTTACGCATCGTCTGGATCTTCGAGATTATCTCGCGCACGTTGCCCTCTTCAATAAGCTCGGGGGTAAGGTTTTTGTCGATAACGACGGTGATACCCTTATCGCCAAGGGACTCAAATCCGTCCTTCTTCGTCATTTCAATAAGGAGATCGTCGCGGGTGAGGACTACGTCTGCATCCGAAATATCAAGCTTGATTTCACCCGATGCTTCAAGCGCGTCCATTGCCGCGTTGCCGTCAAGCGAGGAAAGTGCGTTCTTTATCTGTCCGAGATATTTGCCGTATTTCGGTCCGACGGTGCGGAGCTGGGGCTTGAAGGAGTAGGTCGTGAATTCGCGCACGCTGCTTGTAAACTCAACCTCCTTGACGTTAAGCTCCTCCGCGATCACCGCGATAAAGCTCTCATCGGGAGTCTTATCCGACTTGACGTACATTTTTGCAACGGGTTGGCGGTTTTTGATGTTTGCGGCGTTACGGCAGGCTCTGCCAAGCACCACTACGTCAACCACCTCATCCATATTCTCCTCAAGAGATGCGTCGATATATTCTTCGTCTGCTACGGGGAAGTCGCAAAGATGCACCGATTCGGGCGCGGAATTATCTACGGAGCATACGAGGTTTCTGTATATTTCCTCCGCCATGAAGGGAATCATGGGCGCGGAGATCTTCGCAAGCGTTACAAGGCAGGTATAAAGGGTGAGGTACGCGTTCACCTTATCGGTGGGCATATCCTTTACCCAGAAGCGCTCGCGGCTGCGGCGCACATACCAGTTGGAAAGCTCGTCAACGAAGCTCTCCAGCACTCTCGTTGCCTCGGTAACCTTGTAATTATCAAGATAGGAGTCAACGCGGCTGACGGTGGAATTGAGCTTGGAGAGTATCCACTTGTCCATAACCGAAAGGGTATTTTTGTCAAGGGAATACTTCGTCGGGTCAAAGCCGTCTATATTAGCGTAGAGAACGTAGAAGGCGTAGGTGTTCCAGAGTGTTCCCATAAACTTGCGCTGTCCTTCAACCACCGCGTCACCGAAGAAGCGGTTAGGCAGCCAGGGCGCAGAGTTCGAGTAGAAGTACCAGCGGATAGCGTCTGCTCCGTATGCCTCAAGAGCCTCGAAGGGATCGACCGCGTTGCCCTTGGATTTTGACATCTTTTGACCGTCCTTATCAAGCACGTGACCGAGAACGAGAACGTTTTTGTAGGGCGCACAGTCAAAAATGAGGGTGGATATTGCCATAAGGGAGTAGAACCAGCCTCGCGTTTGGTCAACGCCCTCGCTTATGAAGTTCGCGGGGAACTGGCTGTCAAACAGCTCCTTGTTTTCAAAGGGATAGTGCCACTGCGCGAAGGGCATCGAGCCGGAATCGAACCAGCAGTCTATAACCTCGCTGACACGCTTCATCTCTCCTCCGCACTTCTCGCACCTGATAGTTACCGCATCAATGAAGGGGCGGTGAAGCTCAATATCATCGGGGCAGTTGTCCGACATTGATTTAAGCTCTGCTATTGAGCCAACGGCGTGACGGTGACCGCAGGAGCATTCCCAGATGTTGAGGGGAGTTCCCCAATATCTGTTTCTTGAAAGTCCCCAGTCCTGAATGTTTTCGAGCCAGTCGCCGAAGCGGCCCTTACCGATGCTTTCGGGAATCCAGTTTACCGTGTTGTTGTTCTTTATGAGGTTGTCGCGCACGGCGGTCATCTTTATAAACCAAGTGTCGCGTGCGTAGTAGATGAGGGGAGTGTTACATCTCCAGCAGTGCGGATAGTCGTGCTCAAACTTCGGTGCGGAGAAGAGCTTGCCCGTTTTATCGAGATCGGTAAGGATAAGGGGATCTGCGTCCTTTACGAAAACACCGCCGTAGGGTGTGTTTTCCGTCAGATTACCTTGACCGTTTACGAACTGAACGAAGGGAAGGTCGTAATTTCTTCCGACGCGTGAGTCGTCCTCGCCGAACGCGGGGGCAATATGAACGATACCCGTACCGTCGCTCATCGTAACGTAGGAATCGCAGGTTACGAAGTGCGCCTTTTTGCCCTGACGCTTCGCCTCATCGCCCGTACATTCAAAGAGCGGCTCGTACTCGCGGCCCTCAAGTGCTGAGCCCGGCATTTCCTCGAGTATTTCGTATGCGGACTCACCCTCGCTTGCCAGAGGAGAAAGAACCGCGCCAAGCAGCTCCTTTGCCATATAGTAAACGTAGCCGTCGTTTGCCTTGACCTTGCAATAGATGTCCTTCGGGTTTACGCAGAGTGCGGTGTTTGAGGGGAGAGTCCAAGGGGTAATAGTCCAAGCGAGGAAATAAGCGTCCTCGCCTACGCACTTAAAGCGGACTACCGCGGATCTCTCCTTGACGCTTTTATATCCCTGTGCTACCTCGTGAGAGGAGAGGGGAGTGCCGCAACGGGGGCAGTAGGGAACTATCTTGAAGCCCTTGTAAAGCAGGCCCTTTTCCCAGATCTCCTTAAGTGCCCACCACTCCGACTCTATAAAGTCGTTGGTGTAGGTGACGTAGGGATTATCCATATCGGCCCAGAAGCCGACGGTTGCGGAGAAGTCCTCCCACATTCCCTTATATTTCCACACCGATTCCTTGCAGTGTGCGATAAAGGGCTCAAGGCCGTAGCTTTCGATCTGCTCCTTGCCGTCGATGCCGAGCTTCTTTTCAACCTCAAGCTCAACGGGCAGACCGTGGGTATCCCATCCCGCCTTACGAAGAACCTTTTTGCCCTTCATAGTCTGATAGCGGGGGATCATATCCTTTATAACTCGCGTAAGAACGTGTCCGATATGCGGCTTTCCATTTGCCGTGGGAGGACCGTCGAAGAAGGTAAAGTTTTCACCGTTTGCCCTCTTATCGATGCTCTTCTCGAATATTTTGTTTTCCTCCCAGAATTTGCGAGTCGCCTTTTCTCTTGCGACGAAGTTCATATTCGTCGAAACCTTGCTGTAAAGCTCCATTTTAAACTCCTCAAATAAAAATAAAAACCGCCCCATACGGAACGGAAAAATTAACCCTACTACCACCAATTCACATATCAATCAATATGCGCCCCGTAACGCAGGACCTGCGTCCGCCCTTACTTGATTCGGGACGGCGACTCGGAAGTGATATTCGTTTGCGCCCTCCCGCATCGGCTCACACCGTACCCGACTCGCTTGGCGTTCTTTGCGCAACTACTGTCTTCGTCAAAGTCTTTATAGTGATTATGACGTTTACAAGGGAAATTATAATATAAACTGCGCGCGTTGTCAATAGTTTTTAAATTTTTTTAAATTTTACTCCACGTTTATTGACTTTACGGGGGGTATATGATATATTATCATACGTACCGATATATTTTGCATAAAACGGTAACGTTCACAGTATTTTTTTCGGAGTTTTGATCAGATGGAGATTATCGATTTAAGGGCGACCGAGGGTATTCCCGAGGGTCTCAGCTCGGAGGAGGTAGCCGCCCGAGTAGCAGAAGGAAAAGTGAATATAAGTGACGAGCGCATCGGTAAGAGCTACGGCAAGATAATCAAAGACAATCTTTTTACATACTTCAACTTTATCTGGCTTGTCGTGACCGTGCTGCTTATCGCGTGCAAGAGCTTCTCCAACATGACGTTCCTCGCAATAGTTATTCCGAACCTGTTGATTTCGATATTCCAGGAGATGAAGGCGAAGAGGACGGTCGAAAAGCTTTCCGTAACCACCGAGCCGAAGGCTACGGTCATACGTGACGGCGAGCTTGTCGACATAAGGTCGGAACAGATCGTACTGGGCGACGTTATGCTGATTGAAATGGGACGGCAGGTATTATCTGACGCGGTTGTAATTTCGGGATTTGCCGAGGCAAACGAGAGTCTGCTTACGGGAGAATCGGAGGCTATAAAGAAAAACGTCGGTGACAAGCTTCTTGCAGGCAGCTTTCTCGTCGGCGGCTCGGTTTATGCGCGCGTATCAAGCGTAGGTAAGGACAATTACGTTCATAAAATAGAAAAGGCGGCTAAAAACTTCAAAGCCCCCACCTCTAACCTTTTCCACGACCTTAACAAGCTTATAAAATCCATAGGCATTTTCATCGTGCCGATGGCGGCGGCGCTTTTTGCGTCCAACTGGATAAGCTACAAGGATCTGTCCGAGGCTATACTCAAAACCTGCGGCTCGGTCGTAGGAATGATACCTGCGGGAATATACCTACTCGTAACGCTCACGCTCACCTTGAGTGTAGTGAAGCTTGCAAGAAAAAGAACGCTTGTGCAGGATATGTACTCAATAGAAATGCTTGCCAGCGCGGACGTCGTTTGCCTTGACAAGACGGGTACGATAACCGACGGAACGATGCACGTTTCCGACGTCGTGTCCCTTGACGGCACGGAGCTTTCGGAAATCGAGCGCATTATGTCACATATTGAGGGCACGGAGCAGAGTGTTAACAGCACCTCCGCCGCTCTTATCGACCGATTCGGTAAGGACGTTTCGGTAAAAATAATCAAAAAGATCCCCTTCTCCTCGGCGCGAAAGTTTTCCGCTGTGTCCATTGTCGGACTCGGTGCGTTCTCGATAGGTGCGCCCCACTTCGTGCCTTGTCCCATATCGAACGAGATTGAGGTGATGGTGTCCGAGAGAGCTAAGGCTGGAGAGAGAGTTCTGATCCTGGTTCGACACCCCGACGGCGAGCTTGAAAGCGAGGGCGTGGCACTTGCTCTCATAGCAATAAAAGACAGAATCCGCCCTGCCGCAAAGGAAACTATCGCGAATTTCCAAGAGCAAGGCGTAACGCTTAAGGTAATATCCGGCGACCACGCCGAAACCGTTTCCACGATAGCCGCACAAGTCGGAATAAACAACGCGGAAAGATACCTTTCCTGCGAAAGCATCTCCGACGAGGAACTGATCGAGGCGGCTGAAAAATACGCCGTTTTCGGCAGAGTTACACCCGAGCAAAAGGTGCTTCTCATAAAAACTCTCCGCGTAAACGGGCACACCGTTGCAATGACGGGTGACGGCGTAAACGACACCCTCGCTCTCAAAGAGAGCAACTGCGCGATAGCGATGGCGGACGGAAGCGAAATGGCGCGCAAGGTGTCGCACATAGTCCTTATGGATTCCGACTTTTCGGCACTTCCGGCGGTGGTACGAGAGGGACGCAGATGTATAAACAACGTCCGTCAGTCCTCCGTGCTTTACCTTATGAAGACGATATTTACGATACTTCTTTCGATAATATCCCTGATTCCTCTTTTCGGTTATCCCTTTGAGCCGAAGCAGTTCTTGCTCCTTGAGCTTTTCGTCATCGGCGGAGCTTCGGTGCTGCTTGCGCTTGAGCCGAATAATAACCGTATTCAAGGCTCATATCTTGAAACCGTCATTATACGAAGCGTTCCGAACGCACTTGCGATGCTGGTGCCGGTCTTTGCGCTTATGATAACCGAAAAATTCATAACGATGTCAATTGATTCGCGAAATTCAATAGCAATGGCGGTAATTTTGCTCGTTGCGTTTATCAACCTGTTTTCGCTCTGTATTCCGTTCACCAAATGGCGTGCAACCGTAGTTTCCGCCGTCGGCGGTGCGATTCTTATCGCAATTCCGGTTTCGGTATTTTTCCTCGGCGACGTTCTGCACTTCAGACCTATAATGCAGAATCCTTACGTTTTCGCGATAATACTTGCTGCCGGCGTGGTGATAGCCGTGCTTATGCAGCTATTCCGCGGTAAAATCGAAAAGGTGGTTGCAAGAAATCTCGCGCGCCAGAAGGAATTTGAAGAAAGACGCCGCAGAGAAAACGGCGAGATATAATTTAAACAAAAGGGCAGAGAGCGCAATGGCACAGTGCCCTTAACGGCACTACGTGGTTATGATAGCCTGACAGCGAGTGCAGAGCCATGACCGGCTACGCAAAGTTATGATACGCCTTTGGCTCGGTTTGAAGCTAAAGAACGTCATACTATAACGTGTGTATAGCAAGCTCGTAACGGCGAATAAAAGCTGTACGGCATTTTGCAGGCCTTATAGATCAATTTTTACGTAAAAAAGCGGCGCACCTCGGTTTATTCGGGGTGCGCCGCAAAGCTTTTTGTTGCGTTTTTTTAGGGTTTAGCCGCATTCTCTTAAATTTCGAGAATAACGTCAAGGTCTTTACAGGTGTCAAGCTTATCCTTGCCCGCAACGACGCATACCGAGCCGATCTCACATATTCTGTCGATTACGTCGGCTATGCGGAGGAGCTCGTTTTTATCGGTTGCAAGCAGCTCGCTTCTCGTTCTGCACTCGTCCTCGTAGCTAACTCCGCGCAGATAGCGGGAGGTGGCAACCGTGCCGCGAAGCTTTGGGGTTAAGAGAGGTGAGGCGTCGCGGAGTGCGCTTATTATAAACTTGGTTATATCCTCGCCGCTCTCGGCGTAGGAGCGCAGGAATGCCGCGGATTCTTTATAGCAGCCCAGCGTTCTTTCGGGGGAGGGGTCACGGTAGGAATAGAAGGCGACGTTGCCGTTGATACGCGCGGTAAGCCCCACACCGTATGCGCCGCCCTGAACTCTGACGGCACTCCAAAGGTAGCCGAGTGAAATGAGAGAGCGCGCAACGCTCATAGAGCCGGTAAGTCTCTCGCCGATTGCCGAAAGGCTTGCCGCCATCTCGGCGTAGGATACCTCCGCCGGAATAACGATGCCCTCGCGGTGCGCGCCAAAGGGCTTGATTTTTGAGATAAGCTCACACGCATCCCCGTCGGCAAGGACGTCGATAATGCCCGAAATATAGCTCTTGTCGGCAGCTCCGGTAAGTGAAAGAGTAAGTCTGTTCTTCGTAAATATGCGTTTTGCGAGCGCGGAGAGTCTTTCTGCAAGAGCATCGAAGCACTCATCAAAGGATTTAGCAAGTTCCTTCAAAGACTTGTGCGCCTCGTAGCCGAGGAAGTATTCCTGAATTGCCGATTCTGTGCTGAATGCAGCCGCGGCTCTGGTAATGCCTATTGAATGACCGCTCGTTACAAACGCCTCGTCGCTGGCAATTTTCATCTGCTTAACGATGCTTCTTGCAAGCTCGCGATCGGTGTAAATTGAGGTGTAAAGCACCTCGTGCAGAAGGGGTGCAACGGATTTTTGCTTGCTTTCAAGCACGCTTACCGATACCGTGGTGTACGCCTTTGCGCCGCCGTGCTTTGTGACGGGGGACATTGTTATTCCAAAGTCGCCAAGCTCGCGCTTGATAAGGCTTTGCAGCTCTATCGCCGTATGCGCCTCGGTGGGCACGTTTTGCATAAGTGCAAGAAGAATGCGGAGGTCAAAAAGCTCCTCGGGCGTGAGGTCGGACACGTCAAAGTGCATATCCGTGTAAAGTATTCCGTTCGTAGCCACGTCGTGAATAAGAGTGGTAACGCCGTCCGTATTTTTGAGAATTTGAGGCAGTTTTTCAACGGCGGAGGGAATATCGGAGAGCTTAAGCTCGGGGGTGGTAGCAAGTGCCTCGGGTGAGTCGGGGGCTTCCTGCCACGCCTTGAGCTCCTTGACGGTCGTCATTATCTCATCAAGCTGCTTATCGGAAAGGGACGCCTTTATTCTTGCAAGGGTTTCCTTTTCGGCTTTTGCGCGCTCCTCGCCGAGAGTGGCGGAGGGGGTCATTATCACCATTGCTCTGTGTGGATTATCTACGAATATTGAGAGCATAAGCTCTTCAAAATATCCTTCCGAGAGCTTTTCACGCAGGCCCTCGAAGGTGTCGGAGTAGCAAAGATTTTGCACGGGGTCGCCTCCGTAAAGGGAGGACTCAAGCATTGAAAGCACGTAGATTATGCCGCGCGGCAGAGTGCCGAAGTCCTTTTCGCGAATCTTAAACTCAAAGCTGTTAAGGGAGGCTTCAAGCAACGAGCGGTCAATACCCGCACTTGCAAGTGCTTTGACTTCCGAGAGGAAAAGGGCGTAAAGCTTCTCGCATTCGCCGTCCTTGACGTTGCGGAAATCAAGCACGACCGAGTTTTGCTTCATTGAATCGTAGGGGGAGAGGATAAGGTCCTCACAGAGCCCCGAGGCTATGATTGCTTTTTTAAGCGGAGACTCGTTTGAGGAGCAGACGGCGTCAAGAAGAACGGTCGTCGCCACGTTTTTCTCCTGCTCGTCAAATGCGGCATTCACGTATCCGACCGACAGACGCATTTTGTTTTCGGGGGATTCGTTCGGCGCTATTTCATATTCAACCCTGCGGATCTCGGGGCTGACGGGTGATTGAATTTCAATATCGAAGTCGATCTCCTTCGCATCGTAGGGTGAAAGATACTCATCAAGCATCGGCAAAATAGAATCAAGGTCAACCGAGCCGTCAAGAAAGATTTGTGAGTTCGAGGGGTGATAATATTTTTGGTGTGAGGCAATAAAATGCTCGTAGGTGAGGTCGGTGATAAATTCCGGTTTTCCGCCTGACTCAAAGCGATAGCAGCTGTCGGGGAAGAGCATATCGGTAAGATGGTACGCCGAAAGCTCGTCGGCAGAGGAGAATGAGCCGCGCATTTCGTTAAGCACGACACCCGAGCGTGTCATTTCCCCATCTTTTGAGTCAAGCTCGTAGTGCCAGCCCTCCTGCAAAAAGATATTCTTGTTATGAAGGATCGCCGGGTTAAGCACCGCATCCATATATACGCTGACGAGGTTTGAAAAATCCTTGTCGTTTCGGCTTGCCACAGGGTATACCGTTTTGTCGGGGAAGGTCATAGCGTTAAGAAAGGTGTTGAGCGAGCCCTTAAGCAACTCCACGAACGGCTCTTTCGTGGTGTATTTTTCAGAGCCGCAAAGCACCGAGTGCTCAATAATATGGAAAACGCCCGTGCTGTCCTCGGGAATGGTTTTAAAGGATATTGCAAAGGTTTTATTTTCGTCCTCGCGATCAAGGAAAAACAGCGTCGCGCCGCTCTTTTCGTGTCGCATTTCAATAAGCTTGGCGGAAATTTCAGCTACGTCCCTAATTTCCTTAACCTTGAAGCCGTAAAGAGTATCGTTGTTTTTCATTTTTGTTTCCTCTCGTATGCGTTTTTTCATTATATTATAGATTATTTAAGCGACTCTATGACCTCGCGGATCTCCTTATCGGTCATATTGATCTCTTGCATAAATTCCTTTGCGCTGACTCGCAGTCCGCCGCTTCCAAGCACCACAAGCTGTTCCTCACGGTCGCTCGTTACTACTCTCACGGTATGCTCTCCGGCGAGCCCGTGCGTCGTTTTTTCAATAAATGCGTCGGCTGTTTCCGCCTCTTTCGTGTACACGACGGTAACGTCGCCGTATCGCTCGGTGCTGCCCTCGCCGCCTGCGCGACGGTAGGCGTCAAATACTATTATTACCTTGCATTTACGATATGCCGAGTAGTCGCACATCATTCGTGTAAGGGTGTCGCGCGCAAGCGAAATATCGAGCTCCGCCTGCCGCTTAAAGAAATCGTTTGCAAATATAAAATTGTATCCGTCAATTATGAGGTACACCTCGCCACGCGGCTTCTGCTTTTTCGGCTTTTTCTCGCGCGGCTCGGTCTCGGCGGAGTTTTCAACCCGCTCGCTTACACGCCGCTCTTTGATCTTACCGTAGGTGCGTTCAAAAATACGCATAAGCTCCTTATCCTCTTCGGGAGTGCCGCCGTAGACCACCTTTGCCGCGCGGACTGCGCGATTTTCAAGTATAGTGTCCTCGCACCCCTCGTCGGGTGAGGTGTGCATCATAGCATCCGCCTCATACCAGGGGACGACGTAGCCTGCACCCGCACGGCAGAAAACGGAGTTCGGTGTGTTGCGCTCGTCAAGCTCGGGGGAATACGCCACGCGCTCGATCACCTCCTCGGTGTTATGGCAGGGGGCGTAGTCGCCTACGGTCAACGTGAGCTTTCCCTCGCCGCGAGTGTATGCGCGCAGCTCGGTTGCATAAGAGCGCATGGTTGCCACGGGGCAAACACCCGTGAGGATCGCTCTCGCTTCGGTTACGGTTGGCGGATCTGCCGTTCCGTGCATTGCCGCAAGATCGGTCATCGCACGTCCGAGATGCTCGCTTGGCAAATCTATCGTAAAGTTAAATGTCGGTTCAAGCAGAACGGACTCCGCTTTCATCAGCGCCTGCCTTACGGCGCGAAAGGTCGCCTGGCGAAAATCGCCCCCCTCGGTATGCTTTAAGTGTGCGCGTCCTGCGGTAAGCGTAATTTTTACGTCGGTCAAGGGCGCACCTGTCAACACACCCTTGTGGGATTTCCCTTCAAGGTGACTTAATATCAGCCTTTGCCAATTAAGCGCAAGCAGATCGGTGGAGCATTCACTCGTGCAAATCACGCCTTCACCGCGTGCAAGCGGTTCGATTATAAGATGCACCTCGGCGTAATGACGCAGCGGCTCAAAATGCCCCGCGCCTCGCACGGCTGCCGCGACGGTTTCCTTATATAATATATTACCCTCGCCGAAGCCGACGTCGATTGCGAATCTTTCCTTGATTATTCTTTTTAATACTTCAATTTGTATCTCACCCATAAGCCGTACTCGGATCTCCTTGAGCCTTGCGTCGTAGGTGAGCGCAAGCGAAGGGTCCTCCTCGGTTAGAGTAATAAGCTTGAGATACGCCTCGTAGGGATCGGTGCCTTTCGGCAAAATTATCTTATAATTCAGCACGGGGGTGAGCGTTTGCCCGTCGCTTTTCTCAAATCCGAGTCCCATACCCGCTTCAGTATGGCAGGGGCCAAGCACGGCGCAGAGTGTGCCCGGGGAAACGGAGCGCACGGCTTTATATTTTTCGCCGGAGTAGATACGGATCTCCTCTATCTTTTCCGAGCAATCGCCTCCGTCGCATTTTACCGTGACCGTATCCTTGGCAGAGAGAGATCCGCCGGTTATTTTCATATAGGTCAGCCGCTTTCCCGCACCGTCCCTTGAAATTTTGTATATTTTCGCTCCGAAGAGTCGCTCGTTATATCCGACCGCATCGGTATATTTATCAAAATCCAGAAGAAATTCGCGCACGCCCTGCATCTTAAGTGCCGAGCCGAAAAAGCAGGGGAATATTTTGCGCGCCGTAATAGCATTGCGTAAGGAAGCATCGGAAAGCGCACCCGTGTCGAAAAATTCAGCCATTAATTCCTCGTCCTTACCCGCCGCATCCTCTTCCGTTTTGGCTTTCGTGGAAAAATCCACGCAGGCGGATGAAAGCCCGGCGGTAAGAGTAGACATAAGCTCCGCTCTCGTTGCCTCCGATATATCGGTTTTGTTGACGAAAATGAAGGTAGGAATCTTCCGCGTCTCAAGCAACTGCCACAAGGTTTTTGTGTGCGCCTGTATCCCATCGGATGCGCTTATTACCAAAATGGCGTAGTCCTGCACCGACAGAGCCCTTTCCGCCTCGCAGGAAAAATCAACGTGACCGGGGGTGTCCACGAGCGTTATCTCGGTTTCCTCAAGATTTAACACCGCTTGCTTTGAAAAGATGGTAATACCGCGCTCGCGCTCAAGGGAAAAGGTATCAAGATAGGCGTCGCGCTTATCCACTCTGCCAAGCTTGTTTATTGCACCGGCAGAAAAAAGAAGCCCCTCTGAAAGCGTCGTTTTTCCCGCGTCCACGTGGGCAAGTATTCCTACGACCAGCTTTTTCATAAGGACTCCTTTCGTGTTTTCGGTAAAGGCTGTCGCGGATCAAATCATCCGCTTCGTCCTTTACCCGCTTATATAAAACGCGCCGCCGAAGCGGCGCGTTTTATTTACTTTTCTATAATGTGAAGGGTGGGGTTAACTATCTGGTCGCACGCCTTCGTGCTTGTCTGGCGCATTGCCATAAGGCGCATACCGATGTTTTCAATAATGTTGCGTGGGGGGAGGGGAAGGGATCGCATTTCCTTGGAATTTATCTGCTTTGACTTCGATACGATGGAAATATATCTATCGTATATCGTGGAATTCAAAAGAGCGAAAAGTCCGAAGGCAAGGCGCGCACACATCTCGGAATTTTTATCCTTGGTGTCGATAAAGTTGATTTTGTTGTGGGTGCTGATATATCTGTATGCGGGGAGCTGGGATGCAAGGTATATCGAGCAGTTTATGAATCTGTCGTCACTCTTTGCGGGGATTCTCTTGACGATTATCATATTCTTGTTCTTTTGTATCAACGAGGGGTTTACGGGTGCTATATACTGCTTTTTAATAGGACGGGGGAAGCTAACCGTGCCACCGACCATGGTCGCCGCTCTGATAAGGGGAACAGAGCCCTTGATAGGATCTGTGAAAAGAAGTCCCTCACACTTTGAATCAACCACGAGGCCCGTTGACATTTTAAGTCCGAGGCTTGAGAGGGTTTCGGGGAATCCCGATATGTACTTAACAATTCTCGTATCCTCGGCATTTTTCGGCAGGGTGAGCGTGCCGCCCTCCGCGTCAACGACAAAGCCGTAGGGGAGCGCGGGAAGCACCGTTACGCTCTTTCCGTCGTCGGTCGAGGTGCTGATAAGCACGGTTTCCGGCTTCTCGGCGTTGCGATAGGATACGATCATATTCTTTTTAAGGGGCACGGCGCGCTTCATATTTTTCTGCTTGCCGATAAAGAGATGGATTTTTGAGAGTGAAAGTGCGCTTTCTATCTCCGCGCGCAGAGAGGTAAGCTGCGATGCGGTCGCATAGGTCGTGGGAAGAACAGAAACAAGCTGTCCCCCCTCCTCAAGATGCCGCGCGGACATGCGCAAAAAGAGGAAAGCTGCGCCGATTTTGAGTTGTGTAACGCCGCCTGCGCTCACCGCCTCCTCCGAGCCCTTTTCAATAAGCTCGGTCGGGGGATTTGAAATTATGATATCGTATTTATCTTCAACCGTATCAAAGAAGGTCACGGTGTAGTGATTTTTTGCATCTACTATATAATTCTCGCTGTATACCGTCGCGTAAAGCTTTACTCCAAAGTCGTGACGCGCCTTTTTCCTTATTCTCTCAAGGTTGTCCTCAAGCATAGGGATAAAATCCGCGTTCGTTTCGTAGCAGGTCAGGAATATCTGCTTGCAATTCGGCGCACGCTTACATATCTCCTCTACCGCCGCGGCGGAAAGAATTCCCGTGCCCGCACCGGGGTCAAGGACGGTAAACGCCGTCTTGCTTTCATCAATTTCAAGCATCGACGCCATAAGGCGCGCGGTATCCTTCTTTGTGAAAAGGCGGCCGAGGCGCACGTTTTCGGTTTTGGATTTTTCACGGATGAGCTTACCCGTATTTCTTACGGCGAGGTTAAGCATAACGTTCTCCTGTTACATAAATTTTGACGGTGCATTTTTCTGCCCCAAAATATCTCTGATTTATTTTAGCACATTTTTGGGATAGTTGCAAGATGTTTTTATGTTTTTTTTACCAAATTGTTGCAAAACGTCAAAATTAGTGTTATACTGTAATAAATACGTAAATTTTAAAAGAGGAGCAGGAAATGAGCGAGAATAAGAAAACGCGCTTAAAGTTTTTGCATTGCAGCGATATACATCTTGATACCCCCTTCGTCGGACTTACTGCCGAGAAGAATGAGGAGAGGCGCAGGATGCTTCGCGGCTCTTTTGTGAAGATGATGCAGTACGTTCGTGAGGCGGGCATCAATATAGTTCTGATGAGCGGAGATTTGTTTGACGTTGAATACGCCACCAACACTACCGCAGAGGTGCTTATCCGTGAGTTTAAGAGCTGCCCCGACACCTATTTCGTAATTGCTCCCGGCAAGCACGATTACTATACGAACAATCCCATATATTCGTCGGGCAGACTTCCTAAAAACTGCTTCGTTTTTGCCTCCGACAAGCTCTCGCGATTTGACTTTGAGGAATATAACATAACGGTCTACGGTTGGGCGTTTATGTCGGCAAATATGAGCTCTGCTCCCATATCGGACAGGCAGGTTGACGATAGCTCCAGGGTAAATATCCTCTGTGCATACGCCGATTTGAACGGAGATATAAATTCCACCTCCTGCCCCCTTTCTACCGCCGACCTTAAAAGATTCGGAGCGGATTATTACGCCCTCGGCTCACGGCACGAGGCAGGCAGATTCGTCACCGTCGGCGCATCGAAATACAGCTATTGCGGCGCGCTTGAATGCACCGGATTTGAGGAGAGCGGTCTTGGCGGAGCAAACCTTATTACCATTGATTACAGTGAGGGTGAGGTTGCCATTGAAACCAAGAGCATAAAATTCGGTCACGTTGAATTTGTGACAGAGGAGCTTGACGTTACGGGCGTGAACACTCAGGCGGAGATCATAAACCGCATCAGCCGTATGATAAGCAGCAAAAAATACGACCACGAAACCGCCCTGCGCGTTGAGCTTGTCGGTTACGTTGAGCCGCATTTCTCTGTTCCCAAAAGCATTGAGAATGACGCTTTCGGTCTTTACTACTTCAAGATGACCGACAAGACCTTGCCGCTTTACGGCACGGAATATCTCAAGCGCGATATGTCGGTTAAGGGTGAGATATTCAGAGAGTTTTATCCAATGCTCACAAGCGAGGATGAGGAGGAGCGACTCGTTACGGCTCGCGCCTTCCGCGTTGCTCTCGCAGCCCTTGAAAACAGAGAGATTGAGATGTAAAAGAAAAAAACGGACGCTTCTGGAGTGAACCCAAGGCAATGGACACGAAATAAAAAACCTCTTGTAGTAGAATAGAAATATCTACTGCAGGAGGTTTTTTGTATAACGGTTAGCTCGTGAGCTTTCTGGATTTAAAATCAAGCTGTGAGAGTATTACTGCGACGAAGATTGCCGCGCAGCCGATATATTCCTTCGGACTCATTTGCTCGCGCAATAGAATTGCCGAGCCAACGACGCCGAAAACCGATTCGAGCGACAAAAGAATAGA
>JAGCJI010000138.1 GCA_017648085.1 Clostridia bacterium | reverse complement strand
GGTGTAGTGAGGTAGTCGTTTTTGCTGCCACCGTGGGCATTGAAATCGACCGACTAATAAAGAAATACAATAGCGTTTCACCCTCTCGCGCACTCGTATTAAGCGCGGTTGGCACGGAGGCGATAGAGAGCCTTGCGGACGCTTTTTCAGCTGATATTTCAAAAGAATACAATATCCGCTTGCGCCCGAGATTCAGCGCAGGCTACGGTGACCTGCCGCTTGAAGCACAACGGGAAATTTTTAAAATACTTGATGCGCCGCGAAATATAGGACTTTCGCTTACGGACGGACTTATTATGTCCCCCACGAAATCCGTGACGGCGTTCATAGGATTGGATAGAAAATGAATTTTAGTGAATTTTTGAACAACAACGTCGTTTATCTTGACGGCGGAATGGGTACGTTGCTCCAAGAGCGCGGACTTATGCCGGGCGAATATCCCGAAAGGTGGAATATAACTCGCCCACACGAGATAAAGGCAATACACAAAAGCTATTACGATGCGGGAAGTCACGTTGTGCTTACCAATACCTTTGGCGCAAACACACTGAAATTTGATGCCGAAGAGCTTGAAGAAATCATAAAAGCAGCGATTTTTGCGGCACGGGGTGCCGCATCAGAGTCAAAAACGGTGGGCGAAAAATTCGTTGCCCTGGATATAGGTCCAACGGGAAAGCTTCTGCGCCCGTACGGCGACCTAGACTTTGAGGATGCGGTAAGCATCTTTGCCGAGACGGTAAAGCTCGGTGTAAAGCACGGAGCAGACCTTATATTTATAGAAACGATGAACGACAGCTACGAAACCAAAGCGGCAACTCTTGCGGCAAAGGAAAATTCGAATCTGCCCATAATCGTTACTAACGCTTACGGCAAGGACGGAAAGCTTATGACGGGCGCAAGCCCCGAGGCTATGGCGGTAATGCTTGAAGGACTCGGAGTGACGGCAATAGGAGCAAACTGCTCCGTCGGACCGCGTGAGCTGATACCCGTGATAAAAAAGCTGGCGGAATATTCTTCTCTGCCATTGGTTTTAAAGCCAAATGCGGGACTGCCGAGAGAGGTTATGGGAGAGTGCGTTTTTGACGTTTCGGCAGAGGATTTCGCCGATGCTGTAAGCGAAGCTATGAAATTTGGCGTGCGCGCGGTCGGTGGATGCTGCGGCACGACGCCCGAATATATAAGAGCCGTTGTTTCAAAGACTTTTGGGCAAAAAGCCGTACCCGTGGCAAAAAAATCTATAACAGCAATATCCTCATACACCCACGCAGTGCGCTTTGGAGATGCGCCCGTGCTTATAGGCGAAAGAATAAATCCGACGGGTAAGAAGCTATTGCGCGCGGCACTCACGAACGGCGACTACGATTACGTTTTAAGCGAAGCGATAAAGCAGCAGGAACGCGGTGCGGCAGTGCTTGACGTAAATGCCGGACTTCCCGATATTGACGAGACGGCGGTGCTTACGCGCACGGTATGCGAGATACAAAGTGTGGTCAATCTCCCCCTGCAAATTGACACGGCTAACGCGAAAGCTATGGAATCCGCATTGCGAAGATATAACGGAAAGCCGCTTATAAACTCGGTTTCGGGCAAGCAAGAAAGCATGAGAGAGATTTTTCCGCTCGTAAAAAAGTACGGCGGAGTTGTCGTTGCGCTGACTCTTGATGAGCAAGGAATACCCGAAACAGCCGCGGGGCGTGTCAAAATTGCCGAGAAAATTCTGCGCGTAGCTGCTGAATACGGCATAGATAAAAAGGATATAATTTTCGATACTCTTACCATGACGGTCAGCACCGGGGCAAAGGCGGCTCGCACGACGCTCAACGCGCTTGCCGAGATAAAAGAAAAGCTCGGCTGCCACACCTCTCTCGGTGTTTCAAACGTTTCCTACGGACTGCCGAATCGCGACGTTATAAACAGCACCTTCTTTGCAATGGCACTTGCGGGCGGTCTTGACGCGGCGATAATGAACCCATATTCTGCCGAGATGATGAAAACCTACTATGCTTACAGAGCGCTTAACGGTTATGATGAAAGTTGCCTTGAATATATTAAGGTTGCAGATACTTTTTCCGCTTCTGTAAAAAGCGCGGTCGGAGGCAGTGGCGATGCTGCAACAGATGCCACGGATCTTCAAGATGCAATAATCAAGGGGCTAGGCGACAGGGCGGCAGAAATAACGGAAAGAATGCTTATTGACGTTTCCGGTATTGAAGTAATAAACGGCAAAATAATCCCCGCACTCGACGCGGTAGGTGTGGGATACGAGAGCGGAAAGGTATATCTGCCCCAGCTGCTTATGAGCGCGGAGGCTGCAAAGCGCGCCTTTGATAAAATCAAGGATCGGGCAAAGGGCGACAGCACAAAAAAACGCGGTCCTATCGTTATCGCAACGGTTAAGGGAGATATTCACGACATCGGAAAGAATATTGTAAAGCTGCTACTGGAAAACTACGGCTTTGAGGTTATAGACCTTGGTCGCGACGTGCCCGCGGCGGAGGTTGTCGATGCGGTTCGGGCGCACGGAGCAAAGCTCGTCGGTTTAAGTGCACTTATGACGACTACCCTGCCGGCAATGAAAGAAACAGTAAGGCTTTTGCACGAGTTGACTCCCGACGTTAAAGTCGTGGTCGGCGGTGCCGTTCTCAATCTTGAATACGCAGAAAAGATAGGCGCGGACAAGTACGCGCCGGAGGCTATTGACACCGTAAGATATGCAGAATCGGTATTATAATATCGGGCGAGGAAATTTTCCTCGCCTATTTTTACTAAATCTATTGAAAAAGCCAAAGCTTTGTGCTAAAATAGCTTCATAACAGAGTAGACGGACACGCGTTGCAGTGTCGGGTGGACGGGGAGTTGTCACCCGAACGAAATTAGGAGTTCCTATGCGGTGTGGCCTTCGCATCCCACTGTTACCGTAGGCAGCCATATATATTATGTCGCCACCATGGTACGGAAGATGTAATCTGTATTATGGAGGTGATTTTTTTATGTCCAAAATTATTAAAAAAATGACGCTTGCCGCAATGCTGATTGCTATGAGTGTCGTAATAGGCATATTCTGCAAGAGTATTTTGAATTTCGGTGGGGGACTATTTCGCATTACCTTTGAAAACCTGCCGATAATTCTGTCGGGTATTCTTTTCGGCCCGATATTCGGCGGAATTGCGGGACTTGCATCGGATATGATAAGCTACCTTTTGTCAGCGCAGGTATACCCACCCAACTTTATCGTAACCGCCGGTGCAATAACGGTCGGTGTAGTGTCGGGACTTGTCGCAAAGCACCTCGTTAAAAAGCGCGGAAACGCGCAGATAATCACGGCGGGTGCACTCGCACACGTTGTCGGCTCTATGATAATAAAGCCAATAGGTCTTTTTCAGTTTTACGGTTGGGCGGTGCTTTTCCGAATTCCGCTATACCTCGCTATAGCACCTATTGAAATACTTCTTCTTTGCCTGCTTTTTTCTAACGGCGGATTCCGCAGACTTATACACGAGATAGATATGGAGATAAAATGAACTACCAAGAAGCACTTGAATACATACACGGAGTGAACTGGACCTTTTGCAAGCCCGGACTTGAGCGTATAAGCGAGCTATGTCGGGGACTTGGTAACCCCGAAAAAAAGCTGAAGTTCGTGCACGTAGCCGGCACTAACGGCAAGGGCTCGTTTTGCTCTATGCTGGAGTCGGTTTTGCGCGCGGCGGGCTATAAAACCGGACTTTATACCTCACCTTTCGTTAAGGTTTTTGGCGAGCGTATGCGCGTTATGGGAGAAAATATATCTGATGGCGTTCTGGCGGATATTACGGCACGGGTGCGCCCCGTTGCAGATGCGATGGCGGATAAGCCCACGGAGTTTGAGCTTATAACCGCGATAGCGTTTGAATATTTTTACGAATCCGGCTGTGACGTAGTCGTGCTGGAGGCAGGTATGGGCGGACGTCTTGATTCGACCAACGTTATAGAGTCCCCCTTGCTTTCGGTAATTACCGGAATAGCACTTGATCACACCGATTATCTAGGCAACACGGTAGAAAAAATAGCGCATGAGAAGGCGGGCATAATCAAGCCGGGATACCCCGTATTTTACGGCGGCGAGGACGATACGGCAAGGGGCGTGATAAAAAAACGCGCCGCAGAGCTTAATTCAAGCTACTACGACGTTGATTACGGCAATATTGCAAATTCGAGTTTTTCTCTTTTAGGCACCACCTTTGATTATAAGGGGCACAAAAACGTTAAAATCAACCTGCTCGGCGAATATCAATCGCGAAATGCAACGGCAGTTATACGCGCAACGGAAATTTTGCGAGAGGGTGGGCTGAATATATCCGAGTCCGCGCTTTATCAAGGCCTTGAAGCTGCAAGATGGCCCGCGAGATTCGAAATAATACGACACGACCCCATGGTTATCTTTGACGGCGCACACAATCCGCAAGGAATAAGCAGTGCCGCCCAAAGCATAAAGCGCTATTTCGGAAATCGCCGTGTGCTTATCCTTTCCGGCGTGCTTCGCGACAAGGATTATGAGTTTATAGCAGGCAAGCTTGCCGAAGTAGCAAAGAGCGCGTTTACTATTACGCCTGACAGTCCGAGAGCACTCGCCGCAGAGGATTATGCACGCACGCTTATTTCACACGGGGTCCCTGCAACGCCATATCCGAGCATTAAGGAAGCGCTTTGTGCGGCAATAAAAGCTGCCAAGGAAAGCGGAGATGCTTTAATTTGCCTCGGCTCTCTTTACACCTACTGCGACGTGACCGATTCGCTTGACAAAATTGTTTGATAGATATAAAAGCACCACCTGAATTTGGGTGGTGCTTTAATTTTAAAAATTCACATGTCGGTGAGGTTTTAGAATCTGCTACGTGGGGTTTTGTCCGCGCCATGCGTTCCCTTTTTCTGCGAATCGTTACTTTGCGCGCCGCGTTACGTAGAATATGCTCATAGCGCATATGCGAACTCTATCGCCGTACGGCGAGAGAGTTCGTTCGACCGCGAGGCGACAAAAAACACCACCCGAAATTGGATGGTGTTTTTTGGGTGAAGCAAACGCTTCACCATCCGAACTCTTTTATTAAAAAATGGGCGGTTGTTGATCTTGGCAGAAACGGCTCGGTCTATGTAGTGACCAACGATCACAATGCCGTTTTTCTCGGCAAAAGCGGTGTTTTCACGAATCTGCCCCTCAATTGATTCCTCACGCTGATTATCCGAGGAATAACGAGCGTAAATTACACCTGTCATATACTCACCGCCTTTCTAAAATTCGTGGGTTGATTGTAGCATAAACTTCTCTAATATTCAAGTCTTTTTAACGACTTATTTGCCTAACATACCTCATTTTAAGCATGATGTGCACATCTGGGTACATCTCGAAGCGATATTGAATTAAACAATCAAAAATCATTATGCCTAAGACAATGAAAAAGAGCTTGAGGATGTCAAAAAAATTATACCGCCTATAACAAAGAAAATCTCGTTTTCAAAAAGCTTGTTTTATTTTCCCAAATTATCTGAACTTGAGATGGTTTACGCAGGTTAATAATTAGGCGTATTATATTGACTTCTACATGTTTTTGTGTTAAAATTATATTGGATTTTTATAAGCATACTACGTAACGCGGTTATGTAGTGTTAACTTTTGATATAACAGGTGAGGTGCTTAAAATGAAAAAGATTCTATCACTCATATTTGTGTTTGTGCTGACTGTTGCAATTACGCTCGGGTTGGCATCATGCGGAAAGGACGTTGAGTTCAACGTAAACTTTATCGTTGACGGTGAAGTTTATGCCACTGTTGGAACGAGTGGCGAGGAAACTATAAAAATTCCCGAAAATCCCACAAAGGATGGATATATATTCGACGGCTGGTATTGGGATAACGGAACGTGGCAAAAGCCTTTTACGGCAAATTCTTTGCTCGATGCCCCCTTGTCCGAGAATATGTCCGTTTATGCTAAATGGGTTTGTGCTCACTCTGCATCGGATTGGATACTTGATACAGACGCAACCTGCAAAGAAGTAGGCTCAAAGCACAAGGAATGCACAAAGTGCGAAGAGGTTCTTGAAACCGGTACTATAGATAAGCTTACAACTCATACTCCTGCGAGTGCAGCTATAGAAAACAAAATTTCCTCCACTTGCTCAAAGCTTGGTTCTTATGACGAGGTTGTAAAGTGCTCTGTTTGCGGTATTGAGCTTTCGAGAGTAGAAAAGGAGATTTCAAAGAAAGATCACACGCCCATAACAGATTCAAGAGTTGAACCGACGGATACTGAAGATGGACTCACCGAAGGTTCACACTGTTCAGAATGTGGTGCGATTATAGTCGCTCAAGAAAAAATTCCCGCACTTGTACAAGGTACCGAGTTCAAGTCTGCTGCTTTAGCCATTGAAGGCGATAAGATAACCGGTGTGTTTTCAAATGCAACAGTGGTATTCTCTTTCCTAAACGATATCAATGTCGCAAAGGACGCTAATTACGTTGTGGCTAGAGATATTTATTGCGAAAGCGTTATCAACAGCAAAACTGTTACGCTTGAAGAAGGTGATAATACTTTTTATCTTCTTGTAACAAATGGTGACAGCATGAAGTTATACACGGCAACACTTCGTCGTCGACCAATGTATACCGTTCGTTTTAATGCAAACGGCGGAACGAGCATTTCTACACAATACGTAGAAGAAGGATATTTAGCAGAAGAACCTTCAACTACTCGTATTGGCTACACCTTCGTTTCTTGGGATTATAATTTTGATACTCCAATAACTTCAAATGTAACTATAAAAGCAAGTTGGGATGCCAATGATGATACTCCGTACAAGGTAGAATACTATCTGCAAAATCTTGATAAAACCGGATATGATCTCGTGACTTCGGAAGAAGAAAAACTATCCGGTACTACCGACACCACCGCTTATGCCGAGCAGAAAACCTTTGAGCATTTTACGCTCAATTCCTATATGAGCACGCTGAGCGGCAATATAAACGGAAACGGCAACCTTGTTCTTAAGGTTTATTACACGAGGAATACTTACAATATTTCAACGAGCAGAAACAACACCAAGGCCGGAACAGTTACAAGCGGCGGTACGTATCTTTACGACAAAGAAATTACACTTACCGCAACAACTAATACCGGATACACTTTCCTCGGCTGGTTTGATGGGGAAACCAATGTTTGCGATACGTTGTCTTATTCTTTCAAAGTTGACCACTCAACAACCTATACTGCGAAATGGGAAACAAATGTTTATAATATTACGTATAAGCTAAACGGCGGTGTAAACAACGAAAGCAACGTGGCTACGTACACTATCGAAACACCAACAATAACACTTAGTTCTCCCGAAAGAACCGGATACGAGTTTGGCGGTTGGTTCTTTGACGAGGAATTTACCACTCCAGCAACAAAAATCACGCTTGGCTCGTACGGCGAAAAGACATTTTATGCCAAATGGACTCCGATAGTCTATAAAATAACCTATGATCATAATTATCAAGGCGCAACTACAGACACCGCGTATGTAATAATAAATGATTCTACATATCCTTGGAATAACTCTAACGGCGCGCTGATTTCAAGTAATAAAGCCAACAGCTCCAGTGCTACGTACAAAATTGTTGCAAATACTGAAATTACGGTTAGCTTCAAGTATAAAGTTTCGTCTGAAAGCAATTTTGACTTTTTGACCATTGCAAAAAATGGTGTACAGAAGGATAGGATTTCAGGATCAACTTCTTATGTGTCGTATTCAACGACGCTATATGCTGGGGAGTATATAACGTTTACATATTCTAAAGACGGTAGTCAGTCTTCCGGAAACGATTGTGCATATATCGCAGAACTCGTATGTGCTCAGAATCGTTATACCACGGAAGTAGAATACGATATTGATACAGCAACGTTTGATTTGATGATTCCTGAGCGAGCAGGATATACATTTAAGGGCTGGTTTACAGAAGAAACCTTTGAAAACCAAGTTTCAAATATTCCTATAGGATCTCACGGCAATAAGACGTTATATGCCAAGTGGGAAGCACGTACAGATACACCGTATAGAATAGAATATTATCTCGAAAATGTTGATAAGAACGGGTATGAAATAGTTGCTTCTGAAACAGAAAATCTCACAGGCACTACGGATACCATAGCAAACGCAGAGCAAAAAGTTTTTGATCATTTTACCATAGATGAAGAGAAGAGTACGTTAACCGGAAATATCGGTGCTAATGGAAGTCTTGTGTTATCAGTGTACTATACCAGAAATGTGTATACACTTTCTAATTCAAACACAAACTATGGAAGTATAACCAATGCAGGTTCTTATGTATATGGTTCCGGTGAATCGTTTAAAACAGTTGCCAGCGTGCCTAAATTGGGATATGAATTTTTGGGATGGTATTCCGGAGAAGAATTGTTATCAACGGAACGTGAATATACGTTTAATATCGATAAAAACGTAGTAGCAAAATTTGAAATTATTCCCGAAATGCAAAACTTCGTTTTTACTTCAACTGACAATACTTGCTCTATTACAGGCATAAAGGATAAAACCGTTACCGAAATTATTGTTCCCGATTATGTAACGGCTATTTCCGGTGGTGTATTCTCCGGTTGCTCAAATCTTGAAAGCTTAACACTTCCGTTTGTTGGCGGTAGCAAGAGCGCAACAAGCGCTAGCTCTTCTACTCTGTTCGGATATATATTTGGAACGTCGAGTTATACCGGCGGAGTTTCCACGAAGCAATATTATAGTAGTAGTTCGTATAAAACGTACTACACCCCGTCGTCGCTTAAATCCTTAACCGTAACCGGAGGAAATATCCTTTACGGTGCGTTCTATAATTGCACCAGCCTTACGAGCGTGACTATCCCCGATAGCGTCACCAGAATCGGCGGTTATGCGTTCTTGGGTTGCACAAACCTTACAAGCGTAACTATCCCCGACAGCGTCACAAGTATCGGCAATGGTGCGTTCTATAATTGCATCAGCCTTACGAGCATAACTATCCCCGACGGTGTCACAAGTATCGGTGAATATGCGTTCTCGGGTTGCACCAGCCTTACGAGCATAACTATCCCCGATAGCATCACAAGCATCGGTTCTTATGCGTTCTGTAATTGTGACAGCCTTACGAGCATAACGATACCAGACAGCGTCACCAGCATCGGCTCTTCTGCGTTCAATGGTTGCTCAAGTCTTGAAAGCATAAGCTTACCATTTGTAGGCGCAACTAAAGGCGGAACATCCAACACTCATTTTGGATATATTTTCGGAGCAAGCTCATACTCGTCTAATGATAACTATGTGCCATCATCGCTTAAAACTGTAATTATTACCGATAGTACAAGCATCAGCGAATATGCGTTCTATGATTGCATAAACCTTACAAACGTGACAATTCCAGAAGGAGTTACCAGCATCGGCTCTTATGCGTTCTATGATTGCATCAGCCTTGCGAGCGTGACTATCCCCGACAGTGTTACAAGTATCGGTGAATATGCGTTCTCGGATTGTACCAGCCTTACAAGCGTGTATATCGCTAATATAGCAAAGTGGTGCGAAATATCATTTAGTAATTCTTCTTCAAACCCACTCTGTTACGCAAACAATCTATATCTTAACGGAGAGCTAGTTACGGATATCGCAATACCTGACGAAGTAACTAGCATACCCGCTTATGCATTTAGTTGCAATACCTTGATAAGCATAACGATACCAGACAGCGTCACAAGCATTGACGCAAGTGCTTTTCGTGATTGTATAAACCTTACGAGTATAACTATCCCGAATAGCGTTACAAGCATCGGCTCTTCTGCGTTCAATGGTTGCACCAGCCTTGAAAGCATAAGCTTACCATTTGTAGGCGCAACTAAAGACAGAACGTCCAACACTTATTTTGGATATATTTTCGGAGCAAGTTCATACTATTCTAATGATAGCTATGTGCCCTCATCGCTTAAAACTGTAATTATTACCGATAGTACAAGCATCGGCTCTTATGCGTTCTATGATTGCATCAGCCTTGCGAGCGTGACTATCCCCGACAGTGTTACAAGTATCGGTGAATATGCGTTCCGCTATTGTTCAAGCCTTACGAGCATAACTATCCCCGACAGCGTCACAAGCATCGGCAATTATGCGTTCTATGCATGCTACAAGCTTGTCGAAGTAATCAACCATTCATCACTCAATGTTATTGCGGGTGACTATTCAAACGGCTACGTAGGATACTATGCAAAAGAGATACATAAAGGAGATAGCAAGATAGAAAAACTTAATGATTATCTCTTCTACACGTATAACGGAGTAAATTATCTTCTTGGTTATATAGGTAACGATACTGTGCTTGTTCTTCCCGAAAGCTATAACGGTGAAAATTATATCATTTACTATTATGCTTTTTATGGAAACGACAAAATAACAAGCGTAACCATTCCTAATAGTGTCACAAGCATCGGCTCTTCTGCGTTCTATTCTTGCGACAGCCTTACGAGCGTGAATATCCCCGACAGCGTCACAAGCATCGGCTATTATGCGTTCTATTCTTGCGACAGCCTTACGAGCGTGAATATCCCCGACAGCGTCACAAGCATCGGCTCTTCTGCGTTCTATTCTTGCGACAGCCTTACGAGCGTGAATATCCCCGACAGCGTCACAAGCATCGGCTCTTCTGCGTTCTATTCTTGCGACAGCCTTACGAG
>JAGCJI010000137.1 GCA_017648085.1 Clostridia bacterium | reverse complement strand
ATATCGGGGGTGGATATTCCATATACTTTTCTAAAAGACTGTTTTAGAGGTTTAAAATGAAAAGAACTGTTTGGTTATGGAGTCTTTGCGGTTTTGCGCTGACGTCCCTTTTGGGTACGTTATTGCATTTTCTCTACGAATGGTGCGGTGAGTCAGCTTTGGTCGCGCCCTTTTCGGGGGTTAATGAGTCTACGTGGGAGCATATGAAGCTGCTATTTTGGCCGATGCTGTTATTTGCGCTCATAGAGGCGCCTGCCTTTCGCGAGTACAAGAGCTTTTGGTGCGTTAAGATGCGCGGCATCCTGACAGGACTTGCCCTGATACCCGTACTCTTTTACGCATATAACGGCATTATCGGAAGATCTCCCGACTACGTCAATATCGCAATATTTTTTATAAGCGCATTTGTAGCCTACGCTTACGAAACGCGCGCTCTTGTGCGAGATAGGGCGAGCTGTACCTCCGAGCGATTTTCGCTGGCTGTCATTTTGATCGTTGCGGCGCTTTTTGTTATCTTTACCTTCAAGACACCGCATCTTGCTATCTTCCGCGACCCGATCACGGGAAGCTACGGAATATAGGTATTCCCTCCCACGACTTGACTAACCGCCTTCTGTGTGCTATAATGAAAACAAAATAAGTGGTCACCGGAGGCTTGGCGCCGTAGCGTCATAAGCCGGATTAGGTGTCCGAGTGAGCTCGGGTTGTTTTATTACAGCCCGAGCTATCTTTATTTTCAGGAGGCAAAGATGAAAAGAACTAAGGTATCGCTTATCCCCTTGAGCGCTGATGACAGAGAGCAGTTTATACTTGACAATCAATGGGCGTTTAAGCACGGTGCTATGGAGGAATTTGGCGAGAGGGATAGCCATTTGGACGATGCGGGAGAGATCATCTCGCGAAAAACGGTAGAGCATTCTATTGACGACCCTGATAACGAAGCCTACCGCATCGTGTACGAGGGCAGAAAGGTCGGCGGCGCGGTGCTCAGGATAGACCGAAAAACGAATCACAACCACCTTGAATTATTTTTCGTCAAGCCCGAGGAGCATAGCCGTGGCATCGGCTACGGCGCGTGGTGTGAGATAGAAGCACTACACCCCGACACTCTTGTATGGGAGACCTGCACCCCCTATTTTGAGAAGCGCAACATACACTTTTACGTCAACAAATGCGGCTTTCATATAACCGAGTTTTGGTGCGAATATAACGTCGACCCAAATGCCCCAAATGAGGACAATCATCCCGACGAGGGGCCCGATGAAATGTTTCGCTTTGTCAAGGTGATGAAGCAATAACGCTTGATATATGGTCACTCCACGAAAGGTAAAGTCGCTTTTTTCTAAAACTATACGCATCGTATACCACGCATCCCCGATTATGATCTTACACCCGCAAAACTCTACGATAAGTAGAGTATCTTTATAAAAAGCATTGATTTCAAAGGATATTGTATACGATAAGTATATTGACTTTTGCAAAACGCGGTGCTATAATGGAATCAACCAAAACATAAAGGAGGACTCGTTATGGGAGTCGGAAAAAGAATATCAGAACTCAGAAAATCGAGAAATTGGACTCAGCTTGAGCTCGCAGAAAAGCTGAACGTCACGGACAAAGCTGTAAGCAAATGGGAGCAGGGCGCGGGCTTGCCTGATTTCGTTAATATTATTGAACTGTCAAACGTTTTCGGGGTCACAACCGATTATATTATGAAAGGCGAGATGCCCACACCCACATACGGGAACGTTACTAACAATGAAGAAAACGTCGCTGAAGAGGAGATCGTTGGCATGAAGGTAGGAGAATTTATCGAGGCAAGAACTCACGCACAGTTTTTGAACCAACTGCTTGACAAAAATTATAGCGGATATATGAAGTGTGGATACGGCTTCAACGCAACAGACCTTATTTGGATGATCCGCCTTGACGGTCAGTTTACCTCCACCGGCTGGTGCAATACACTTGAGGATAACGGAAACAAAATAATAGAAAATTTTGTAGGCTCTCCCGAGCAAAGGCTTGAGCCGCACAAAAAGAGCGTTGTATATCAGAAAAGATACGTCTTTGATATCATCGACCGCGGTTACGGCAGAAGAAAATACGTCTTTCGCGGAGCCTTCATCTTCAACAGAGAGGAAGGTAACAACGACTACCGCGTTTGGAAGAAGGTCGAGGACGCAGTTGATTTTATGGCTCTTGACAAAAACAAGCTTTCCTACTAAATTAAACCGAATGCCCCCGCCAAAGTCAAATTGGCAGGGGGCTTTTTTTATTCTAATCCCGATTTAGCGATACTGCTGTGCTCATTACTGAAAATAACTTAAAATTTGATTAAATTTTAGATTGAATTTTATAATTCATAGTGCTATAATGTTGTTTGCATTTTGTTTTTGGCGGAAGTATTATGAAAAGTAGACTTTTGAATCATATAAAGAATTTGCTTTTGCCCTGCCTTGTTTTTTCGGTTTTGGCAGGCTTTTTTTCGGCAATTATAATCACTGTATTTAAGATCCTCGCAGAGTGGGTCGTACACCTTTCGGTGTCGATTTATGCTGACGTAAGAGAAAACCCCGAATGGCTCGCCCTCCTTATCCTCGGTGCGGCATTGATAGGACTTATTGCAAGCCTTATCCTCTCCCGCTCGTCGAGCTGTATGGGCGGAGGAATTCCCACCTCGGTTGCCGCGATACGCGGAATTGCAAGCTTCAAGTGGGTGGCGACGCTTATTCTTCTCCCCTTTGCGGCGCTCCTTACCTACCTTGCAGGTCTCCCTCTCGGCACAGAGGGCCCCTGCGTGCAGATGGGCACGGCAGTCGGCGACGGTATTTCAAGATGCGGTGGAGATAAAAACCGCAGCTGGCGCCGTTACGTTATGACGGGCGGTGCGGCGGCAGGATTTTCTATCGCAACGGTGTCGCCTATAAGCGCTATAATCTTCTCAATGGAGGAGCTTCACAAGCGATTCTCCCCCCTGCTCCTCTCCGTAGCATCAATATCGGTTATGACCGCTCAGCTCACTATTCACACACTTGCATCGGTTGGCATCGGAGGTGTAGAATTTTTCCATATGTCAACGCTCTCGGCGCTCTCTCCCACGCACTTTTTCGCACCTATAATCGTGGGTATCGTTGCCGGTGGTGCATCCATACTCTTTACAAGGCTCTATCACTACGCAGGCCGTCTGATGCGCCTGCTCCTCAAAAGAATACCGACAGTAATCGTATTCCCCGCACTCTTTGCAACAACGGCAACCGTCGGCTTCTTCCTCGCAGAATCGCTCGGCTCGGGTCACTCCCTCGTTGACGCACTCCTTACGGGCGGTGCCGCGTGGTATATCCTCATTCTCGTATTCCTTATCCGTGCTATCGGCATGATGACCTCAAACACCGCAGGTGTTACGGGCGGCATCTTTCTGCCTACCCTCGCATTCGGTGCTATCGTCGGCGCCCTCGTCGGCGAGGGACTCGTTGCCCTTGGCTGGATAGGCGGAGAGCATTACCCCCT
>JAGCJI010000136.1 GCA_017648085.1 Clostridia bacterium | reverse complement strand
TCGGTGGTTCGAGTCCACTTGGTCCTACCATAAGCTTTCTTTAAGGAAGCACGGAGAAAAAGCAAATTCCCAAGAATTTGGGGGTGTAGCTCAGCTGGGAGAGCACCTGCCCTGCAAGCAGGGGGTCATGGGTTCGAATCCCATCATCTCCACCATGGGACGAAGGTCCCAAAAACTTTGGGAGATTCGTTCCATAATAGGAAGGGATTCGAACAGAGTCGGAAGTGAATAACAGTCCGGTGGACTGTTAGAGCCGACGGCGACCAAGCCGCGTAGTTCGCGGCGCGAATCGAGCCCCAAATTAAAAACTATTACCTTGCTTGATTTTGGATAGAGTATATGGTATAATTACAAAAAACAATTTAGTCGGGAGTCACTATGTATATCTGGATAGGAATAAATGTTGACGATCAGCTTGCGGGTATCAAAACGCGGGTTAAGAAGATTGAGAATAGTATAGGATTTGAGCACTCCGTGTTCACACTCCCCTTTCACGTCTCTCTTAAAATCTCATTTTCCGTCAGCGATGATATTGCCGAAAATATAATTTCAGATATCATTAATATATACAAGGATACCGCGCCGTTTTCACTTTCGGTGCGCGGAATTGAATACGAGGGAAATATATGCTGGATAAGGATGGTCGAAAACGAAGAAATTATGGCACTATCGACCAAGCTTAACCTTTTCCTAAAGGAGAAATACGGAATTCCCCTACACGAATACGACCTTGATTTTAAGTTCCACACCACGCTTTTCATGAGCGACGACGGGGAGCGTGTCAAAAAAGCCTATCTTTCCGTCAAGGATGCGCCCCTACCGCACGTGCTTTCGGTGAACAGATTTCTTATAGGAGTGTCGGAAAGCGGAGCACTTGGCACGTACAAAGTAGCGCATGAGATCGCACTTTGATTAAAGCTGCTTTAATACGTCAAATTTAATTTCATTTGAATGCTCGGATATGTACGATGCTAGATTTTCGGGTATTTGTCCGCCGTATTCCGAGATTGCCGATATATCGGAGGCTCGCTCGTTATACCCACGCCGCTCGTCAGCAATGAGATAATAGAATCCGCGCTCGTCAAAATAGGCACGGGGCTGCCCCTCGTATTCGCCGCGCGAGATTATTTTTGCAGCGATGACAAGAGATGAAAAGCTTGAAAATTTATAGATAGACCGCTTGGTCGTCAGCATGGCGACCTTACTTGATTTAACTATCGTGCGCTCCGCGCCCGAGGATATCAGACCGAGCTTGGTTACAAAAATCTCGCTCCCCTCCTTTGATGGATAAAACTGTATAAGTACCTTATCACCGGACGCCTCAAAGCCGCAGGCCTCACGCGCGGCGTCAAGTATGCGCCAGAACGAGCGCCTTACCTTTGGATCATCGTAATCTATGTTATCGCCGTCAATTTCATATTTCTTCATATCCTCGCGGCTCATCATAATTTTTAGCTTGGAATCACTTACAACCAAAAAATCCACTGCTATCCCCTCCCTTCCTTTTACATTATACTGTAATTCCTTATTAATTGACAGCGGTAAAATGTGGGATAAAATGCAAAATTTGTTTTTTTTAGTATGCACCTTGCTTTTTTTGGGAAGCTGTGATAGAATATACCACGGTGAGTTCGAAACCATCCTCACTTAAAACAAAACTACGGAGATTTTTACATGAAAAAGAAAGCTACCCTGCGCTTGACTCGCGCTGCGCTGATAGCCGCACTGTACGTTGCCCTGACCTATGTGTCGGCGGCATTTTCACTTTCTAGCGGCGCTATTCAATTCAGACTGTCGGAGATGCTTTGCATACTGCCGATTTTTATGCCAGAGGCTGTGGTTGGACTAACGCTAGGATGCCTGCTTGCCAACCTTCTTACAGGCTGCGTGTTGTGGGATATTATCTTTGGAGCTGTTGCCACCTTTATAGGAGCTATCGGTGCGCGCCTGTTGCGCAAACTGCCCGAAAAGCTGAAATTCATAGCAACCGTACCGACCGTTTTTGCAAATGCTATAATAGTTCCATTCGTGCTTATGTATGCATACGGGGCACCGGGCTCATATTTTTACTTTGCCCTAACGGTAGGAATAGGAGAGGTAGTATGCGCGAGCGTACTTGGAACGGTAATTTACTATCCGCTTAAAAAAGTAAGTTTTTAGAATTAAGGATAACCTATGTTAAAGACTTTTTTAGCCACGATAAATCCCATGCTGACTATGTTTTTTTTGCATGGTAATCGGATTTGCGCTTAAAAAATGCAGAATTCTGCCCGACAACGCCTCGAAAACCGTAGCAAAGCTACTAACCTGGGTTGCATGCCCCGCTTTGTCGTTTTCGGTTATGGCCAGATATTTTACAATCAGCACTATATCGAAATATCTTTCCGTCATTATAATGGGAACCATATACGTTACCCTGGCTATAATCGCGGCGTTTCTCATCGCACCCGTTATCATAAGAAAGAAATCCTATGAAAGATGCGTATATCGCTACGCCATGGCGTTTGCAAACTCGGGATATATGGGTGAACCGCTGGTTCAGTCCATTTTCGGAGATTTCGTGCTTTCATATTATAAGCTTGCTACCCTGCCCGTTTCAATAGCCATATACGCATGGGGCGTAGGCACGCTCGTTCCTAGCGGAAAGAAGAAGGAGAGCTTTTTCAAAAAAATGATGAATCCCCCTCTTGTTTCGATGATAGTCGGTATGGTTGTCGGCATAGTATGCGGTCTTATAGTAAAAGACGTGCCCGACGGTTCTTACGCTTACGACGTAATATTCCCATCCTTTATCGTAAACTCGCTTGACTCGCTCAAAGCTTGTATGGGCCCGATCGCAATGATACTTGCCGGAATCACGGTGGCAAATTACGACTT
>JAGCJI010000135.1 GCA_017648085.1 Clostridia bacterium | reverse complement strand
CTCCCGCCATATTGATGGACTACGGCGCACTTGCAAAATTCGATATGCAAAGCGGCATAATATCTGCCTACGGCGCAGAATCCGGTCTTGAATTGAAGCTCGGCACGGCACTTATCCGTGGCGGCAGAATCGATACGGACCGCGGATGCGCTGTGCGCTCCGACGGAAATCTCATCCTCACCGGCACACCTAAGATCGTTGGCGGTGAAATTGACGTTATAACCACTCGCCCAATATCGTTATCATATGGTGAAACGGCTTTTTCGGGTGGCTTGACCGTTAAATACGGCAGAGAATTTTCACGCGGAAAAATTACACGCGTACTCAACTCCGCCACGGCTGATTCTATGAAGCACGTGCGCCTCTATGACGCTAACGGAGATCAGATGCCATTGCGGTTTTTTAACACCCACTCCCTTGAAAGCGAGAAGAATTTCGGCGCTGTTTATCTGCCGTATTTCGTAGATTTTCACGGCACGGACGGCGTTATTTTCCGTCGGGAAATCTTACACGGGGAGCGGGCTATATCCGAAATTCCGCCCGAACGTGTGGGATATGCATTTATAGGCTGGCGGCTTCAGGGTGGGGCGGAGCTATACGATTTTGAAACGGAAATCGTCTCCGACCTCGACCTTTATTCACACTATCAGCTTCTCGCACCGACCTTTACTCTATCTCCGCTTGAATTTATATTTGACGGTGAGGAGCGTAAAATTGAAATTAGCGACCTTACCCACCCATTGCTTGATGGCGCGAACTTAACTTACAGCTGGCTTCGCGACGATGTGCAGCTTAACTCCGCATTTTCGTCGCTTCCGATAAAATACGTCTCCGATAGCGGCAGCTACCGCTGTCAAATAACTCTCACCGTCGGCACGGACAGTGTAACGGTTACCTCCGACCCCATATCCGTAACGGTTAATAGGGCAACCGTGCCCATTCCCACCGTCGCGGATAAGGAATACAACGGTGATTATCAGTTTCCGGACCTTCCGACGTCGGTAAAATACGTGGCGTCACTTCCCGCCTCAAGAGCGGCGGGGGTATATTTCGTCACACTCACACTCACCGATGCTGAAAATTACGAGTTTTCTGATGGCGGCACTACGGCTACCGTAGCTTTTGAAATAAAGCCGAGGCAAATAACGGTAAGGCTCTCCGATTCGCACAAATATCTATTTTCCTCTCCTACGACTCCTACCTTTAGTCTGATTGACGGTGAGGTGCTTATTGGGGATGAATTGAATATAACCTTCATCTTCGAAGGGGACAAGGTGCTTTGTAAGAACGAAAATCCAAACTATTTGCTGACCGTTATCGAGGGGCGTATCGTTAAGCACGCTACCCTCGGAGAGCGTGATCTGTACGTTGCCTTCGTCGCTCTGCTCGTTATTATTGTGCTTGCGCTGCTTATTCTCGTTCTCGTTTGGCGGCGCAGGGAAATACGCCACTACTTTTCAATTTTAAAGTATAAGCTCACCCCCGTGTCGCATTTTGAAGCGGAAAATACGGTAAAAACGCCACAGGAGCTCACCGCCGCACCCGAAATCCGAACTGACGCGAGCGGTATGAGCATTGAACCTGAGCGCGCAGACGGGCTGATAAGCAATTCTATGGCAAAAAGTCTTTTGCGCCGTGGGCGCGAGGTGATCGAAAGCGACGGAAACAAAAAGCGCGTAATAAACGTCGGCACGCTGAACGCCGAATTCTGCGTGGGTGACACCGTTGACGTAAACAAGCTCAAAAGTGCGAATCTAGTCCCTTACGATACCGCCTATATCAAAGTTCTTGCAGGCGGTGTTATCGATAAGCCACTCAAGGTTTATGCTAACGACTTCAGTCTTTGCGCAGTCAAAATGCTCGCTCTCGCAGGCGGCGAGGCGGTTCGGGTGGTCACCCTTCCAAAAAAGTCCGAGCATAGGGCTCGCAAAAAGAAAAATAGCAAAAAGACTTGAAAAACTGCGTAAGGTGTGCTAAAATATCAAAAGGAAAATTACTCTTGGAGATCGATATGCAAACCAAAACGTCGTTTAACATCAAAAAGCTCACATATCTTGCTATGCTGACAGCACTTATTATTTTGCTTCAGCTTGTTATCGCGCCCCTCATCGGAGCGGCGACCGGTCTTTCTCCGTCGCTTGTTTTGATTCCGATAGTTCTCGGCGTTGCATCCTGCGGAATCGGTGCCGGAGCTTGGCTCGGTGCGGTGTTCTCGTTTATCGTTATGTTTGATCCGACCACCGTTCCTTTTCTTGAGTTTAACCCTATCCTCACCGTCCTTCTTGTTTTCGTAAAGGGCGTGGGAGCGGCTCTCATTGCGGGCCTGCTCTTTAAGCTGCTCCAAAAGCGCAACAAGTATCTTGCCGTCATAGTTGCGGCTATATCTGCTCCTATTGCCAATACGGGTATATTTGTTATCGGATGTCTGCTTTTCTTCCGTGCTCTTACCGGTGTCGGCATATATTCGCTTTTTATTACGGTAAATTTCGCCCTTGAAGTGATAGTAAACGCAGTATTCGTCCCCGTTGTCTATCATCTCTTGGAGGCTACTGGTATACTTAACAAACGGTAATTTTGACGCCGCAGTCGGCAGACTGCGGCTTTTTGCTTTGAATATGATTGATGTAATTTATGAAAACGAAAACTGTATTGTGATAAATAAGCCGGTCGGTACGCCCTCACTTTCCGACCCTTCGGGTGATGCGGATGCATTGACTCTCACGGCGGCACAGCTCGGCTCGGAGCTTTGGCCGGTGCATCGCCTTGACCGCACGGTTGGCGGACTTATGGTCCTTGCCAAAAATAAAAAAGCCGCAGCTACTCTTTCGGCAGAGGTTGGCGGTCACGGTATGGTAAAGGAATATTTTGCCGTGGTGGAGGGAATTGCCGAGGGGGGCACGTACGAGGATTATATCTACCGCGACGCGCGTATCTCCAAAGCCTTCATAGTAAAGGGCGAGCGCCGCGGCGCAAAGCACGCCTCTCTTGATTGTACCCCCATACGCACCGTAAGCACCGAGCGCGGAGAGCGTACTCTCTTACGCATCCTGCTCCATACCGGCAGATACCATCAGATAAGAGTGCAGCTTGCCTCAAGGGGCAATTCAATAGTGGGGGACGGAAAATACGGCAGCCGTGACAACGGTGCAAAGCACCCTGCGCTCTTTTCCGCCCACCTCACCTTCACCGTTTCGGGTGAAAAAATAACCGCAAAATCAAAACCCGACCTTAAAATCTACCCTTGGTCGCTGTTTTCGGAGGAAGATTATGAGTGAAAAATTATACTACCGTGATGCATATATCAGCGAGTTTTCCGCCACCGTGCTTTCCGTAGAGCAGGTGGGCGATCGCTACGCCACGGTGCTTGATAAAACCGCCTTTTTTCCTGAGGAAGGTGGACAGTACTCCGATAGGGGCAGACTTGGTGCGGTTAATGTCCTTGACGTAAAGGAAAAGGACGGCGAGATAATCCACTACACCGACTCTGCACTTGAGGTAGGCGCAACCGTAACGGGAAAAATAGATTTCGACGAAAGATACGAAAAAATGCAATGCCACACCGGCGAGCATATACTTTCGGGACTCTTTCACTCACTCTTCGGGCTTGATAACGTCGGCTTCCATCTCGGTGGTGAGGAGGTAACTATGGATATAGGCGCACCGCTCTCGCGCGCCGAGCTGGATAGGGTAGAGTGCCTCGCCAATGAAATAATATATAAAAACGTTGAAATAACCACTGAATTTCCCACCCCCGACGAGCTTTTGTCTATGGAATACCGTTCAAAGCTTGACCTTACCGAAAACGTCAGAATAGTAAGGATCGGCGAGTACGACGCTTGCGCGTGCTGTGCGCCACACGTAAAGCGGACGGGTGAAATTGGCGTTATAAAAATTCTTGAGGCTGTAAAGCTTCGCGGCGGAATGAGAATCAAAATTGCCGCAGGCAGACGCGCCACACGGATTTTTTCCGAGCTTTACGACAGCGCGCAGAAAATATCCGAGCTTCTTTCACTTAAAAAGAGTGAAATTGCTTCCGGCGCGCAAAAATTGCTCTCCGATTATACCGCACTTCGTGCTGAATATTCCGCCTACAGAATAAAAGCGATGGAGGAGCGCGCCGTGGCGCATCGCGAAGCTTCGGGAAATTCAATAGTTTATTTTCCCGACGCAACTGCAGAGGAGCTTATAGCATACGCCAATATAGCTACGGAAAGGGTGGGCGGTGCTCTCGTTCTGCTTACCGGCAGTGACGGCGCGTATAAGTACGTCATATCCTCGGCAAGCGTTGATTTGCGTACCAAAATTTCCGACATAAATAAAAGCCTCCTCGGTAGAGGAGGCGGAAAGCCTAATATGGTGCAGGGCTCGTTTGGGGCGAGCTATGCCGAAATTGAAAAATATTTTAGTTAAAATAGCTCCCTGACCGATCAATCCTCGGAAAGCTTCAAAACGAGGCTTGCTCTCGTCGGCTTGAGCTGGTTGAATTTTACTCCCGCCGCCTCGAGCATTCTGCGCGACGCCTGTGTGCTGGGGGTGTCGTGATACTTGTCGGAGAGGTATACTATCTCGCGGATTCCCGATTGAATAATTGCCTTCGTGCATTCATGGCAGGGGAAAAGGGCAACGTAAAGCTTTGAGCCGACGAGCGACTTTCCGCTTGAGTTAAGTATAGCGTTAAGCTCTGCGTGAACTACGTAGGGGTATTTCGTGTTGTATTCGTCCCCCTCGCGATCCCATGGGAATTCATCGTCTGAGCAGCCGTGTGCAAAGCCGTTATATCCCGTCGAAAGTATTCTGTTTTCTCGGTCCACTATACATGCGCCAACCTGCGTGCTGGGGTCCTTCGATCTTTCTGCCGCCAAAAGCGCGACTCCCATAAAGTAGTCATCCCAGCTTATAAAATCACGTCTTTTACCGCTCATATCAATCTCCGTCTGAAAGTTTATAAAAAAATTATAGCATAACTTTCCGTGCCTGTCAACCAAAATTTAGAAGTGGAGGGTAAATCTTGGATATCTCATACGAAAAATGTAATATATGCCCACGCTCCTGCGGTGTTGATAGGGTGCGCGGCGAGCTTGGATATTGCGCCTCGCCATCCGTGCCGCACGTTGTAAGGGTAGCGCCGCATATGTGGGAAGAGCCGATAATCTCGGGCACTCGCGGCTCGGGCACGGTATTCTTTTCGGGATGCTCGCTTCGTTGCAGCTACTGCCAAAATTATGAAATATCTCGCTCCCCCGTCGGCGAGCCGATGACCGACGCTCACCTTGCCAAAAAAATGCTTGATTTGGAAAGGGCAGGGGTGCACAATATAAATTTCGTTACTCCGACACACTTTGCCCCCTCCG
>JAGCJI010000134.1 GCA_017648085.1 Clostridia bacterium | reverse complement strand
CGTTATAGCTTGATATGTAGAGAGTTATCGTCTTTTCAAGCGTTTCGCGCAGGGCGTGTCGCATTTTTTCAGGCATTGTGCGCGAGCGGCGGTAAAGATGCAAAAGGTGAAGCTCCTCCTCCGAAAGCTCGGAGGTATCATTGCGAAGCGGCATATCAAGAAGCTCGCCAACGTTTACGCGAAACGCCTCCGAAAGCTCGGGGAGCATCTTCATAAACGACGAGGAGCGGCCGCGCCGCCAATTGTTTACGGTTTTTTCGGCAAGTCCGAAGGCGCGCTCAAACGCCGCGTCGCTTTCGTATTCCGAATCAATGAGGGAGAGAACTCTTTCTCTGACCTTCTCCGTTTCTTCCTTAACCACGGGCCTTGCCTCCCCTCACACCTTTATCGGTGCTTTTCGTTGTTTTCACGCGTTTTTTTGACACGCCCCTACCCTTTTTATCGGTGCTGAAGCCAAATCTGCCAAGCTTCTTGCCGAGGGAGTAATACTCGCCGTGAGAATACGCGATAAGGTGCGCGCGCTCAAAGCACATTCTTCCGTTCTCGTCAAGTATATCCTCGTCGCAGGAAACGTTAACTATATCTGCCATAAAAATATCGTGAGTTCCGCTGTGTATAACGTCGAACACGCGACATTCAAGCGCTATCGGCGACTCTTTGACAGTAGGTGCGGAAACGACCGCGCTTTCAATCTTCGTGAGCTTGCATTTTTCAAACTTATCCACCTTTGCGCCGGTGTAAATTCCGCAAAAATCGGTAGTTCGAGCTAAATCCTCGCTCGTAAGATTGATAACGAACTCCTTCTTTTCCATCAGAATCGCGTGTGAGTGGCGGCTCGGACGAACCGAGATATAGGTTCTCGGCGGGTCGGAGGACAAAATTCCCGTCCACGCAACCGTGATAATGTTGCTTTTTTCCATATCTCCCACGCTGACCATAACGGCGGGTAGGGGGGCGGCGAGAGTGCCTGCCTTAAAATTCTGTCTTGCCATTATTTTTCCTCCTTCGGCTCTTGCACGCCCTTGAAGCTATCCTCCGGGTGCTTTAACATTCCGAGCCAGGTTTTAGTAAGAATCGAGTCGGGTAAAATTTTAAACAGCAGATGCTGTAGCCTTGTATACCAATTTATAACGCACATAGTGCGGCCGCGCTTCATTGCGACGAGGCACTTTTTCACCACGTATTCCTTTGTTAAAAGGGGCTTCATTGCCTTTGGCACGGTGACGTCGGGTCGATCTGTTGCCGCACCGAGAAATTCGGTTTCTACCCAACCGGGACAGAGGCAGGTTGCGCGCAGACCGTATTTTTTTATCTCGTGGTTTAAGGACTTGGTGTAGTGAAGCACGAACACCTTCGAAGAAGAATATACGTTGAAATACGGCAGGGGTGTAAAGCAAGAGCCGCTGCCGAGCTGAACTATCCTGCCGCCCCTCTCCATATAAGGAATCGTCATATGCGTAATAAGAACAAGCGCCTTTGCATTAACGTCTATCATACCGCTGACGGCGCTTTCGTCTATCTGATCAAACGAGCCGAACTTTCCAAAGCCCGCTGCATTTATAAGATATTTAACACTCGGCTTTTTCTCCGAAAGTGCCGCACGCACAGCTTCGATCCCCTCACTTGTCGCAAGGTCTGCCGAAATGACCGTCGCATCCACTGAAAGCTCCTCGGCAAGTTCGCGCATCTTGTCCTCACGCCTTGCTATAAACCAGAATTCCGTGACACCGAGTCCTTCCTTCATCTGCCGTGCGAACTCGCGACCGATACCGCTGGATGCACCCGTAATTATTGCTACCGACATAAAACCCTCTTTCCGCGCCCTACTCCTGCAGGGCGACATAAATTATCATCTTTTTCCTATCCTTCTCACCTCGGTGCGAAGGGGTTCGCCCGCCTTGTAGGCGGATACGACTTTATATATCTCCGACGCGCTCTCGGTGGTAAAAAGGAAGTGCCCGTGTGAAATTTTCGCATCTGCAAGCTCGCGCTTACGGTCGCCCATATAGGTCGGGCGGGAGTTTAATATAAGGTTTCTGTGCCCCGCCTCGCATATAATGGGAAACCTTGCTCCCGTACGGTCCTCAAGGTATGCTCCGTCGCGGTCTTCGCAGCCGAAATTCTCCTTAATAAAGCACCGCTCGGTTATCATAAGAGGTATTCTTCCGTACACTATCTCGCCGCCGCCGATATCGCGCGCCATAGGCAGAGTCAGCTCGGGGGAGAGAATAAAGCTCTCAACTCCAAGTGCCCGATATTCCGCCTTGGTATATCCGTTCGTTACGTTAAGGCGAAAATCTCCTATTGGAATAAGGCCCGCACGCCTCGCAAGCTCGATATGACCGATATTTCCGACGAGGGCGTATACCGCACCTCTCTCCCTTGCAGTTAAAAGTGCACTCGCGATACCCTCGCGCTCGGAATCAAAAATTACAGGGGGCAAAAACACGCCGTTTGCTCTGCCCGAAAAATCCGACAGAGGCAAGAACACGACGTCAAAATCCGCTTCGTTCGGATGTCGCTTTGCAAATGATAAATACTCCGCCGTTCTGTAAAACTGTGCGGTTTTATAATATGAAGTGCTGTCCCGTGTCATATTTTCCGGTATAAATCCTCTATCCAAAAGTTCCCTTTCGGTTGAGGCGAACGCTTCTGCCGCCGCCCTGCGAAGCGCGTTTATATCGCCGGGTGAAAGGTTTACGCCGCTATCAAGTATAAGCTCTATATCCGAGGTGTCGAGTGAGAGATGGGTAGCTCCCATTTTCGATAATCGCTTTTTTACCTCGTCCGCATCAAGCGGACGGTTTATAGCTGCGCCTGCCGCCGCACCGAAAACGCGCGCCTCGCGGCCGATGCCGTACAGAGTCATTTCGCTCGGTTCACCAAGCTTAATTTTGACTCGCGCCTTTACCGGCACTCTTATCGGTCCGAGCCCCTCTACTTTAAGCTCGCGACTGATACTCTTGTCAGCTTCGCTACGCACACCCGTCATTCGAGAGAATTTATCCTTTTTAAAATATCCGTCGGTGAACTCGCCGCGCGAGAAAACCGCACGAAGCTCGCGCATTTCCGCGTCGGTGGCGCGCCTGTTTTCGTCAAGCAACCGACGGTAAATCTTCGTTACCGTGTAGACGTATTCGGGGGATTTCATTCTACCCTCGATCTTAAGCGAAGCCACCCCCGATTTTATCAGCTCGGGAATCCATTTTGCAAGCGAAAGATCGGATAACGAAAGCGGGTATCCCGAATTATAAGGCAGTCTGCACGGCTGGGCGCACTCGCCGCGGTTTCCGCTACGTCCGCCTACGAGAGAGGACATCAAACATTGCCCCGAATGGCAGACACACAGTGCCCCGTGTAGAAATATCTCGGTTTCGATAGGCGAGCCCTCGGTCACGCTCACCGCATCGTCGTAGGATAGCTCGCGAGCCACGACGACTCTCGTACACCCTAACCTTGCCGCCGCGATAGCCCCATCGGTGTTATGCACCGACATCTGTGTGGAGGCGTGAATTTCAAGTCCCGGTACGCGCCGCTTTATCTCTCTTATCGCTCCGAGGTCGGCAACTATGACCGCGTCGACACCGATTCTGTAAAGGTCGGCGGCAAAATCCGACAGCTCATGCATTTCCTTATCGTATATAAGCGTGTTTACGGTAACGTACAGCTTTGTGCCGTGCAGGTGGCAATACTCGGCAGCCAGGCGCAGCTCGTCTATATCAAAATTTTTGGCATACGCCCTCGCGCCAAAGGCGCGTCCACCCACGTAAACGGCATCCGCCCCAGCCGCTACAGCGGCAAAAAGGCATTCCATATCCCCCGCAGGAGCAAGCAGCTCCGGCAAAGCACCAGCTCTCCTCATCTCGTTTCTCCTTTGCGCTTCGCGCATTTTTCTTAATTAGATTTTATCAAAATTCTATCCCATTGTCAATACGAAAAGCCTGTGTTTTTCGTAATTTTTATGAAAACGCGCCTTGCAATTACCCGAGTGTATTGCTTTATATCAGATTGATCAGAAAAACGCGAACGGAAGGCACTATGCAAAACGGTTATTAAAAATCGCGACGGTTATCGACGTTCTCGGAAGCTCCGAAATTTTAATTCACGCCGACAGAATTGAATTTCCTCGCGATTATTTACAAGCTACGTTCACTTTGCGCCGCAAAGGAAAGGTGCACAAAGCTTTGAAAGATTGTATCAAAATTCTGTTGACAAAATATAATTTTAGTGATATAATCCAAACTTGGCTCGTTATTTTATACACAGTATAGTTATACATTTCTTAAATTAATCGGTAGGTATTTATGCGTTCAAAATCTTTAACGGAGCAACGGGACACCCGCCCTATAAGGTCCGATATTTTACTGTTGATCAAATCTAAAATCACTGATTTTATTTCCAAGAATACCGTGCTTGTTATTGCGGCATCCTTGGCGATCATCTCCTGCTTTATAGTTAAGCCCGACGCCGGGTATTTAGAGTATTTCGATTTCAAAACGCTCACGTGCCTCTTTTGCACGCTTGCGGTTATATGCGCCCTTAAAAACATTCGTTTTTTCACCATAACCGCCAAAAAAATCGTTGCTTTCACAGGCAACGTGCGCGCCCTCTCCCTCTCGCTCGTATATATTACCTTTATCGGATCAATGTTCCTTGCAAACGATATGGCGCTTTTAACCTTTTTGCCGCTCGGTTATATTTCCCTCTCCGCCACGAAGAAGGAAAAATATATGGCTCCGGTGTTTATTCTTCAAAATATTTCCGCCAATCTCGGCGGTATGCTGACTCCGTTTGGAAATCCGCAAAACCTCTATATATACACCAAATTCAACGTACCTACGCTTGAATTTATGGGAATAATGATTTTCCCTTTTGTTCTTTCAATAGTTTTATTTACCGTGTGCTGCCTGTTTATTCCCAAGGAGGAGCTCTCACTCAATATTAAAGAGCAGGCGAAAATAAACGCGGGATTGACGGTTTTTTATCTTGTCTTGTTTGCTATAACGATATTGACGGTGTTCAGGGTGATTCCTTACTACGTTTGCTTTCCTGTAATTTTTATTGCGATAGCGGCAACCGATCGCAAAGCACTCGTTAAGGTGGATTACCCCTTGCTTCTCACGTTCGTATGCTTTTTCCTTTTGGCAGGTAATATTTCAAGAATAGAGATCGTAAACACCTTCTTTTCTTCCCTGCTTGACAAAAATACACTCCTTACGAGCATCCTCTCCTGCCAGGTGATCAGCAACGTCCCCTCGGCAATTCTGCTGTCCGAATTTACAACCAACTATAAGGAGCTGCTCCTTGGCGTAAATATCGGCGGCGTGGGAACTCTTATCTCCTCTCTTGCCAGCCTTATCACCTTCCGTGAATACACCTCACACGTAAAAGGAAAAACAGCACGGTATCTTGGATTGTTTTCCGCACTCAACTTCGGCTTTCTTATAATTCTTACGGTATCGGTAATTATATTCCTATAAAAATTTTACCGGCGGTTGATTATATCCTTATAACAACCCCCCCGACGCAAAGCGAATTCACAAAACGGACGCTTTATAAAAATACCTCCCGCGGCAGAACGTAAATGTCTACTGCGGGAGGTTTTTATATAGGTAACAATAAAGGTCGGAGCGTTAGCCGTAAGCTTACAAATCCGGCACGTCTAATCGGGACGGCTGCCAATCAAAGCATCAAGCCTTCAATGCGGCGCAGACGCGCCTCCCGACAGACGCCCGTGTGACACGGGGTAGCCCGCCCATTTGCATAGACCGCAAGTTCAAACCGTGTCTTGCCCTTCAGGAGTGGCGCGACCTAAACGAACAGGGGGCGCAGCTGCTTTCCGTCCTGCATTGCCGCGAAGGCGGCTTGAAGTAGGGAAAAATTCGCGACGAGAGAATGCGGCTTTCCGCTTGGGTCGTCCTGGGAGAGCGGGAGAAAATAAACCGATTTGCGCGTCAGAAGCCGCGCGATATTGCCGAGATTTTGCGACATAGAGTCGTTTGAAGCCAGGGCGATCAAAAGCGGTCGGTCACAGCGCAGATGTGCCTTTGCCGCCATTGTTACAGAGGTGTCGGTGATGCCCGAAGCGAGCTTTGCGAGGGTGTTGCCCGTGCAGGGCGCGATTATCATATATTCAAGCGGAGTCATCGCGCCGAGCGGCTCGGCACCCTCGACAGTATGGACGATCTTGTGCGAGGTTATATCCTCAACAAGCTCAATAAGCTCAGCTGCCTTTCCAAATCTGGTGTCGGTGGAATACACGCGCTCACTCATAATCGGAAGCACGTCATATCCGAGAGAAAGAAGACCGCGCAGCTGCACAAGCGAGTGCGATACAGTACAAAACGAGCCGGTAAAAGCATATCCTATCATACCCTGCCCCCCTCACTCAAAAGATTCCGCTCAACAGCCGCGGCGTACGCCCTTGCCGCACTGTCGGGGTAGGCGCGCTCCGGGAGTGCGGGCAGTCTTTCCACCCCCGAAATCCCGGAGAAATTGTTGCCTGATGCAAGCTCTATAACTCTTTTACCGGCAGGAAGGACACCGCCCGTAAAAGCTCCGCTGAAATCCGTCGGGGCGGTGTTTATAAGTATATCAATATCCGAAAGCGAGAGAGCCCCCACCTTTAATTCTTTAGTATCCGCACTGTCTATTCCAAGAGCGCAAAGCTCCATTCGCGTAGAGAGCTTTGAGGAGTAGACCCGCACCCGTGCGCCGAAAAACAGGAGCATTTTAACAAGCTCTGCACCGATTCTACCGTATCCGACCACCCCAAAGCGAAGCTCGGCGGGCG
>JAGCJI010000002.1 GCA_017648085.1 Clostridia bacterium | reverse complement strand
TCGGAGTATGAAAGCGACGCCGCGTTTGAGCGCGCCTTCGGACTTGCCGAAAAAACCGTAAACAACTGGCGGCGCGGCCGCTCCTCCTCTTATATGAAGATGCTCCCCGAGCTGTCGGCGGAGTTTCGCGTCAACGTCGGTGAGCTTCTGGATATGCCTCTCCGCAGCGACACCTCCGAGCTTTCCGAGGAGGAGCTTCACCTTCTCCACCTTTACCGCAAGTCACGCACCATGCCGCAAAAGCTGCGCGTTGCCCTGCGCGAAACGCTTGAAAACGTCATAAATCTCTATATTAAATCTTCAAACGAAATTAAAAATAAAAACAGAAAAAGCAATAAATAAAATAATCCCCGACGGAGAATTCCCGTCGGGGATTGTTTTATTGTAAAGCAAACTCAATTTCCGACAGCAGCGTATCGGTGTTGAGGGTGGAATACTCTATTTCCTCGGAGATTACTCGCATAATTTCCGCTGCGCTTGTGTCCTCCGTTTTCTCTTGCGCCTTGATAGATGATGCGAGCAGTCGCTCACAAAATAGGGCGAAGGTCAATCCCGTGCGAAATTCCTCGGTGCTTTTTGCGCTTGATGCGTGTCTATAAATAAAGTATGCAAGCGCTCTTTCAAGGATTAGGTCCTGCTTTAAGGGCGCAAGGTCGGATGAAAAGGACGAAAAGAGTTTTTTGTTACCCTCATCAAGATATTCAAGTGATGAGAGAAGCTTTTGCCATTCACGGTCGGAGAGCAGGGACGGGCGCACCGAAAATTTTTCATATATCTCGCTTAACCTTTCGGTGTACGGCTTATTCCTTTCGGAAAGCACAGAATACACCTTCTCGCGCAGAGCGGGGGCATCAAAATCAACCGGCTCTGCCTCCTCTTTTCCTATTTCTATTATATCGCGGTATTCGTCGCTTGAAAGGATTGTGCGACACGCCTCCTCGCAGGATGCGCCGAGCCCTACCTCAACGCCCCTTGCGGTGACGTTGAAGAAGCGCGGGTGAAGTCTGCATATATCGCATAGGTGTTCCTCACCGATCGAAATAATGATCTTGCAAAGTCCGCGTTCGTCAAGGTGGGGGCATCGCTCTCCGACAAGCTTAAAATGCGGCGTACCGTCGCAAGCGATGCTTTCGCGGATGCCTTCGCCAAGCTCACCCTCAAGAATTGAATATTTTTTCAGAGTTTCGCCGTCGACGTCTATTTCCCAGCCGATGCAGCAGCTGTGGCGGCATTTATCCTTTATGCATTCGAAATCCTTATAGTATGTTGGCGCGTATAATCCTTTTTTCTCCATCGAAGTTCTTCCTTTTAAGAAAACCTCGCCCGAATCGGACGAGGTTAATTTTGAGAGTTAAATTCAGAAAGAGCCCTTAAGCATTTTCAAAACCTTTAATTTGTAGCGCGCACGAGGGTCGCGGAAGAGCAGGGCGAAGGACTTTTCATAAAGCGCATACGCCTCTTCCTTGTTACATTCTACGCCCATTCCAAACTCGTACATACATCCGAGCGTGTAAATCGATTTTGCGTGTCCGAGCTCTGCCGCTATTTCAAGGTTTGAAACCGCAGCTCTGATTTTTCCTGCGTATATAAGGCGCATTGCCGCGGAATAAAATCCGCCCGAGAGCTTTCCTGCCTTCCTCTTCAGCATATCGACGAGCAGCCTTTCTGCTCTCCTCTCACCAAGTCTGTCGGCGCGGATGAGAAGCTCGCGTGCCTTCTTAAAATCGCGGTTGATTCCGATTCCGCCCGCATAGCAGACGGCAAGCGGGAAAACAGCCTTCTCCTCCCCTGCTTCCATAGCCTTTTTATACCAAATGAACGCCCCGTGTCGATTTATTTTGGTGCCAACGCCCTTCGCGTAGCAGTCGGCGAGCTTGAGAGTTGCGCCGGAATGTCCCATCGCACAGCTGATGGCGTAAAGGCGGAACGCCTCCTCGGGCTCGTCCTCCTCCTTTTCCTTTGCCGTGCGGTAGATTGCCTCTCGGTCGCGGATAATTTCTTCCGCCTTAAGACGCGCTATCTCAATACCGCCCTTTCCTGCGAGGGTGTAATACTTCAATGCCTCGGGAATATTGCGCTCAACTCCCACACCGCCGAAATATACGTCGGCGATCAGCTTGTAGGAGTCGGCGCTGCCGCGCTCTCCTGCTCTTCTGTAATAATCTATTGCGAGGGGAATATTTTTAGCGGTTACCTTGCCGTCAAGATATAGGTTTCCAAGGGTAACGAACGCCTCCCTTTGACCGTGAGCCGCCGACCGTGTCAAAATTTTTACCGCGCGCTCAACGTCGGGTGTACATCCCTTGCCTAAAACGAGAGCTTCGCCAAGCATTGCCTCGGCGTGTGTATCGCCGTTGTCCGAAAGCATCTCAACGAGCTTGAAATACGCGGTGTGCGCGCCGATCGAATCCGCTTCTGCAATAAGGCTGCGGATAAGTCCGTCGGGGTTTTTAAGCTCGGGGGCGGGGGGCTCGGTCGGGGTTGCTTCCCTTACGTTATACACGAGGCGCAAAGCATAGAGCGGCGGAAAGCGAAGTCGCTTAAGCCACCATTTTGCGTAGTCGTCCCTTACCTCTCCAAGCACGCCGCCGTGATATCTTTTTGCCAGCGTTACTATTGATTCGGTGTCGTCGGACATGGCGGCAAGGTAATAAAAATACTGTGCCTCCTCCTCGTATCCGCATTCGGAAAAGTCGCGTGCGGTGTCGGGATATGAGTCCACGCAGCCGATCATCGCCGAAAACAAAAGCCAGAAGCGAGCCGCTTGCGGATCTTTATCTTTGATAAGATGCGAATATCTGTATGCCGAGTACGGATCGTTTTTCTTTGCTGCGCTGAAATAATATTTTGCCGCAAGCTCCTTATCGCAGGGCACGAGCTTGCCCGCCTCGCAGAGCTTGGCGTACTCTCTCTCCGCATCAACGTAACCGTCCTCCGCGAGCGCGAGATAGCCGCGATGGGCGACGTCGTAGTGCTTGTCCTTTATAGCACGGGAGAGCAGCGCGAGCTGGTCACAGACCGCCGAACGCGTCAGCTCAAGGCGCGCTCCGCACTCGGAGCAGCGAGTACCGATACCAACTGCTTCGTATCCGCATTTTTTGCAACGGGTCATATTACCCCTCCAAAATTTTATTCTTAAGAATATTTTACACTAACGGTGAAAAAATGTCAATGCAAATAAATATTTTTGATTCAAGGTGAAAAGATATAAAAAAGCGAAAAGGGGGGATTTTTGATGCTTTTTAAGAAAAGCGAAAGAAAAAAGCACGGAATCGGCGCAATCCTTGCGGTCGGTGCGCTTGCGGCGGTTGGCGCGGTCAGCATTACCAAGTGCGGAAAACGAATGATCGGCGATGCCGTATGCAAGGTAAAGAGCTTTTTTCAGAAAAAAGAATGTCCGTGCGAGGACGGACAGGACAGCTGAATTTGTCATAAAAAAACCAAAGCCCCGATGCCGAAGCATCGGGGTTGTTTGGAGCTGCTACCCGGATTCGGACCGGGGACCTCATCCTTACCAAGGATGTGCTCTACCAGCTGAGCCATAGCAGCATTTTCCGCGGATATTTCCGCGATACGCAAGCTATTATAACAAAAATACCGAGCTTTGTCAATAGTTTTTGAGAAAAAACTTTTTAACGTGTAAAAAGTCGGTAAGCCGCGTAAGATTTATCGCTTTTGGGAGCGCTAAATCTCCTGATTTTTTGTTTGTTTTCTGTTCATCGGCAAAGCCTTTTTTTAAACCACGCGACTATCGCGTGGTTTTCGTTATACCAAAAAGAAAAGCGAGGCACGGAGAAGATCCATACCTCGCTTTTTTATACTGACGGTATCAGTTAACAAATCCTATTTTGCGCCTTACCTTCGACATCGTGCGGCGCGCGTAATACGCCGCCTCGTCAGCACCCGCCTTCATAACCGCCTCAAGATGCGCCTTGTCCTTCATAAGACGGGCAAATTCATCGCGTACGTGGGAAAGTCCGTCGGCGCACGCCTCACCGACCGCAAGCTTGAAATCGCCGTAGCCGCGGCCGTCAAACTCGCGCTCGATTTCCTCGAAGCTCTTGCCGGTAAACGCCTTGTATATGGTCATAAGATTTGACACGCCCGGCTTGTCTGTGCTATATTTTACGCAAGCGTCGGAGTCGGTAACCGCCTTTTTAAACTTGCGCATTACCTCGTCCTTGGAGTCGAGGATATAGACGACGGCGTTCTGGTTTGCATCTGATTTCGACATCTTTTGCGTGGGCTCGGCAAGCGACATTATCTTCATCGTATCGGTAGAGATATATCCCTCGGGCACGGTGAAGGTATCGCCGTAAATCTGGTTAAATCTCATAGCAATATCGCGGGAAAGCTCAAGATGCTGCTTTTGGTCAATTCCCACGGGAACCAGGTCGGTTTGATAGAGCAGAATATCTGCAGCCATAAGGCTGGGGTAGGTGAAAAGACCTGCGTTGATGTTCTGCGCGTTCTTTGCCGAC
>JAGCJI010000133.1 GCA_017648085.1 Clostridia bacterium | reverse complement strand
CAGCTACGAAAAGGAAAAAGAGATAAAGGCAGACTTTGTAAAGGAAGCCTTCAAGAAGGCGGGGCTCCCGAATGTTGAGATCGCGCCCATAATCGGCTCGCCGAGCGATGTGCATTATCGCAACAAGGCACAATATCCGATTGCCAAAACCAAGGGCGGCGACTACGTTATCGGTTTTTTCGCGCCAAAGTCGCACCGTGTGACCGAAGCAAGAGCCTGCCCTCTATCCCCCGAAGTTTTCCCCGAAATCCTTGATACGCTTGCCGGATTCTTTAAAAAGCACGAGCTTTCGGTGTATGACGAGGAAAGCGGCAAGGGGCTTTTGCGCCATATATATATGCGCCGCGGAGAAGTAAGCGGAGAAATCCTTTTAACGCTAGTGATAAACGGCACTTCCCTCCCCCACTCCGAGGAGCTTGTAAAGCTTATAACAGGAAAATTTGCCGACGTGGTTGGCATCCTTTTGAACGTTAATGAGCGTGCGACCAACGTCATACTCGGCGACAAATTTATAACGCTTTACGGCAGAGATTATATTTACGACACGCTGGCAGGCGTGCGACTTAAAATAACCGCTCCCTCCTTTTATCAAGTTAATCACGACGCCGCCGAGCTGCTTTACGGAAAGGCGCGCGAGCTTGCCGAAGTGACAAAGGATGACGTCCTGCTCGACCTTTACTGCGGCGCGGGCTCAATCGGACTTTCTATGGCAAAGGACGTGCGCGAGCTTATCGGTATCGAGATCGTGGAAAGTGCGGTAAAATGCGCGCGCGAAAACGCCGCGGACAACGAAATTACAAACGCGAAATTTTACACGGGTGATGCATCCGACACCGAAAAGCTGCTCGACAACGCAGAAGCAGACCTCGGCAGAAAAATCAACCCGACGGTGATTATACTAGACCCGCCGAGAGCCGGATGCGACGAGAAACTTATAAATTACGTTGCGAAGCTTTTACCAAAAAGGGTGGTTTACATTTCTTGCAATCCTACAACGCTGGCGCGCGACGTGGCTATATTTAAAAAGCTCGGCTACGAGTGCAGCGAGGTTACTCCGGTAGATCTTTTTCCTGCGACAGGGCACGTCGAGTCCGTCGTGTGTCTCACACGACGACTCGACAATGAATTGCGCGAGCGCATGAATTGAGTGCGTTGCACTCATGAATTGGCTTCGCCATGAATTGCGCCTGCGGGCGCATAAGGTAGAACGCGCAATTCAATTCATGGAGCGAAGCGAGGAATCATGAAACGAAGTTTCAATTCATGACACATAGTGTCAAATCATTTTAATTGTGAGGACTTAAAATGAAAGAAAACTTTTTAGTCGACTCATCAAAGCAATTTGCCGTTGATATCGTCAATCTTTGCACCGATATAAAAGAAAACCGTAAAAGCAACGTGTTGTTAAATCAAGTGTTGCGTAGTGGAACAAGTATTGGAGCGAACATTCACGAAGCCAACTATGCGGCAAGTAAAGCAGATTTTATCAATAAGTTTCAAATTGCCTTAAAAGAATGCTACGAAACGGATTATTGGCTCGGTTTGTTCAAGGATACGCACATGATAACCGAGGAAGAGTACAAGGATTTGTTCGCCAAGTGTAGCAAAATCCGCAAATTGCTCATCGCCTCCATCACCACAGCAAAAGAAGGTATGTCATGAAAGAGAAACGCACATTTACCTTTCATTCTATGTTAGATCCTTACCTTTTCCTTGCGAGAATACAAGAAGAAGCAAAACAAGCGCATTTACCGTTTGAGCGATTCGAAAATGCATGTAGATTGCGTATTGACTGCAATCACGGAGGTCAAGTTTTCTATCAGGCTCGTATATCCCAAGACGAACATGGTGGCTCTCTTGTAGAAGGGGAGATAATCACCCTTCCTTGGAATGAGGGCGAAAATAAAACTAAGTTCCAAAAAGTTATGGAAGTGATTGGTTACATATTTGGTGGAATTGTTTTGTCACCTGTCATTATTTTGGTCTTTTTGTTTATGGGATTTTATGAGTTGTTTTTGCTCATCAAAAACAAGGGCAAGAGAGAACTGCCAAGAGATGAGAAAAATCTACTTGATTTCATGATAAATAAAATGAGTTGCGAGCAAAAGTGAGACTTTAAGGGATTACAACCCACGTTGAAAGTGTCGTTTGTCTCAAACGCACTTTCAACAACTAAGTTTGCCCTTTCGGGCAAGTGAAGTTGCTACGCAGTGAAGTTTCGGCTACCGCCGAAGTGAAGTTTGTGCCGCTTGCGGCACAAGTGATGGTTAGTTTAGGGCGAACTTAACTTCACTTTGCGACGAAGGAGCAAAACTTCACTGTGAGCGTAGCGAACAACTTCACTACGAGCGAAAGCGAGTAACTTCACCAAAAAACCAAAAAGGAGAAATGCCTTGGAGAAACAAAACAAGAGTATTATAGAAGCAATATCAGAGACCGTGGTGAATGCGTTTGGGGATGAAGATTTTGCTCTGCCGCTTGCAGCATGGCAAGCAAGCTCTCCTACATCCAACGAAATCAATGAACAGTATACAGTGGAGATTAAGGCGTATCAAGCCACTCCCACTCCGGCTTGCGATAAGGCTACTGCACTCAAGCTCCTAAAGCACTTTGCTCGCAAGGATTTTAGAGATTTTTGGACTACTCCTGTTTTTGAGTATCTCCCTGCTGTCAGTGAGGGTACGATGAAGCTGTGCGAAACTGTTTATCCACACGATGAAGCAATACGTTATGCGAAAGAGTTAATTGCTACGCTTTCGGTTAAGGAATTGGCAAAGGATTTTCTCTACGGTGTTGCGCATAATGCGCCCGAATACAGAACGGCTCTTGCTTGCTATTATTACATCAAAAACCTACCCGAGCACGAATTTGAGAAAAAATATGTCGGCTCGGTAGTTGGCAAAAACGGTGAATTTGAGGATAAATATAATGAAAGCCGTTGTGAGATATGCGGCTATCAGCATACTGTGAGCATAGAGCCAAAGATGCAATTTTGGCACATCAATATGGATATGGCAAATTTCTATTTTGATGGACGAATGGGGCGTTCCTCGCTCAACGCAGCAATCATTTTTTTAGAAGAATACAAAAAGTTATCCAGTCCCAAGCATTCTATTGCCGATTACGAGCATTTCAAGAAAATTATCGAGGTTATCGAAAATTTACCGCAAAATATGACTTCGGGAAAGCTTCGCCGTGAATTAAAGCAATCAGGGCTGCTTCAAATGACACTTGATCAAATAGAGGTTTTTATTAACACCCTCGGTTATTTGGACATTCTTCATTCCGATGATTCACACGGTATGATTTACGTGCACACACCCGAAAGAGAGATGCTGTATCCTCTCAGTGATAGAGGCTATGCCGAGCATCCTGTAAACCGTTGGACACACAAATGTGGCATTGATTACGATAGCATTTCAATGCTTTTCGACGGGATTTACGAGTAAAAATATACCTTTTGGAGTTTCCACCCCCATTTTTAGCCGATTTTTATACCTTTTGGAGTCTTGACCCATGTTGAGAGTGTCGTGTGTCTCAACAAATAGTAGGAGTAAATAAAATGTTTGAGAAGAAATTTAATTGGAAAATTTGGTTTTTTATTCTCTTATTCGGTGGAACCGTTTTAATGGCAACGTACGTCGCGTTTCTTTTGGTCACCAACCAAATTGTAGATGAGGACGGTTTGCCGCTGCATCCATTCTTAATAGGCCTTATGTCCTTTATGATTTGCCTTGTTTGCAGTACATACGCCGCTACCGTTATCGCACTGCTCAAGCAGGTCACCATATATAAAAATACCGCTTTTCGGATTGACGAAGAGGGAATTCACAACACACTTGTGTTTGTGTATTTGTTTGCATTTGTGATTGTTTGCAACGTCAAGCTTATCCCTTGGAGCGCGGTGCGTTATGTAGACAACAAGGAAAAAGAAGGAATGTACATAAGAGTAAAGAGCAAAGAGGTCTCCACTTCTTTTATAGGCAGGCTCATTATCGGTATTTTAGGATATCATTTTTGCTATTCGTTTACCAAAACCAAGTTTTCCCAAGCAGAAAGAGCCACAGTGCTCTCTTATTGCATTGGTCAACCTTCTTGCCAAACACCGGATGATGATTTATCCTGGGATATTTTTAAGCTTTGAATCGCGCCGAGAGCGTTGTTTGTCTGACGAAGGAATAAGCAAACCTTGAAAGTTCATTTTACAGCAGTTTAGTATAACATACCGAAAGGAGTTTGCATGAGAAAAAGCAAACTAAATATCATTCGAAATGAAAACAAAATTACGATTAAGAAAAAACCGGATATTTTTAATTGTGTCATCTTCACAATGGTATTTCTTGCAGGGATTTTACTCCCAATAATTTGGGAAGAGTTAAGAGATATTGAACTTTTTTGGGTGGTTTATGCCTTTTTTATGTTGACGAATATCGCCACATTTACATCGGTATTCTTCGGCAAAGTCGTGGTTGACTCTGATAAACGAGAAATCAACATATATAATCTGTGCAGAGAAACATACCGTTTTGATGAACTGAAAGAGTTGAAAAGTTTCTTTGAAGAAGGAGACTCGGACGGTGGGATGGACACTCATAAAGTATTGTTTGTCTTTACAAATGGGCATAAAAGTGAAATACAGACAACAAGTAAAGAACAAACCCAAGAACTCATAGAGGTGTTAAACGAAATTATATATTCATGAGAGTGGGTATTAAATATACCTTTTGGAGTTTCCACCCCCATTTTCGACCGGTTTTGAGACTTTTTGTCGTCTTGACCCGCGTCGAAGTGTTCTTTGCTTGTCACGCAAATAAAGGAGATTAAAATTGAATCCATATCTGATTCTGGGCATAGTAGTCGCAACACTAATTGTAGCGTTTGATGCTTTCCTCTATTTTATCCACAAACGCTACAAATCTTTCGTTTTTGAGCACAGCACCACCTTCAAATCAATAATCGGCATAAACGAAAGATACACATTCAACGAAATTAAAAGCTTTGATATGAGCGGACGTTACGATAATGTTCATTTTTACGATGATATTTCAACCCTGGATTATTTAACATATCAACTTGTTTATAGCAAGCGTGAGGTAAGCGATGCTATAAAAGATACTGAAGATAACCAAGAAAAGTTTAAAAAGTATCAAGAGGATATTCGCAGTGTATACCGGTTAGGCAACTATGAAAACGTCGAAAAAATCCCTGTGTTTAAAAAGATGCTTGCGCATATTGAAAAAACGCAGGTTGATTTGGCAATTATAAAACCCAAATTGACTTTCAGCATCACGGTAGTGCTTTGGCGAACGAATATTAAAGGATATCGTCTTCAATATAAGGGCGAAACCTTTGATTCCGATACTATTCAGAGTATTATCAAAGACTTGAACAGAAAAGACGGTGATTTTTACCTTAATGCAGAAATATGGCAATCAATTTGCCGTGTCGAAAGAGGAAAAGTCAGCAACAAATTACGTTTCCAAATCTATGCGCGCGACAGATACCGTTGTCGAAACTGCGGCTCACCAAACGATCTGGAAATAGATCATATCTTCCCTATATCAAAAGGCGGAAAATCTACGGTAGATAATCTGCAAACGCTGTGCCACAGGTGTAACTCTTCCAAAACAAACGTTATATTACCAGGAGCAGATAGACACAGCAAAAAATATCAAAACTATAAAGAACAATGTCCAATGTGTTTTGCTCCGCTTGTTTTACGGCAAGGAAAGTACGGCAAATTTTACGGCTGCACTAACTATCCCAAATGTCAATTTACAAAGCTTCCTTAAACGCGTGACAAAAGGATTATCTATTTTTTACAGGCAGGTGATTAACTTTGAATTTTCACACAAAGCGCTTTGACGAGCTGACAACTCGCGAGCTATACGAAATATTAAAGGCACGGAGCGAGATATTCCTCCTTGAGCAAGGAATAGTGTGCCAAGACCTTGATGACGTGGACTATACGAGTATTCATTGCTTTATCGAGGATGATGACAAGCTCGTCGCTTATCTGCGTGCATATACGGACGATGAGGGCACGAAGATCGGCAGAGTTCTTACTATGACGCACGGGGTAGGGTTTGGCAGACTTCTGATGGAAAAGTCAATACCCGTGGTGACAAGGCAGTTTAACACTGATAGAATAATTTTACACGCGCAAACGCAAGCTCAAGGCTTCTACGAGAAGCTCGGATTTAGTGTTATATCCAACGAGTTTTTGGAAGAGGGCGTGCCGCACGTGACAATGGAGTTTAAAGCAGGCATATGAAAAAAAGAGCTTTGATTTACATAATTTTAGCGGGGATTTTTTGGGGAACGTCGGGCATCTTCGTTCACTACCTTGCGCCGTTTGGATTTTCTTCACTTGAGATGACGGGAATGCGCGCTTTGGTATCATTCCTCGTAATACTGATTTTTGCTTTGATACGCAATAGATCCCTTTTAAAGCTGAAGCCGATAATGCTGCCCCTGCTATTTGGAATAGGCGCGATGCTGTTTTTGACCGCCTACTTTTACTACTCGGCAATGCAACAGACCTCGGTTTCGACCGCGGTGGTGCTGATGTACACCGCCCCGATATACGTTATAATAATTTCGGTTCTGTTTTTCGGCGAAAAATTCACGCCAATGAAGATTGTCGCCGTTGTTATGATGCTTATCGGATGCGCGTTCGTTTCGGGAATTATCGGCGGATTGAAATTTGACCCGATCGGAATTTTGATCGGAGTGGGAAGCGGACTTACCTACGCCGCATACAACGTTTTCACAAAGATCGCTATGCGCAAGGGTGTAGAGCCGGTCACCGTGACACTTTACAGCTTCGCATTTATGACGGCGATTTCATGCTTTGGCGCAAGTCCCGCGGATATAGTTTCAAAGGCCGCCGTGGATCCCGCCGTTACCTGGCCGTTGCTTATCGGACTTGGCATTTTCACCTTTGTCACCCCCTATTTTCTTTACACGCTTGCCATGAAGGAGCTTCCCGCCGGTACGGTTTCGGCGCTCGGAATAGTTGAGCCGATGGCGGCGTGCGCATTCAGCATAATAATTTTTAAAGAAAAACCCGATGTTTTTTCAATAATAGGAATACTTATGATTTTAGTCGCGACCTTCCTTATCGGAAAGAGCGAGGAATGAGAGGATAAATTATGACGGTAGAAGCAATTTGCAAAGAGATCAAGGAACGGCTCGAAAAAATACATATCGGTCGATTCCGCGGAATGGAAAAGCCGCTTTTGCTTATCTCAAACGAATACCCCGGCGTTTGGCTTGAGCACGTTTACGACTCGGTAATATACGCCGAGATGGACAGAACAAAGCTTTACCTTGCTGAAAACACAATAAATCTTTTTATAGACTATCAGACGAAAGAGGGACAACTCCCCTGCTACGTATGGAACGGCGATATGAGAGATCTGCCGCCTGAAGAGCTTATCGGCTACTCACAGATTCAAGAGTGCGTTTCCTTTCCGAAGCTCGCCCTTATGGTTTACGAAATGAACCGCGACGCATCGTTCCTTGAAAGGATATATGCATCTGGTGTAAAGTGGGCAAACTGGCTCGCAAAAAACCGTATGACTACAGGGCGCGGACTTATTGAAATGTTCGTTGGATACGACACGGGGCACGACAACAGCTCAAGGCTCACGGGACTGTCCTGCCGCGGAAACTACTCGGTAGACGGAGTGCTTCAGAACGCGTCAGTTCTGCCCCCCGACGATGAGGTAGCACCCATTCTTGCGGTAGATATGAACTCTAACTATTATGCTACTCTTACCGCGCTTGCGGCTATGGCGGATGAGCTTAAGCTTCCATGCGAGGCGGATGAATGGAGAGCGCGTGCCGCGGCACTTAAGGCGAAGATGCTTGAGCTTCTTTATAACGAAGAGGATGCGTTCTTCTACGACGTGGATAAAAACGGCCACCAGAGAAAGTACAAATCAAGCACTATATTCCATCCGTTCCTTGAGGGTGTGCTTGACCCCGAAAAAGATGCGAAAATAATCAAAGAAATATACGATAGACACATTTCAAATCCCGAAGAATTTGCAACTCCATACCCCTATCCTTCCATGGCGATAAACGACCCCTCCTGTGAGGGACACGACACCTTCAACTGCTGGGGATATTACACTCAGGGACTTATCGCGCTCAGAACGACTATGTGGATGGAAAAGTATGGCTTTGCTAAAGCGTACGAATACCTCTGCCGCACCTGGATAGAGGTCTGGACAAGGCACTGGGACAAGCTTAAGCTCGGTCAGGAGCTTGATCCCATAACCGGCGAGCCCACCGACTGCTCCGAATGGTATTCGGCAAATATGCTGTTCTATCTTCACGCAGCAAGAACTCTTTACGGTATCAATTAAATAATAAATATAAATATTCAAGGAGAAACAAATGTCACCGGTCGTTATAGCTTTAATTTTATTTGCAGTTACGTACGTCTTGCTTTTAGCTTTGCCTAAATGGAGATCCTACGTCGCACTCGGCTCTGCCGTCATCTTCTCGCTCTGGCTCTCGCTCCTATGCTCCGAGGTGGAGTTCACCTTTATGGACGTGCTGGGATCAATCGACTTCAACGTTCTGATGATGATAGCCGGCACGATGGGTATCGTAACCCTGTTTATCGAGTCAAAAATGCCGATGAGAATAGCGGACGTTTTGCTCTCAAAATTCAAAAACGTAAAGATGGCGATAGTTGCCATGGCACTTTTTGCAGGCATAGTTTCTGCATTCGTTGACAACGTTGCAACCGTGCTTATGCTCGCCCCCATCGCTCTTGCGGTTTGTAAGAAGCAAGGCATCTCACCCGTCGCACCCATAGTTTCAATTGCAATTTCCTCAAACCTTCAGGGCGCGGCAACGCTGGTAGGAGATACCACCGCTATCCTGCTCGGAGGATACGCCGATATGACCTTCTTTGACTTCTTCGTGTTCAAGGGCAAGCCCGGTATTTTCTGGGCGGTAGAGATCGGAGCGCTTCTCACCGCTTTTATCCTTCTGTTCCTTTTCCGCAAGGAAACACAGCCGCTCACATTAAACGACAAGACCGAGGTTCGCGACTACGTCCCCTCCTTCCTTATGATAGGCGTTGTAGTTCTGCTTATTCTCGCATCCTTCCTCAAAGAGCCGAGAGGCGGCTTCTGGCTTGGCGTTTATAACATCAGGAACGGTCTTATCTGCATATCTCTCCTTATAATTGGTCTTATAATCAACGTTATCAAGAATAAAAACACCGTCTCGATCAAGGCGGTTTTCAAGGAAATGGATTATCAGACGCTCCTGCTGCTTGCATCGCTATTCGTGGTTATTCAAGGAATTACAAGCGCAGGTGTCATCGACAAGCTGGCAAACGGACTCGTTAAGCTTGGCGGCGATAATCTGTTCCTTATGTACACTCTTATAGTATTTGCTTCGGTTGTTATTTCAGCATTCGTTGATAATATTCCCTACGTGCTTACTATGCTACCCGTCGTTGAAAGCGTTGCAAGCACTATGAACGTTGCGCCATACGTTCTGTACTTCGGACTCCTCGTAGGTGCTACTCTCGGCGGAAATATTACTCCGATCGGAGCAAGTGCAAACATTACGGGTATCGGTATTCTTCGTAAAGAAGGATACGAGGTGAAGGCAACCGACTTTATGAAAATAAGCGTACCGTTTACCATTACCGCAGTTCTTTCCGGATACTTATCTATATGGCTGTTCTGGGGAATTCTTTGATAGGAGAAGAATATGATCAAAATTACTAATATACGCGAGCTTGGGAATTACTTTAACATTCCCCGCGAGGCAATAGATTTCCTCGCTTCCTTAACTCCCGACACAGAAAACGGCAAGTACGTTTTCTCGGAGGATTGCTTCGTTAACGTACAGACGGTGGAAACCAAATGCGAAAGAAACGCAATGGAGGGACACGTAAGAAACGTTGACGTGCAGTTTCTTATCGAGGGCGAGGAGAGAATGTATTACGTAGATAAGGCGGGGCTTGAGGTAAAAAAGCCTGCCTCCCCCACCGGAGACACTACCATTTACTTCTTTGACGAAAAATCCGAAACGGTTACGTACGTGGCAGGCGAGGCGATCATCCTCTATCCCGAGGATGCACATCTGCCAAACTGTGCGGTAGACGAGCCCCGTGTAATAAAAAAAGCGGTTGCCAAGATAAACGTAGCAACCAAAAAATAAGCTTTGGCGATGTTTCAAATCGCTAAAAAGCGGAAATGCCGTAAAAAGCATTTCCGCTTTTAGTTTTATTTAACTGATGCGTAGGCGACGTAATAGCGCTTGCCGAGCTCGCGCAGAGATTTTGAATCAAAATGAAGTCCGTCGGGCTTAAGAGTCAAGTCCGAAACCGAGGCGATAGCGCACCCGTGTGTCGTTTTTGCAACGTTTATGAGAGCACGATTAATTTCAAGTATTGCTGTTTTCTTTGCTTCTGCTTCCGTTATTTTATCTGAAATCTCGCCCATGACGAATGGCAAGTTCGAGCCAAGATCACGGCGAAGGGAAGAAATAAGTGTTTTGAGCTTTTCTTCATATTCCTCGGCACTCATACCCGCGGCAGCATCAGTTTCGCCCTGATGCCATAAAATTCCCGTAAGGGTTGAGGTGCGCATGGCGAGTCGGGTGAGGAGTAGCGCGTGATCGTAAAATATGGTGCCGGGAAGCCACATATTAATGCTACTGCCGCCGTCGGCACAGGGGATAAGTCCAACCCGTGCTTGATTTTCCCGTGCAAATTCATCGGCAAAGCTGGCTGCAAGGCTAATGCCGGAACGGAACGTCCCCTCAAAAATCGGGCGATCGGGATTGATCGGCTCGCGCATTCTGATAAACCTTCCGTTGCGTAGCATATAGCATCTGAAGTTGTTTATCGGAGCGACGTCGGAAATCTCCCCTCGCCCCGCCATATTTGACTGACCTATCATCAAAAACGAGTGTAGATCTGCACCGCCTATAAATTCACCGTCAAACATAATAGCCCTCCCGTTTTTTGAAAATTATATCACACATATCTACTCGTGTCAACCAAGCTCGCAAAATATTTCCTTTTTGGCTTGACTTTCCGTGCTTATTATATTACAATATAATAAATTAACTTTGGAGGCACGTTATGTTAAGAGGCAATATTAAACTTGAAGATCCCGAAAGATTCACAAAACCGTTTGAAATTTCAAAGGAAAAGGTGACGGCTGCACTTTCCGCAGCTCTTGACAAGCTTGAAGCAACCGGACGGGAATACGGTGCTAAAATGCCGAGATCCTGCCGCTCACGCGGATTTAAGTACGAATTTGATGATATCTACGGCGATTGGGATGCGGGAATGTACGGCGGATGCTATTGGCTGGCATATGATCTTACGGGCGACAAATTCTTCCGAGAGATGGGCGAAAAGGTAACAGAGCTATTCGGAAAGCGTTGCGAAGAAAAGTACGGAATGAACAGCCATGACATCGGCTTCCTCTTCTCCCCCACCGCGGTAGCAGCATACAAGCTGACCGGCGACGAAAAGGCGCGCAAGATCGCACTTGAGGCGGCAAGATATCTTTACGAATATAACTACTCGAAAGAGGGCAAGTTTATAATCCGCGGCTGGAAAAGCTGGGAATCGGGAACGGGATGCCGCACGATGATGGACGCGATGCTTAACGCTCCCCTGCTCTTCTGGGCGGGCAAGGAGACCGGCAACGCCGACTTTACACAGGCGGCAATAGACCACGTGGCAACCACGGAAAAGTTGCTCGTAAGAGCTGACGGCTCAACCTACCATCACTATCAGTTTAATCCCGCGGACGCATCTCCGATGCACGGTCTTACCCTTCAGGGTAACAGCGACGAGTCCTGCTGGTCGCGCGGTCAGTCTTGGGGCGTGTATGGATTCCCCGTAGCATACTCCTACACGGGTGCAGACTATCTGATCCCCTTGCATAAAGACGTGTCCTACTATACGCTCAACCATCTTCCCAAGGATAATATCACCGCGTGGGACTATGACTTCACCGACGTAAAGGCGGTCAAGGACTCTTCGGCGGGTATAATTTCCGCGTGCGGTATGTACGATATGGCAAAGATGCTCCCCGACGGATGCGAGGCGAAGGCGATATACGAGAACGCGGCGGCTATGATACTCGATTCCACAATCGACACCTGCACGGGTGATAACGGAATTGACTACGACGGACTTATGTTCAAGGTAACCGGCTTTGCAAAGGCAAAGAAGCCCGAAAGCAGACATATCGAGCAGATCGCGGCATACGGCGACTACTTCTACCTTGAGGCACTTGCAAGATACTACAAGCACGACTTTAAAGCATACTGGTAAGAAAAAATCAATGAAGAGAAATCTGATTACGCTTGACAGACCCGAAAGATTTGATACACCCTACAGCATTTCAAAGGCAAAGCTTGAGGCAGCACTCGCTGACGTAGTAGACAGACTTGAAAAGATGGCAAAGGAGCATCCCGGCGAAGTTCCCGGCTCGAGCATTGGGTTCAAATATCCCTTTTCGACCGACGTCACAAGCTGGCTTGGCGGACTTTACGCGGGCTGTCATTGGCTGGCATACGAGCTGACGGGAAACAAGTTCTTTAAGGAACAGGGCGATATTTTAGTACAAAAGTACAGAGAAATGCTTGATGCGGGTATCGGAATCGGCGGACACGACCAGGGATTCCGTTACATTCTCTCTTGCATTGCGGCGTGGAAGGCAACGGGAAACGAGTTTGCTTACGAAACCGCACTTGAGGCGGGAAAGCTGCTATACGAGCACGGGTACGCGCAAAAGGGTAAGTTTATTATCCGCAGTAAGAAATCCTGGCAGGGCTCGGGATGCCGCACTATGATGGACTCTATGCTGAACGTTCCCCTGCTTTATTGGGTAGGTAAAGAGACCGGCGAAGCAAAATATACCGAAGCCGCGATCGGACATACGAAGACCACCGAGGATCTTCTTATCCGCGCTGACGGCTCCTCCTTCCACCACTATCAGTTTGACCCCGAAACAGAAGCACCCGTCGGTGGTCTTACGCTTCAAGGACGAAGTGATGACTCCTGCTGGTCGCGCGGTCAGGCGTGGGGCGTGTACGGTTTTCCGATAGCTTACTCCTACGTAAAGGAGCAGTTTATACTCGACGTGCATAAGGATATTACCTACTTTATGCTTAACCATTTGCCCGAGGATAATATTCCCGCTTGGGATTACGATTTCACCTCTACGAAGGCGGTTAAGGACTCCTCTGCCGGCGTTATTTCGGCGTGCGGCATGCACGAGATGGCGAAACGCCTTTCAAACGACAATCCCGACAAGGCAATCTTTACCAACGCGGCGGCAATGATTCTCGATTCCACCATTGACACCTGCACGGGTGACAACGGAATTGACTACGACGGCTTCCTCTTCCACGTTACGGGATACGCTTCGGCAAAGAAGCCCGAGAAGAGACATATCGATCAGACAGCAGTTTACGGTGACTTCTTCTATTTTGAAGCTCTGCTTCGTCATTATAATCCCGATTTCAGAATGTATTGGTAAAATTGGAGTATAATAAATAAAGTGAGAAAGACCATGGCAAGAAATCCTATATTCCTTAATAACCCTGAAAAATTTAACACGCCCTACACCATTTCAAAGACAAAGCTTGAATCGGCAATTGGCGTAGTGCTTGATAAGCTTGAAAAGATGGCAATAGATCATCCAAACGAAATGCCCAGCGGAAGTGCCGGCTTTAAGTACATATTCACAAATGAAACGGGCGGCTGGATAGTAGGAATGTATGCGGGCTGCCATTGGCTGGCATACGAGCTTACGGGCAAAAAGATATTCCGCGAAACCGGCGAGCGCCTTATGCTTGCGTTCAAGGAAAAAATCGACCACAAGATCGACGTTGATCACCACGACCTTGGCTTTCTTTACATCCCCTCCTGCGTTGCTCCCTACAAAGCAACAGGAAACGAGCTTGGCCGCGAAATCGGTCTTGCAGCAGCAAACTATCTTTACGAGAAAAGCTTCTCCAAAGAGGGAAAATTTATAATACGTTCGATTAAATCCTGGCACGGCTCCGGATGCCGCACTATGATGGACTCAATGATGAACGTGCCACTGCTTTTCTGGGCGGGCAAGGAAACCGGCAACGAGGAGCTTACCGAGGCGGCTATCGCACATTGCAAAACCACGGACGAATTGCTCCTCAGAGCTGACAGCTCAACCTATCATCACTACCAGTTTGATCCCGAAACCTGCAATCCCGTGGGCGGCCTTACGCTTCAGGGCCACAGCAACGAATCCTGCTGGTCGCGCGGTCACGCGTGGGGTGTTTACGGATTCCCCATCGCATACACCTACGTAAAAGAGGAGTTCGCAAAGAAGGCGCACAGAGATCTTACTTACTTTATGCTCAACCATCTGCCCGAGGATAACGTACCCGCTTGGGATTACGATTTCACCTCTACGAAGGCGGTTAAGGACTCGTCAGCCGGCGTTATTTCCGTCTGCGGTCTTAACGAGATGGCAAAGCACCTGCCCGACGCAGATCCCGACAAGGCACTTTTCAACAATGCGGCGGCAATGATTCTCGATTCCACCATTGACACCTGCACGGGTGACAACGGAATTGACTACGACGGCTTCCTCTTCCACGTTACGGGATACGCCTCGGCAAAGAGGCCGGAGCGCAGACATATTGATCAAACTGCAGTTTACGGCGATTATTTCTATTTTGAATCACTTCTGCGACTTTACAACCCGAATTTCAGAATGTACTGGTAAAAATATAACAAAACAAACATTTCACCGTCACGGAAACTTTCCGCGCGGTAGAAAGGAAAATCCATGGGCGAGAACAATGATACGCGCATAGCTCCGAAGTCATTTATTTTAGACGTAATATACGGCTACGCCATCGGCACGGCGTTTATAATACCCGGCTTTTCGGGCGGCTCTATTGCCGCGATACTCGGAATTTACGAGCGTTTGGTTTCGGCTATAGCAGACATCTTCAAGAGCTTCAAAAAAAGCGTTCTTACACTTTTACCGATAGGCATCGGTATGATAGCGGGAATAATATCCCTGCTCTACCCACTCGGATGGGCACTGGCAGCGTATCCGTTCCCGACAGTTTCGCTTTTCGTCGGTCTTGCGCTTGGCGGACTGCCATCCATTACGGCTAACGCGAAGGGCAAATTCAAGCCGATACACGTTCTATCGCTTGCTGTTCCCCTTTTGCTCGCTGTATCACTGTCTTTTTTACCGATAGGCGCGGACGTTGATTTGTTCGGACTTAATTTCGGCGGTTATCTCCTGCTCGTCCTTATCGGTCTTATAGGCTCGGCAGCACTGGTTGTTCCCGGAATTTCGGGAAGCATGCTGCTTTTGATACTCGGATACTACAACCCGATTCTGCAAATGGTTACCGACCATCTTTTTAAGGGGGACGGTATCGGCACTTCGATTTTAGTGCTTGGATGCACAGGCGTGGGAATCGGCATCGGATTTTTCTTAATCTCATTTATAATGAAGTGGTTGCTTCGAAAGCACCAGCGTGGAACGTATATCGCAATAATCGGCTTTATTTTAGGCTCTGTGCCCTCGATATTCATATCCACCGCAAAGGATGCGGGATACACCCTTTCCACCCTGCCGTCATCACCGTGGTATTGGACTGTCGCGGTTGCAATGCTCGCGCTGGGATGCGCAATTTCACTTTCCTTGATTTTCATTGCAAAAAAAAGAAAAGCATGAAAATAAGCCAAGGCTTAAGACGCCTTGGCTTATTTTTTTCGTAGCGAAAGGCAGAGCACCACTTTTCTCTGCTCATTTCACGCTTTTATTGCCACTAATTCAGCTTAACGAGCGGGTGCAAAAATCCGTCGGGCTCGGTGCTTGACACGTCGCAGGCAATAACCGTGTTTCGATAAATTATGAGATTGACGAAAACCGTTCCCTCGTGTCCCTCGTAATTTTCAGCCTCGTAGGTATATCTTGTAACCTTTTTATTCTTATATTTTTCAAGATTGAGCCCCTGCATCTTCTGAAGCTCGTTATAATCGCGTATTATGCGATCAAAGTTTTCGGGCACTCTGAACTCCTCCGAGCTTGCGCCCTCACCCTTCACTTTGATGCCGAATTGCGATATAAATGCGACTCTGTCCTCCTCGGTTTTAACCCCCGAAAAATCAATGCTGACAGATGCGGCGGCAACGCTCTCCCCCTTGCCGCCAAACACGAGAAATCCCACGAGCAGACTGATAGTTAATGCGATAACCATAAAGAATCGTACCGTCGATGCGCGAACCGAATATATAAACATACCGTCCTCCAAAAGCTTTTTGTTTATATATACGGTTAACTACTGATTTTTATTACAAAAAAGAAGTCGGCGCGACTAAAAAGTCGCGCCGACCCTATCGGTTTACCTGTTTGTCGTTTCCGAGGCGGATTTATCCCTCGGCTTCTGCTTAACCGTTACAGCAGCAACAAAAAACGATAACGATTGCAAGGATAATGATCCAAGTGCAGTTGTCGTCAAAGAGATGGCATAAGCAATTGTTATTCATGTATGTTTGCCTCCGGGAGTTACTTTTGCGGATCGTTCCGCTTAATAACATACTATGCCAAAGGCAAAAAACTGTTAATCAAAGCTGAAAATTGCTTCTCCGTCCTTCAAAACGAGCTTTCCTTCAAAGGCTTTCCCTTTTTTAGATATAAAGCCGCGCATTTTCGAGGTAGCACCCTCGGCAAGAAGTCGACGCACCTCTCCTATCGGGATAGTTTTTTTACAGATGCTGACGCCTACACGGAATTTGCATCCGTCACTATATCCCATACAGCCGTAATTTTGCTTACCGCGGATCACGTTTTTGCCGCAAATGGGGCATTTGCCCACTATTTCACCGAGCGCGCCCGTGTTTATTGAAACAGGCGCGGGAGAAGCTCCGCCGCGGCGGAACACCTCAGCTATCTCGCGCTCGGCGAGCTTCACGCTGTCCTCCACGGTCATCTCTCCGCGAAAAACCTTTTTAAGTGCCTTGCCAAGCTCACTCGTTTTATATTTATCCATATCTATCGAAAGGGCGCGGAGAGAATCTATCAGATGCTCGCCACCCTCAAGGAGAGTATAGACGTCTTTTTTGAGATTTATATAGCCGCTTTTACGAGCGTTGTCGATAATTCCCGTTCTGGTGGCTTCCGTACCGAGTTCAAGTCCCTCAAATATTGCGCGGTAGTCATCAGCATCGTCGACCTCACCGCATTCCTCAAGCTCCTTTGCCTTTGCCTTATCGTCCTTGAAGGGATTTTTTAGATAGTTGTTAAGGGTTTCGATAGTATAATGCTTCGGGGGTGTGGTTTCCTTTTCGGTCGGTGCAAAATTTATATTCACGGCTTCGCCGACCGAGAGCTTCGGTAAAAGCTTATCCTTTTGAGTATAATCGTCGTATTTAGTAAATCCGGGCTCAAGGATAACTGTTCCTTTAAGAGTGAATTCCTCAAGCTCGCCTACCTTGATTTTTATCTCGCTCTTTTCAGCAACGCATTCTTCGGCGCAGAAAACTGCAACGAAGCGGCGGAAAACGGTGGAATAGACCTGCTTTTCCTTTTCCGAAAGGGCGTCGGATTTGGGTATTTTATAGGTGGGAGTAAGCGCAGAGTGCGACTCTATCTTCGAGTCGTCGAAAATCTGCTTCGAATCCTTAAATTTAACGGGGTAACCGAGCTTTGATACGTTAGATAATATCGCACGCATCTTATCCTTTTCCGCCGTTGCTAGATATTCGGAGTTAGTACGGGGATAGGTAAGATATCCGTCCTCGTAGAGCTTTTGAATAATAGTCAAGCTCTCACTCATGCTCATTTTATACTTTTTACCTAGCAGATTTTGAAGCGTTGAAAGAGAATAAAGCTTGCCGGGGTAAATTACTGCTCTTTTGCTTTCCGCCGCCGCGACGACAGCACCCACGGCGTTATAGCTTGCGGCAAGTGCCTCGGCACCCTCTTTTTCATCATTTTTGAACTTCCGCTTTGAAATTAACTCGACACGCTCCCCGCCCGTCAGCTCGTTTGAGTGAAGAACGTAGTACTTCTCCGGCTTAAAGTTCTTTATCTCCATATCGCGCTCGTAAATAGCGCGTACGATGGGAACTATTACTCTGCCGACGCGCAGTAGCTTTCCTGTACGAATAGTAGCATACCGTGTTAAATTAACACCGTAGAGCCAATCTATATAAGTGCGTGCAAAGCCCTCGCTTGCAAGGTTGTCGTACTCCCTCTCATCCTTCATATCGGCAAGCGCGTTCCTTACGGTTTCGGGGGTCTGGTCGGGAAGCCAAAGGCGCTTTTCGGTTTTCTTCTTTTCGGACGCGTGACTCATACAAAGTCTTACTATAATTTCGCCCTCACGGTCCGCGTCACCTGCGTTGATTACGGTATCATCGTCGGAGCGGTTTATGAGAGTGCGAAGTATTTTAAACTGCTTTTCGACGCCGCGGTCTGGCTTTTTATCGTCAGTACGGCGTAATTCAAACTTAAACTCTTCGGGAAAGCACGGAAGATTATCAAGTGTCCAGCCCGTTCTATCCGACGAGGTATAGCTTTCCACGTCCACGAGAGAGAAAAGGTGTCCGAACGCCCAGCTTGCTATATATTCGTCGTTGATATAGTAGCCGTCTTTTTTATCCATTTTCCCGATTCCCGCGACGATGTTGCGCGCAAGGCTCGGCTTTTCGGCGATTATAAGCTTCATACGCTTCTCCTCTCTCAAATTCGATACAGTAATTATTCTATCACACAAAAGCGAAAATTTCCACCCCTTTCTGAAATTTTACCCGTTTTGTTAAAATTGAATAAATTCCACTTGTATTGTCGGCAAGGCTGTGCTATAATTAAACTGTAATAATAAATTTTTAAGGGTGACGGAAATGGCAAAGCTTTACTTTAAGTACGGGGCTATGGGCTCGTCAAAGACGGCGCAGGCTCTTATAACCAGGTTTAATTACGAAGAGCGTGGAATGAAGGTTTGGCTCATCAAGCCGGCAATTGACACCCGTGACGGCGCGAACGCGGTGACCTCTCGCATAGGACTTACCGCAGAGTGCGATGCAATAGGCGCATCTGACAGCATCACCGAGCTGTTTATGAGCCAACACGCCGATGCCGACGTTATAATCGCGGACGAAAGCCAATTTTTCACAGAGGCGCAGATAGACGAGCTTCGCTCGATCGTAAACGACAGAGATCTGCCGGTTTTGTGCTTTGGACTTCGTACCGACTTTCTCACTCGGCTTTTTCCCGGTTCAAAAAGGCTGTTTGAGGTTGCGGACTCAGTATCCGAGATCAAGACCATCTGCGAATGCGGTTCAAAGGCGATAGTAAATGCCAGAATTGATTCGCTCGGCAGAATCACAACGGCAGGCGAGCAGGTTTTGCTCGGCGGAAACGATACTTACGTGGCTATGTGCCACCGTTGTTTTATAAAAAAAATAAAGGAGCAAAGAAATGGAAATTAAAGAAATACTTTCGAAATGTGACCACACACTTCTCACGCAAACAGCGACTTGGGAGGATATCCAAGCGATAGTTGACGACGGAATCAAATACGGCACTGCATCCGTGTGCATCCCACCGTCGTTTGTAAAAAGAGCCGCAGGCTACGCTGACGGCAGAGTTAAAATCTGCACCGTTATCGGCTTCCCAAACGGATACTCCACCACAAAAACCAAGCTTTTCGAAACAGAGGACGCCCTGAAATCCGGCGCTGACGAAATTGATATGGTAGTTAATATCGGCGAGGTTAAGGCAGGACACTTCGACGCGGTGCGCGACGAGATAAAAATTCTCAAAGCGGCGTGCGGTGAAAAGATTCTCAAGGTTATTATTGAAACCTGTCTGCTCACGGACGAAGAAAAAATCGAAATGTGCCACGTCGTTTCCGAGGCGGGCGCGGACTATATCAAGACCTCCACGGGATTTTCGACCGCGGGCGCAACTCCCCACGACATAGAGCTTTTTGCAAAGCACGTTTCCCCTGAAACGAAAATTAAGGCGGCAGGCGGAATTTCCACGATAGAGGATGCCGAAAACTTTATAAAGCTCGGTGCTTCAAGACTCGGCACCAGCAGAATAGTCAAGATAGTTAAAGCCGAGAGCAACATCACAGGATATTGAGGTGAAATTATGAGTAAAAATTATCCAACTCCCCACATAAACGCGACCCCCGAGGATTTTGCAAAAACAGTTCTTATGCCGGGCGACCCCCTGCGCTCAAAGTTTATCGCGGAAAATTTTCTTGAAAATGCGAAGCTCGTAAACAACGTGCGCGGCATTCACGGCTACACGGGCACTTATAAGGGTGAGCGCGTATCGGTTATGGCAAGCGGAATGGGCATGCCCTCCATCGCCATCTACTCCTATGAGCTTTACAACTTCTTCGGAGTCGAAAACATTATGAGAATCGGATCTGCCGGCGCGATGAGCGAAAGCGTAAAGGTGCGCGACATTATCATCGGTATGGGTGCATCTACAACGACCAATTTTGCCGTTCAATACGGACTGGAAGGCACGTTTGCTCCCATTGCAGACTACAAAATGATGAAAACCGCGATAGAGGAAGCAGAGAAGATCGGCGCAAGATACGCGGTCGGAAACCTTCTTTCCTCCGACATATTCTACAACGCCAACCCCGAGGCTTCAAAGAAGTGGCAGGCACTCGGTGTGCTTGGTGTTGAAATGGAAGCGGCAGCACTTTATATGAACGCGGCTTACGCGAAGAAGCGCGCGCTTGCTATCTGCACCGTTTCCGACCACCTTCTTACCGGAGAATCGCTCGACTCTGCCGCAAGACAGAATTCGTTTACCGAAATGATGGAGATTGCGCTTAATACCGCAATAAACCTTTGATTATGAAAAGAGTATTTTTGATAGTTCTCGACTCGCTTGGCATAGGTGCTGCTCCCGACGCCGCAGCGTTTGGAGATGCCGGTGCTAACACTTTAAGAAGTGCGCACGCGACCGGCGAGCTTAATATTCCGAATCTTATATCCCTTGGCATAGGCAATATTGACGGTGTCGATTTCATTGACACGGGTAAGCCACGCGCCGCAGTTGCAAGACTTATGGAATTGAGCGCGGGAAAGGATACTACTATCGGCCATTGGGAGATTGCGGGTGTGGTTTCAAAAAGCCCCCTGCCCACCTACCCGAACGGTTTTCCGAAGGAAGTTATAGACGCATTCAGCAAGGCTGTCGGACGCGACGTGCTTTGCAACAAGCCCTATTCGGGTACCGACGTTATACGCGACTACGGTGACGAGCATATGAGAAGCGGTGACCTTATTGTTTACACCTCCGCAGACAGCGTGTTTCAGATAGCCGCGCACGAGGACCTAGTGCCCCCGGAAACTCTTTACGAATACTGCCGCGCGGCAAGAAAAATCCTCGTAGACAAGCACGCAGTCGGACGCGTTATCGCGCGCCCGTTTATTGGAGAATTCGGCAATTACAAGCGCACGGCAAACAGACACGATTTTTCGCTTGAGCCGCCGAAGGAAACCATGCTTGACGCCATAAAGGGCGCGGGGCTTGAGGTTATCTCGGTTGGAAAAATCAACGATATTTTTGCCGGCAAGGGCGTTACCGACGCTATATTTACCCACGGAAACACCGAAGGGCTTGAAATCACCACCGGACTTCTCAAGAGGGATTTTTCCGGTCTGGCATTCGTAAACCTGGTTGACTTCGACTCGCAATACGGTCATAGACAGGATGCGGTCGGATATGCACGCGCCATAAACGAATTTGACGCGTGGCTTGCAGGATTCCTGCCCTCGCTTAAAGAGGATGACGCGCTTATTATCACCGCGGACCACGGCTGCGACCCCTCCGACGCATCTACCGACCATACCAGAGAATACACGCCCCTTTTGGTCTACGGAAGTGAGATTGAAGCTAAAAATCTTGGCACGCGTGCCTCCTTTACCACTATATCGAAGCTTGTTACCGATATGCTCGGCGTAAGCTTTGAGGCGGATGCGTGTGAAATTATCAGTGGAGAGATACTAAAATGAACGAGATGATTTCCGACCGCGAGCTTTATCTTAAAGCGTGCGAGGCGAGAGATGCCTCCTACTGTCCCTATTCGGGAATTTCGGTAGGCGCGGCACTTCTCACCGCCTCGGGCAAGGTATATACCGGCGCGAATATTGAAAACTCCGCGTTTTCACCTACGGTGTGCGCAGAGAGGGTAGCGTTTTTCACCGCAATTCACAGCGGCGAGCGCGAGTTCGTTGCAATAGCCGTTGCGGGAGGCGAGCGCGGCAAGCCCGCAAAGCCCGAATTTCCACCTTGCGGTATATGCCGACAGGTCATGAGCGAGTTTTGCAAGAAGGATTTTAAAATCATTTTCGGCATGGAAGCCTTCTCTACTTTGAAGGAGCTTCTGCCGCACGGATTTGACAAGGATTTTATTGTATGAGAATTTATGACGTTATAACGAAAAAGAAGCACGGGGAGGCACTTACCGAGCAAGAAATCCGTTTTTTCGTGTCGGAATATACTGCCGGCAACATCCCCGACTACCAGGTATCAAGCTTGCTTATGGCAATCTGCCTTAAGGGCATGAATGACGAGGAGACCTACATCCTGACCGACGCCATTGCGCGCTCGGGCGACTCTGTCGACCTTTCTCGTTTTGGCGCGCTTACCGCAGATAAGCATTCGACGGGGGGCGTGGGAGATAAAACCACACTTATCGTAGCACCCTTGGCGGCGGCTCTCGGCTGTAAAGTAGCAAAAATGAGCGGCCGAGGACTCGGTCATACAGGCGGCACGGTGGATAAGCTTGAATCCTTCCCAGGCTACAGAGTAGCCCTTTCTCCCGAGGAATTCATTTCCCAAGTTGAGAAAATAGGCATTGCTGTCATTGGACAAAGCGGAAACCTTGCACCTGCGGACAAAAAGCTTTACGCCCTTCGCGACGTGACGGCAACGGTTGATTCAATCCCCCTTATCACCTCGTCCATTATGGGCAAGAAGCTTGCGGCAGGCTCGCACTCAATAGTGCTTGACGTAAAATGCGGCTCCGGCGCGTTTCTAAAAACACCCGAGGATGCCGAAATTCTTGCTAAAAACATGGTGAGGATCGGCCGTATGTGTGGTAGAAATACGATGGCCCTTATAACTAATATGGACGTGCCGCTCGGATACGCGGTCGGCAACTCCCTTGAAGTAAAGGAAGCGATAGCAACGCTTAAGGGAGAGGGTCCGAAGGACCTTACCGAAATCTGCCTTGCGCTTGCATCCTCTATGGCGCACCTTGCACTTGGAATTTCGTTTGATGAGGCGGAAAAGAGGGCGCGCGAGCTTCTTTACTCCGGAGCGGCGCTCCGAAAATTCAAGGAATGGATATGCGCACAGGGAGCAGATCCCGATTACGTCGACAACACCCAAATGTTCAAGGGCTCGCTTTACGAGGTGCCCGTCTATGCCACGGAGCAGGGATACGTTGCGGGCATGGATGCCGAGGCAATCGGCGTGGCGGCGATGGTGCTTGGAGCAGGCAGACGCACCAAGGATGACGTGATAGACCATGCGGCAGGAATAGTGCTTAAAAAGCGACACGGGGACGCTGTAAAGCCAAACGACGTGCTTGCGATCCTTTACACGGACAAGAAAGACAGCATTGCCGATGCAGAGAAGATATTCCGCGGTGCGATACGCTTCTCACTCGATGCGGTAGCTGAAGAGAAGATTATATATGCAAAGGTTACCGGTGCATAGTGACAACACCAACGAAAATACAAGAGATGCTGTACAAGTGTGCGGTATCTCTTTCTTTTTTCGCTTACCGTACACAATAAAATTCAATTTCAAAGAAGTATTGATTTTTTCTCGCGCGTGTGATATAATATTATCTAACAAATTATTTAGGGTATAGTATGCACAAAAAAATATTTGGCGTGATGTACGCCTTGAACGTTATATCGCAGGCGGCGATAAGCCTTTTGACCCCCGCGGCACTTGGGTTTGGCATTGCCTGGCTCCTCGTGCGTTACGTGGGCGTGGCGGAATGGATATACGCCGTTTTGATCCCGATCGGCGTGGTTTGCGGCTTTATTTCAATGATAAAATTCGTAGTGAGCGCATCCCACGCGTTGGAGCGGCTTGAAAAACAAAACGAGGACAGGAATTAAGATAATGAAAGATAAAAACCTGCCGCTTTATGAGTCGGCATTTCTTCTATTCGGAGAGCTTATAGTTTCGGTGATCGTCGTCGCCGTCTATCTTCTGATCGACAAATTCAGCTACAAGGTAGTTACGGGACTTGCACTCGGATGCGCGGTTACCGTGCTTAATTTCTTTTTCATGGCATTCTCCACCCTGCGCGCCTTTGACAAGGCGGTTGAAGCACGCGGTGATAAGGAAATGACCGATGAGGAGGCGGAGAGCTTTGCCGCAGAGCAAAAGGTTTCCGTCAACAACGCCGTTAAGCTTTCGTTCGTGGTGCGTACCCTGACGATGCTGGCGACTCTGGTCGCGGCGTTCCTGCTTGAATGGTTTGACGTCGTTGCGACGCTCATCCCCCTGCTTATGCTTCGCCCGATAATTACGGTTAAAGCACTTATAACGGAAAGAAAGGAGAGAAAAAACAGCTAATGGATCTACAGGTAAACGGCCCTAAAGTCTATTTTTCCATTCAAACACCCTTTGGCGCTATTAACGTGACGCAAACAATGCTCTCCCTTCTTGCCATCACCGTCATACTGATAACGGTTGCGGCACTCATAACGCGCAAGCTTACGAAACGCCCCGGTAGGTTTCAGGTTATCGTAGAAAAGCTCGTAGGTATGCTTTACGGACTCGTTGAGGACACGATGGGAAAGCACAACGTTAAGTTCGCCCCCTATATCGGAACGCTCTTTTTATCATCGATATTCGGAACGCTTATAGGAATGACACAGGTTTTCCGCTCCGTTACGGCAGACCTCTCGGTAACGCTGGCGTGGGCGTTGGTTACCACGGGAATGGTGTGGTACAATAATATCAAAAATTTTGGCTTCAAGTCCTGGCTTAAGGGCTTTACAGAGCCGATTGTGGTTATGACGCCGATGAATATAGTAAGTGAGATCGCACAGCCCGTGTCTATGGCGTTCCGTCATTTCGGAAACGTTGCGGGCGGCTCGGTGCTTACTTCATTAATATACGCGGCTCTGGCGTTGGTTTCCAACCTCGCCTTCGGCTGGTTACCCGAGCTTATAACGTCCTGGCTGCCGCCCGTATTTCAGGTGGGTATCCCCGCGTTTCTGTCGATATATTTCGACCTTTTCTCCGGCTTCGTTCAGGCACTTGTTTTTTCTCTGCTCACGATGGTTTACGTCGGCGGTGCTTGTCCTGCTCCAAGTGAAGCGGAAACACATACAAAGTAAAAATTAATAAATAAAATATATTCTAGGAGGATTTTAAAAATGGAAGGTATTACAGGTTCTATCGTTGCGGCTGCAAGAGCGCTTGGCGCAGGTCTTTGCATGGGTCTTGGTGCTATCGGTCCCGCGATCGGAGAAGGTAACGCAGTAGGAAAGGCACTTGAGGGTATGGCGAGAAATCCGGAAACCGCCGGAAATCTCCGTACGAATATGATCCTCGGATGTGCTATTACCGAGACCACGGGTATCTACTCTCTCGTTATCTCCCTTCTTCTCATGTTCGTAAAGATAAAATAAACCACCTTTTAAGGAAAACGTTTCATGAAAATCGAAGTTTTTTTAGATAAGTTCGAGTCCTTTGTCGGAGTCAACTTCTGGACCATGATTTTCGCCTGGTGCAACCTGCTTATTCTTTATCTTTTCTTGCGTAAGCTCCTTTTCAATCCCGTCAAGAATATGATAGATTCAAGACAGAAGGAAATTGACGACATGTATTCTGATGCGGAAGAGTCGCGCACGAGTGCGGCTAGTCTCAAATCCGAGTACGAGGAAAAAATAGAGCACGCAAACGAGGAAAGCGAGGAAATTCTCAAGCGTGCGGTGCGCCGCGCACAGCTTCGCGAGGAGGAGATTCTGGCGGAGGCTAATGAAAAGGCCAGAAGAACTCTTGAGCGCGCAAGCGAGCAGGTTGAGCTCGAAAAGAAAAGAATAATAAACGAGGTCAAGGACGAGGTTTCGGATATGGCCATCAGCATTGCGTCTGCGGTCATTGAGCGCGACGTAAGTCCCGATGAGCATCGCGAGCTTATTGACGAGTTTATTGCCGAAATGGGTGACTGATATGACGGTGAACGAATACGGACGCGCTCTGTTTTTATTAACCGAAGAGTTATCAAGCACAGAAGCGGCAAAGTGTGACGTTAAGGCCGTGGGCGAGATATTCAATCAACATCCCGACTACGTCAAGCTCCTTGACACCCCCTCTCTTACAAAAGACGAGAAGCTCGCCCTTATCGACGGGGCGTTCGCCACGATCGACGAGTCGGTCAGAAATCTTATAAAAATTTTATGCGAGCGACATTCGGTATTTACGTTTGACGAGGTAAGCCGCACCTATCTTTCCCTTTACAACGAGTCACGCGGAATCGTAGAGGTGGAGGCTGTCAGTGCTATACCTATGACGAGCGATCAGGTCGCGAGGTTGACCGAAAAGCTTGCGGTGAAAACCGGAAAGCACGTAATAGTTAAAAACACCGTTTCCCCCGAGATCCTTGGTGGCATGAAGCTTCGCTACCTTGGTCTTCAGCTTGACGGTTCGGTAAAAACGAGGCTTGACAAATTTGAAAAGAGCCTCAAAAATACAGTAATATAATGGTGATAAAATGCAATCCAAAATTGATGATATCAGCAAAATAATCAAAGAGCAGATTTAAAACTACTAGAAGAAAACCGAGCAGGACGAGATCGGCTACGTTATTTCGGTCGGTGACGGTATCTCAAAGGTTCACGGTCTTGAT
>JAGCJI010000132.1 GCA_017648085.1 Clostridia bacterium | reverse complement strand
TCGCCGTAAGGTGCGAAGCAGTTTTAAAAGAATAGATTTTTTCATAGACGAGCCAAAATTTTAGAGAAATATGCGGATATTTAAAAAAATTTCGGTGATGTATATGGGGAAATCTATCTCTTAAAACCTTATGTGTTCGATTCTCTTACGGCTAGCCGCTGTTCAAAACAAGGTAAAATAAAAAAGGGAAACAGACGCCTCGTGCATCGGTTTTTAAGGAAGAAAAATGAAAATTATGTTCGTTTGCCACGGCAATATATGCAGAAGTCCGATGGCAGAATTCATATTTAAGGATATAGTAAAACGTGCGGGTCGGGCAGGGGATTTTCTCGCCTCTTCGGCAGCCACCAGCACTGAGGAGATCGGGAATCCGATATATCCCCCTGCTCGCCGCGAGCTTTTGCGGCAGGGAATTCCGTTTACCGAGCGCGAGGCGGTGCAGATCCGGCGCTCCGACTATGATAAATACGACCTCTTCGTTGTGATGGATTCAAATAACTACCGTAACCTTATGCGGATCTTTGGCGAGGACAAGCTGGGAAAAATAAAGCGCATGATGGACTATACCTCGCGCGGCGGCGACGTTGCTGATCCTTGGTACACGGGCAATTTTGCCGCCACTTATCTCGATATAAGCGAGGCATGTCTAGGACTTTTCGATTCGCTCAAATAATCGTTTAGTGTTATTTTTTCGCGTCGGTTCCCTTAATTTTTTCGTTGCAAAAATCAGCAAGCGGCAAAACGGGAATCGCAAGTGCGCACCATAGCAGAGAAAAAGTCGGGCAGATTTGACCGAGAAAGTTGCAGGGCATCTTGCTATAATCCCACACACCCATTTTCAGCGCTTTGTTAAATACCAGCCCGAAGGCGAGCTCAATACCTGTAGCACTCGCAGCGCAAAGCATAGCTTTAAGTATTAGCGGCTTGTGCTTGTATTTTTCTGCGATTTTTGTAAAGGCAAGGAAGGTCAACCCACCTGCTACCGGCATCGTCGGATGTGTATGTCCCCTCCATAATAGCTCTATTGCTCCGTAACCGAGCCCGCCTATCGATATAAGAATGGCGTTTTTCTTAAAATTATTCATTAGGTTATATCTCTCCTCTCTGGCGTTTTGTGCAATAAAATGATTGAATTGTGCATTGAAAAGAACAGCCGTGCATGTTAAAATATACGTGTTAATAAATTTTAAGGAGTCAAGTATGATTACTGCAAAACAAGTTAAAGAAGCGGCTCTTCGCCTTGGTGCTGATATCGTTGGTATCGGTTCTATCGACAGATGGAAGGATGCTCCCGCGCAGATGGACCCCAAAATGATTATGCCTCGTGCAAAATCCATTATCGCTATGGGATTCCGCGTTTGCCGCGGCTCGCTTCGCGGTATTGAGGAGGGTACATATTTCTCAAACTACTCCGCTATGGGTTACGGCGGAATTACTTACGTTTATATGCCTATGACGGTTATCAACCTTTGCCGTATGATCGAGGATGAGGGTTATGAGGCTATTCCTATGGGCCACCAGTCCGACTGGCGCGCTATCGACAACGAGGGATTTTTGAAGGAGAGATTCTCCCGCCCGGTCGAGCCGGGCAAGCCTTATCCTGATATTATGGTTCACCTTCGTATCGCAGGTTACCTCTGCGGTCTTGGTGAGATAGGCTATTCAAAAATGCTCCTTACCCCCGAATTTGGTCCTCGTGTCCGTATAGGCGTCGTTATCACAGAACTTGAGCTTGAGCCCGATCCCGTAATGGAGCCCGGTACTCTTTGCAATAAATGTATGGCTTGCGTGCGTGAGTGCCCCGGTCAATGTATTCCGAAGGACCGTCAGGTCAAGGTCAAACTCGCCGGCAAGGATGTTGAGTGGGGTGATCTCGACGTTATGAAGTGCACGAGATGCTTCACCGGCGCACAGCAGGTTGAGGAGGGTGAAACCGGTAGTTACTTCCCGGATACCGACAAATACAAGCCCTCGCCCATCACTCCTTTCTACGAGAAGCCGAGAAGCCTTTACAGAACCGGTCAGGCGGTTTGCGGAGCAAAGGGCTGTACGCGTGCTTGTATGATCAGCCTTGAAAAGCGTGGCGTTCTTAAGAACAAGTTCGTTCATCCCTTCCGTACCAAGCCCCTTTGGTCTATGGACTGGTCTGAGGATGGAATCGCAAACGATCAGCCTGCGCACTATGTTCCTCCCTATCAGAAGCAGACGGGCGAGGCATCTGACGCCGATTAATTTAAAATATCAAAATGATGGCGGCGTTTTTACACTGCCGTCATTTTTTCAGAATAGGAAAAAATATGAAATTTTCAGTTGGATTCAGATTACATCAAGAATATGAAGAGCCATTCTCAAATCTCGTTCGGGACTACCGTGATAATATCTCGGAGGTTTTCTTTGCTTGGCAGGATATCGCTTCGGGTAGAAGTGCCGTTGCAACAATGCACGGCTTTACCGATTGGGGCGCACAGGCTATAGTGGAGGAGGAACTGCGCAAAATCAAGTCGCTCGGCGTGAAGCTCGACCTTCTCTTTAACGGAAATTGTTACGGAGAGTATTCTCTTTCCGAAAAGCTTGCAAATAACGTTATCAGCGTAATTGATTACCTCGGCAACATCGGTTGCGATGTTGATATAGTAACCACCACCTCGCTTACGGTGGCCCACGTTATAAGAACGAAATATCCGAATATTGAAATCCGCGCGTCGGTTAATATGCGCATAGGAACGGTGCAGGGAATGGAGTACGTGAAGGACCTTTTCGATTC
>JAGCJI010000131.1 GCA_017648085.1 Clostridia bacterium | reverse complement strand
TATGCACATCCCGTTCGAAATCCCCTCCGACTCGACTTCGTCGAGCCACCTCCCCTTTGGAAAAAGGGAGGCTTATAGTGTGCGGCGGAGTTGTTACTTATTCTTGAAGAACTGATAGAGGAATCCACCCTTGAAATTAGCCGCCCAGGCAAAATCCGCAACTCCGGGAAGGCTGATGAAATATGCAAAGAGCGCAGTAAGTCCCCATGCGATCACGAATGCAAAAGCGGTATTGAGAACGAAGCCGAGCGACTTATTTACGAACCCGAAAAGCCCTGCTTTAAAGAGAGAATCTATCAACCAGAACAAGAGATTCAAAAGAATCTTAAAGATGATATTCAAGGCGATAAAGGAAATAATGAGGGCTATGAGATGTATGGTAGGAACTGCAAGCTTCTCAATAAGAGAAATTATAAATTCGCCCGAGGTTTCTCCCTCAATCGCAGTTATATCAACTCCCACCGCACCTGCCGCGAGCTTCAAAAGCGTGGGAAGCTTATCGTTAGCGGTAGCAGCTGTAATGTCGCCGCATCTTTCCGCAAGGTATTTTGAGATATGGTTGGTCAGCGGTGCCTGTATCATCGGCTGAACGACAAACTCCGCAAATACTCCGCTAAGGGAGAAGGCGGAAACAAGCGAGCCGATCCATTTAAGAGGCTTTGCAAGTGAAAGGATAAGACCGCGCTTAATGCCGATGACCGCGCCCGCGATCAATATGCCTGCAATTATAACGTCCACGATAATGTTAATCCACATATTGTTACTCCTATCTTTATAATTTACTGAATATGCTGTGATATACTTAAGCGTATCAATTTTTCAAGCAGTCAAGATGCTCGCGCAAAATCATTCGTCAAAAGCATCGACGGCCGAGAATATAATTTAAAGCTTTAATACAGTATACTACCGCAAAACGCCCATGTCAATATTTTTTTCATTTTACAGCCACGTTTCCGTCGCCGAAAATCGACTTGAGCCGCGCGAGAACCTCCGGGGAAATCCGTATACGGGCATCCTTGATGCGCGAATATTTATTCGAGGTGGAATCGAAAATCACTACCTCTGCACGACCGGGGTTCAAGAGCGCCATACGGGTAATTTTACTGATTTTTTCATCCGATGACGAAGTTACTCTGATAAAAACGCGCTCACCGATCGGCACTTCGTCGGACTTTGGCTTCGGCTGATGGGAAAATTCGGAATTACTTTCAAGGCGCGTCGCTGTTGAAAGAAGGATTCTTGCATCCTCACCATCCTCGAGCGAAATTGTTCCTTCAACGTGTATTGCGTTATCTGTGTAAAGCTCATCGGCATAACGTGCGTAATGTCGGGAGAATACCACGACCTCGATCTCGCCGTATCTGTCCTCAACCCGCAAAAAAGCCATGGTGTCGCCGCTCTTGACGACCTTGGTGCGCTTTGCGGTAATAATACCGACGATGCTCACGTTCTGCTTGTCCTTATACTTGGGATTCGGTGAAGTATTTTCCTCCGAGGTTTCCTCTAAAATATCGGATATTTTATCCGGTGAAAGAGAATCGACGTGCATTGAGAAATTATCGATCATATGTCCCGAGAAATAGAGTCCCGAGCTTTCCTTTTCAAGCAGAAGCAGCTCCTTAAGCGGATACTCCGGCAGGTCGGGATAGCGGTAATTGCCACTTACCTCGTGAACGGAGGAAGTTGAAAACATATCCATCTGACCGGATATATTATTCCTCGTTTTTTCATGCTCCGCATTGATTATCCCCTCGTAAGATGCCATCAGTGCGCTCCGCGTAACACCGAGAGAATCAAAGACGCCGCATTTTATAAGCGACTCAAGAGTCCGCTTGTTTATATCAGAGTCGCGAAGCCTGTGTACGAATTCGTCAAATGAACGGTAAGGCGATCTTTTGCGCTCCGAAATAACGGAATTTGCAAACTGTCTGCCGACGTTGCGTATTGCCAGAAGCCCGTATCTGATATTTCCGTCCGAAACCGCAAAGTCTGCACGGCTCTTATTGACGTCAGGCGGCAAAACCGAAACACCGTGCTTCTGTGCATCTGCAATATATTCCTTAAGCTTTGATGCGCTGTCAAGGACGCTTGTGAGAAGTGCGGAGAAATATTCCGCAGGATAGTGCGCCTTAAGATACGCGGTTCTGTACGAAATCAAGGCGTAGGCAGTCGCGTGACTCTTATTGAAGGCGTATTTTGCAAATCCAAGCATATCCGAGAATATATTTTCTGCATCGCGGCGGTCTATTCCCCGCTCTGCGCAGCCGCGTATGAAGCCCTCACATTCCGCGAGCATCTCGTCGGTTTTCTTTTTGGACATTGCACGCCGCACCAGATCTGCGCGAGCATACGAATATCCGGCAAGCAGACGGAAAATCTGCATTACCTGCTCCTGATAAACTATGCAGCCGTAGGTTACGTCAAGAATTTCCTTGAGCGCGGGGACTCTGTATTCCACTTGCTCTCTTCCATGCTTACGGAGAATGAATTTATCTATTGAGTCCATAGGACCGGGTCTGTAAAGTGCGATACAAGCGATTATATCCTCAAGGGTTGATGGTGCAAGACGAGAGAGCACCTGCTTCATCCCGCCCGATTCAAGCTGAAATACCCCATCGGTTTTACCGTCACAGAGAAGCTTGAAGGTTTTAGGATCGTCAAGCGGTATTTTTGATACGTCAAAGTCCGGTATTCGCTCGCGTATTGCTCGCTCTGCGTCGTCTATGACCGTTAAATAACGCAAACCGAGGAAATCGAACTTAACAAGTCCGAGTCTTGCTGCGGTTGTCATATCAAATTGCGTAACCACACCCGTGCCGCTGTAGGAAAGGGGTACGTATTCATACGTCGGCTTTTCGGTAATTACTACGCCTGCCGCGTGAGTTGACGCATGGCGCGGCATTCCCTCAAGACTGCGGCTGACGTCAATAAGCCGTTTGACATCGACGTCCGAATCGTAAAGTGCCTTCAGCTCCTTATTGTGAAGAGCGGATTCAATGCTGACGTTCATTTCGCGGGGAATCAGCTTTGCAACCGTATCAACTCTTCCGTACGGCATACCGAGTGCCCGACCGACGTCCCTTACAGCTGCACGTGCCGCAAGCGTACCGAAGGTAACTATCTGTGCTACCTTATCCTCGCCGTATTTGCGTTTAACGTAATCTATGACCTCCTCGCGCCTATTGTAGCAGAAATCTATGTCGAAATCCGGCATAGATACGCGTTCGGGGTTGAGGAAGCGTTCAAAAAGAAGATCAAATGCTATAGGATCAACGTCGGTGATACCTACGCAAAACGCCACGAGGCTTCCCGCTCCCGAGCCACGGCCCGGTCCGACAGGTATCTCGCTTCTTTTCGCATAGGAAACGAAATCGCTGACGATAAGATAGTAGGCGTTGAAGCCCATCTTGTCAATGACCGAAAGCTCGTATTCCATACGCTCGAGGTATTCCTCACGCGGATGGGCGGCGAAGTCAAATATTCCCGCCGCGGCTTTTGCTTCAAAGCCCGCGTATGCATCACTGCGCAGCTTATCCTTATGCGACTGTCCACCCTCCGCCTTAAAATCCGGGAGGTGAAGCTTGTCAAATTCAAAATCGAAATTACATTTCTCGGCAATTTTAACCGTATTTGATATAGCATCCTTGTAGTTTTGAAACAGCACCTTCATCTCTTGGGTGGATTTGAAATAAAATTCATCCGTTTCAAAGCCAAAAGGTTTTCCGTCGGTTATAACGTTGTTTGTCTGGATACACATAAGTATTGCCTGCATATCCGCATCGTT
>JAGCJI010000130.1 GCA_017648085.1 Clostridia bacterium | reverse complement strand
GATACATTCCAAGACGTCCGCAGATGCGGATGCAATGCGTATCGCACACCACCGCGGGCATTTTGAAGATGTCGCCGAGCAGCATATTTGCAATTTTTCTGCCAACGCCGGGGAATTTAAGAAGCTCGTCCATATCAGCCGGAAGACTGCCTCCGTATTCAGTGACAAGAAGCTCGCTTGCCGCCTTAATGCCGGCAGCCTTTGTTCTGTAAAGCCCACAGGGCTTAATTATTCTTTCAATTTCAGAAATATCCCCCTCGGCCATCGCCTCAGCCGTCGGAAATACCCCAAAAAGCTCCCTTGAAACTATATTGACTCTCGCGTCGGTGCATTGTGCGGAAAGCCTGCCCATAACGAGAAGCTTCCACGGGTCGCCACCGTATTCAAGAGCACATTCCGCCACGGGATAAATTTCCTTAAGTGCCTCTACTATAAGAGCCATACGCTCCTTTTTTTCGCGTTTATTCATCTGGCGTCACCCCGTCATCCTCACCCGAAAGTGCCGACTCAACGAGTCTTTTCGTAAGATTAAGTCCCAGTCCGACTATAACCTCGAACTCCCCCTCGAATTTTGAAACGAGCGCGCCGCCTATGCCCTGAATGGCGTACGAGCCCGCCTTGTCCATCGGCTCGCCGGTCTTGACGTATTCTCTCGCTTCTCTTTCCGAAAACGGCTTAAAGGTCACCGTTGCGGTATCCACACCGCTTACGACTCTGCCCCCGTGATGCACGGCAACGCCCGTATGTACGTGGTGCGCCTTGCCCGAAAGGCTCATAAGCATTCTTACGGCATCCTCCTCGTCGCGCGGCTTTCCAAGCGGTACTCCGTCAAGCTCAACCAAGGTGTCCGAGGATATAATAACATCGCACGGGTGTGCCATACCAAGCACCGCCGCGCCCTTTCTGCGCGCTAAAATCTCAACTCCCTCGCGCGGATGCACGCCGGCGGGTAGCTCCTCGTCAGCCGCCGAAACCGTTATTTCAAATTCAGGATAAAGGCGCGAAAGAAGCTCTTTTCTTCTCGGCGACTGTGATGCAAGTATTATTTTCATATCTTCTCCTTGTCTTCATGCGTGTTATGCCGTCAATCCAAAGCGGAAAGCAGCGCCGAGCTGACTGCCCCATAGCTATCTGCAACATTTATTGCCGCTCGTATTTTAGCCGCGCCGCTAAACGAGCGAAGATAAAGTGCAATCTGCTTTCTCGACTCTCTGACCGCAATTTCCTCTCCCTTTTCCTCTATCGAAAGGCGGAGCTGTAAAAGTGCGGTATTTATTTTTTCTTCCATAGTCGGCGGCGTATAGGATTCCCCTTCAAGTGCCGCCCTGATTTCCGCAAAAACGAACGGATTTCCGATAGCACCCCGTCCGACCATAATTCCGTCCGCACCCGTATATTTAAGCGCAAAAAGCGCGCTTTCGGCGTCCACTATATCGCCGTTCGCAATAACCGGTATCTTAAGGCTCTGCTTCACTCTTTTTATAATTTCAAGGTCCGCTTTGCCCGAATACATCTCAGCTCTGGTGCGACCGTGTACCGTTATAAGCGAAGCTCCGGCAGCCTCTGCCGCAAGAGCGCACTCCACCGCGTTTTTCAATGTCGAATCTATCCCCGCGCGCAGCTTTACCGTCACCGGAAGCGGCGTATTTTGCGACACGGCACCCACTATCCGATATATTAAGTTGGGGTTGCGCATAAGTGCCGAGCCCTCGCCGTTTCCAAAGATCTTATTTACGGGGCAGCCCATATTTATATCTATCGCGTCGGGTGCTTTACCACCGTCCTCGCCGCGCGAAAGTCTCTCTGCCGCCTTCGCCATAACATCGGGCTCAGATCCGAATATCTGTACCGAGCACGGCGACTCGTCAAGTCCTATTTTAGCAAGAGCAAAGGTCTTTTTGTCGCCAAAAGTGACAGCCTTTGCGCTGACCATTTCCGTCACGCACCACTCCGCCCCTTGCATATAACAGACCTTGCGCATCGCACCGTCGGTATATCCCGCCATCGGCGCAAGCATAAGTCCGTGTTTTGACTTCGCCCTTCCTATTTCCATAATCCCTCTCAAAAATCTTTTATTATGTAATTATAACACAATACTTGATAAAATGCAACAATTCATAAAACCGGCTTTTCATTAACGGCATATCGCTCCCGAAAAAGAAAAATTACGGTATACCCCATACGATATATCGCAATTTTGGTTAAAGTAATAGTATAAAATCGGAAGGGAGAGCTTATGAACTCCAAAGAAGCTATTGTAAAGAGAATTATAAAGCTTTGCGACGGACTTGATATAGCCCTACGAGAATTCTTTGACAGTCCGATTTTTGATAACTTGGAGCAGAAAATAAAATAAAAGAGAGAGCGACAAACCGATATACCGCACAGGAGTCTATCCTTGGGTGAATATCAACAGCTCTCTCTTTTTATTTATTTTGTGACAAGCTCTTTTTCTAAAAGTGACGCGCTTTTCGCGGTATACGAGGTAACGCCAAGCACAGTTTCGCCGTCTATCTGCAAGGCAACGGGGCGGTCAAATTCAACCGTTACCTCCTTGCCCGTATAAAGCTTATATACGTCGGTGTGGGTGGTGTGCTTTCCCTTGAAAATCTTCGGGAAGATAGTAAGCAGCTTAAAGCGGGACTTTGCCGTAACGACGGCAACCGAAATGTCGCGCGCCGCGTTGAGTCTATCCTGGGTGGGAGTTATCATCATTCCGCCGCCGAAATATCTGCCGTTCATCGCCGGTGCCATCCAAACGTGGTCGAATTCATACACCTTGCCATCGATCGTTATCTTGGCGTGAGTCGGCTTAAATTTTCCGATAAGTCCGCTTAAGGCAATCGAGGTATAATTCGGGGCTTTACCGGTTCTTTCCCTGTACTCGTCCCCCACCTCACAGCACCAGCCGTCAATGCCGTAGCCGATACCGTTTATAAAGCGGTAATCCTCGCCGTTTACGGTGATTACCGGTAGCTTTTTTATGTACTCGTTTATCTGTACGAGTCCGTCGGAATCAACGCCCGCAACGTCGTTTATAAAGTCGTTGCCCGTGCCGCCGGCATAGCAGTACATCGGGAAAGGATATTCCCTGTCCTCTATTGAATTGGCGAATCTGTTAAGCGTACCGTCGCCGCCTACCACCACCAGCTTGTCCTCGGGGGTAAGATGTGATACGTAGTCCGCCTTGTCGTCAACCGACAGCGCGCTTGAAAGGCTTATTTCCTCTCCCGGAAAGAATTCGGACATCTTCTCTTTTATACGGTCAACGCCGTAATGCGCTCCCGCCGAAGTATTATAAAGCACGTAAACCATGATTTTCTCCTGATTGGACAAGCCTACGCCGACAGAGCCACCGCAGGTATGCACAATTTTTTACGCCAAATTATTTTTTAGAAAGTCTATAACGTTGCCGCCCGCGATTTTCTCTACCGTGGCGGTCCCGTATCTTTTTTCAAGCTCCTCTATCACTCTGTCGTGAATGGATTCGCTCTCGCTTATCCCTACGGGATAGCACCCCTCCGTGCCGTCAATGTCAAAGCCGAATCCGAGTGCCGAATCTCCCACCAGCGCAAGCGCGTAGTCAACGTGGCGAATGACGTCGTCAAGGGTTGCATTCCCTCCCTCGCGAAGAAAAGGGGGATAAATATTAAGTCCTATAACGCCGCCGCGTGCGGCAATCATTTTCGCCATTTCGTCGGTGAGATTCCGTGGCGACGGGCAGATGCTCCTGAAGTTTGAATGCGTGGCAATATGCGGATATGGCGAGCACTCAAACACCTCGAAAAATGCGCGGTCGGAAAGGTGCGAGGTGTCCACGGTGATTCCAAGCTCCGCACAGCGCTCCACCATTCTAACGCCCTCCTCTGTCAATCCCTCGTCAACCGCGTCCCACGCGGAGGAGGAAAGCTCGTTTCTGTCCCACGCGAGCCCAAGCACCGAGAGTCCGCCGCGATAAAGCACGTCAAGCTCCGGCGAGTCGGCAAAAAGTCCGCCGCCGCCCTCAACGGTAAACATCGCCGCAGAAGAGCCACCGTCAGCCGCAGAGAAAAGCTCGCGGTTGGAGATGACGTTCGGCATACCGAGTCTTTGACACTCCGAAAGATAGACGTTAAAATTCCGCATCAAGCGTCGCCTGCGCTCCGCGGCGTCCGTATCTCTCGCCGCTTCAAAATGGGCGAAGAATTGCAAATGGGGGTGTTTTTTAGATCTGTTATATCCGCTGACGAGTCCGCGCTCACCCGAAACGAGCGAAAGACTGTCGCAATGCATATCTGCTACGTACATAATTTTTCCTTTGTGGAGCTGCCGCGACAAAGCTCCGCGTTTTGTCGGGATAAACGGCGTAAAGCGCAAAAGCAAGCTGCTTTTCGCCCTATCCTTCCCGCAAAGTTACATTGATTATACTACATTCCGTCCGTTTTGTCAATTATTATGTCAAAATCCGTCGAAGAGTCAAAATTTCCCTTCTTATAAAAAACGTTCCCCTATTGGCAAATACGTCGCCGGGTGCTATAATTTTTACATCGGCTACGACCGGAAGGAGTAGCGCACAAGGAAGCGTCAAGAGAATGGGCGGTTGGTGCAAGCCCTACGCAATCGGTGCGCGAAGCAGTCCGCGAGCCTCGGAGAGAACCCACTTGGGCTAAATTCCGACGGGTGCGCCCGTTACGGCGTGGGAGTCTTTCGGACTCTGTGAGGGGTGGGCCGCGAGGCACGCCTGAATTACGGTGGTATCACGAATATTATATTAGTCCGTTGCATATTCATATGCCTCGGGCTTTTTTATTTCAAATTTTATTTTTGGAGGTAGATATGAACGTTAAAAATTTTAAAGCTTCTTGACAAGAACGCGAGAATGGACCTAGCCGATATTGCAACGGCGTGCGATCTTACTCACGCACAGGTCGAGCGCGAAATCGAAAACCTTAAGCTTGTAGTCGTTATAGAAAACGGAAAGTACGACAGCTACACCGTGACGGGAGATTACGTTATTAAGATTCAAGGCTTCTCCTTCAACGTAGGCTATGAAATTGAGCTTGAGTTTGATTATGAGAACGTTGCTTTAAGCAAGCCCGCTGATGCAAGCTCTTATCAGACGCTCACGTATGACGAGCTTATGAACGGATTAAACTGATTTTAAAAATTATGATCAAAAAGGGCGAGGATACAACCGTATCCTCGCCCTTTGCCGTGTGGCGTGTTAAATTAACGCGACCTTTCCGCTTTCGGAGCGCATCGCATTTGCTTGTTTTCTGCGATTTTTAATTTTTGCCTTGCTTTATACGCAATAGCCTGTCCCGAAGGAATGGGAAAAGCAGCGGGAATAAAATTGCATTAGTACCTATCTGCAATGCGTAAAACATAAATCCCCCGCTGTAATAGATCGCAAAGCGGTAAAAGAATCTGTCAAAATATCCCGAGAAAAGTCCGATATCTACAAGGGATGACAAGACTCCAAACCACACGGTAAGCAGAACTGCCACCAGCGTCGCAGGCCACCTTGACCTAACGCGCGCCCTTGCGAGAAGCATAAACACCAGCGCAACCAGCGGCCAGTATAGAAAATACGTCACCGTCCAAGTGCCGAAGCCGTAAATCAAGGGCTCGATGCACACGAACACGCAAGATGCAATCACGCCAAGATAACCAAAGCAGTAGCCGTAAAGTGCGGTGAGAAGCGTCACCACCTCAATATTCGGTAAAAACGAGAGCGCAAGCTTACCGCATTCAATCGTTGCAGCCATTATACCAACGAGTGCGATTTTGCGCGACACGCCATACCCCTTACGCATAGCTTATTACGGTGAAGTATATAATTGCACCGTTCGTAATAGTCATCTCGTCAAGACCGAAGCGCGAGCTGGTAAGCGTCTTTCCGTCGTATTCAACGGTGCTTGCCCATTCACTCACGTCGAAATCCGATACGACCGACGTATAAATGCAAATGTATTTCGACGCAGAAAAATCATTTGCAAGCTCACCGATGGTCGAAATCATCGTTCCGTCCATCGAGTAGTTAAGTCCCTCGTTGACCTTAAGATATTCAAGGACGTCAACGGGATTTTCGCAATTTTCGATTTTTTCCGTGTCCACCACGTACTTAACCACGTCCTCACCGGCGATGACGATGGTTACCTCTCCGCTCGGCTTCGGTGTGCAGGATGCCATAGCCGACACCGCCATCACCAAAACCAAAAGGAATGCCAAAAGCTTTTTTGTTGTTTTCATTTTTTGTCTCCTTTACCCAAGACTGTTTTATTTATCCGGCAGGTTACCCGACTTATAAGCAAAGCTTAAATACGGTAATGGCTGTTGCGGCAGATTTGCACTGCACTTCCCCTGCTCTCTGACCCGCACGCGGACAAGCTTGATCCACACACGACTCAACTCGGACAAAAAAATTATAACACCGCCGCCCCGTGCTGTCAATACACGAAACGGCGGATTTTTTTCACAAAACGATCAAAATACCAAGTGCCCCCGAAATTATACCCACTATCGCACCCGCGACGACGTCGCGCACGAAGTGTATACCGACCAGAACGCGATTGATGGCAAGTATAACGCCAAGAACGGCAAGAGCCACCGCTATAACAGGGCTCTCAAAGAACCAGAGCGTCGCTATCAGAAACGCCGAGAAAACGTGTCGCGAGGGAAAGGCTTTTCCCTTTTTGTTTTTCGGCGGCTCGCTGTAGAAGTCGTAAAGCTCATACGGGCGCGGCGCGTTTAGAATATGACGCGACGTTGAGACCAAAAGAAACGGCACAGCTCCGCACACGGCAACCTTCAGGGCCAAAAGCTTGTCCTCCATATAGCAAAGCGCAAGCAACGCCGCCCACGCCAAAACGCCAAAAGCCACGCACACGTGTGAAATTATTTTAAGACTCGCGGTCAGTTTTTTAGATTCATAAATTCGCTTTAATAACCCCTGCATTGCGTCCTCCCGCCTTGCGACTAATCCGCTTCGGCATTGTGTGTTTTGTAAAAATGAAAGGTTTTCCCGATTTCAATTCCGAGCACGTCGCTTGAAATAACCGTTGCCTTGAAGTGCTTGGTTGAAATATAATCTATATAAAACGAACACAAAAAATATTGTTCTTTCAGGTAGGAATACAAAACGCCGCCGCACAATCGCGCAACAGCGCAAGCCCTCTGCTTATATTATACCACGGCTAAAACGCAGTGTCAACAAAAAGAAAAACGGACGCCGAATGCTACGTACCGTTAAGGACAGTTTTTTAATACGTTACCTACCGACAGGAAAAGGACAGAGACGATTCCCTGTCCTTTTTATACGATTATCCAATATAAACTTTATTCTCAGCAATGTTTCCTTCTTTATTTTTGGGATCAAATTCAGGAAAACAAAGTAAATAGTAGTCACATTCGTCGCAGCAACATTCAAAGCCTTTCTCTCCGTTGCCAAGACAAACGGCAGGCTCTCCGGGCGTGAGTTCTATACCGACAATATCTATTACCTTTTTTTGAATATTCTTATCCATATTACCCCCTATCGGCATATAAAAAAGGTGCGCAACCGAAGCCACGCACCGAAAAAGTACAAGCCCCTATTGCTGCGAAACAAACCTTTGACAAATAGGAGAATAATCCATATCCACAAAGACGGAACCTGTACTTTTTACCAAATTCAAATCTTTGCGGATGCAAAAAGGCAGAGTACCCCTATACAAAAAATACTCCTAAATGCCATATTCGGTTTGTTTCGCATTTTTATTATATCACAATTTTTGCGTTTTGTAAATATGCTTAGTGAAGTTTTTTATAATATTACCTTTCGGGAGCCTTTTCTTTAGTCGATTCTTTTGTCTATCAATTTTTCTGACAAGCACTGCATTTGTGTCCACAGATGCAAAATACGGCACACCTCTTTCGGGATATGCCGTGTTTCTGAAAACTGTCCTTTAGAGTGAAGCTCTAAGCGTCCGCTTTTTATTGTAGGTTGTTGAATTTTGTTTTTAGTTTGAGGTAGCTACCACGTCAACGCCGAGGCCGAGGACGTTTTCTATAACGACGTCGCCGATTTTGGCGTTGTTGTCGGCGCGGGTGGAGTTGATGACTCCCATCACCTCAAAGACCTTTTCCTTCGGTACTGTTCCCGAGGTCTTTACGGAGAAAATTCTGCCGCCGAGGCACTTAACGGTAGAGGTTACAGTTCGCACGGGGTGGGTGCATTCGTTCTCGGCATAGGTTACGCCGCGCTTGCAGGCGTTGCCCGTTATCTCGGAAATTTTGCCCGCCTCGTCAAAGCTTACGACGAGCTGGCAGCCCCTCGGGCATACTATACAGGTAAGATTTCTGGTTTTCATATTACGCCTCCAATCCTATCTCAATGCATCCGTCCGCCGCTTCCTTTATCATATCGGCGGTAAGGGTAACGGTTTCCATTTCACCGGGTGCAAGCTTTTGCTTTTTCTTGGATATGACCACCTTATCGCCTATCTTAACGGTGAGCTTCATATCGCGGAAAACGTCAGCCACTCTGAAATAAACGGTAGTATCGGCAATCTTTGTTATTCTTTGCGGCACGGTGTATCTTACCTTGCCGTCTGCGCGGAGAGTTACAGAGGTGTCCTTTTTGCGTTCGCCCCTGATGTAATCAACAGCCGCGCGTCCCGCGATAACCGACTCCTCCGACACGTAGTCAACGAGGTCGTGTACGTGAAGCACGTTACCCGATGCAAACACACCCTCGATCTCGGTTTCTCTGCCGCCGTCAACCACAGCACCGCCGGTTACTCTGTCAAGAGTAATACCCGCGCCCTTGGTAAGCTCGTTTTCGGGGATAAGTCCGCAAGAGAGCAGGAGCGTGTCGCAGGAAATATACTCTGCGGTTTCGGGAATGGGTCTGCGGCGCTCGTCAACGCGCGCGATGGTAACGCCGGTAAGGCGGTCCTTGCCGTGAATATCTATTACCGTGTGGCTTAATTTAAGGGGAATATTAAAGTCGTTAAGGCACTGCTCAATGTTTCTTGCAAGACCGCCGGAATATGGCATAAGCTCGCAAACCGCCTTAACCTTCGCGCCCTCAAGAGTCATGCGGCGCGCCATAATAAGTCCGATGTCACCCGAGCCGAGAATAACGACCTCGCGACCGGGCATATAACCCTTCATATTAACGAACTTTTGTGCCGTGCCTGCGGTATAAACGCCCGCGGGGCGTGTGCCTGCAATATTAAGCGCGCCCTTCGGACGCTCGCGGCAGCCCATTGCAAGAATTATAGCCTTCGCATCGATAAGAAAAATCCCCTTCTCCTTATTCATTGCGGTGACGGTTTTGTTCTCGTCAATATCAATAACCATAGTATCGAGCATAAAAGGGATTTCATAATCCTTGACCATCTTTTCGTATCTATATGCATATTCCGGACCGGTCAGCTCCTCACCGAATCTATGTAATCCGAATCCGTTATGTATGCATTGACGGAGAATACCGCCGAGGGCAATATCGCGCTCAAGAATAAGAATATCTCTCTCTCCTGCCTCGTACGCGGCAACCGCGGCTGCCATTCCGGCAGGGCCACCGCCGACTATGACGAGGTTTTTGGTAATTCTTTCGGTCATTTTAATTCTCCTTCGTCCTTCCAAGATTGATTTTGGAGTTGCCGCCAAACTTGGTGACATCACCGAAGTCGCAATCCATCTCCGCCGCGAGAAGCTCTATAATGTAGGGGGTGCAGAAACCGCCCTGGCATCTGCCCATGCTGGCACGCGTTCTTCTCTTAACGCCGTCAACGTCGGTGGGACGGGGATTGGTGCGGATCGCCTCAAGTATCTCTCCCTCCGTGACTATTTCACAGCGGCAGATAACGTGCGCGTACTCGGGATGCTCCTTTATTATCTCGTTTTTCTCATCAAGCGAAAGCTCACGGAAGTAGTGCGCGGGCTTGCGGATGGGGTTAAAATCGACACGGGGTACAAGCTCAACGCCACTCTCGCGTACAAGCTCGGCAACGTACTCGCCTATTTCGGGCGCGCTTGAAAGACCGGGGCTCTCAATTCCCGCAACGTTTATAAAGCCGTCGCGCTCGTTTATAATAAAGTCACCGGTAGAGCCGGTTGCACGAAGTCCTGTGAAGGATGTAATGGTCTTTGAAAAATCAATACCCGAAACCTGTTCTGCCGCCTGCGCTCTGACCTTTGCAAGTCCCTCTGCGGTAGTGGAGGTATCATCCTTGTCCTCGATATTTTCAGCCGTAGGACCGAGAAGCAGGTTGCCGTCAACCGTGGGGCTGACGAGAATTCCCTTTCCCATCTTTGAGGGGCAGCGGAATACCGTATGACTTACCGTGCCGCCGCACTCCTTGTCAAGAAGCATATATTCACCGCGGCGGGGTGTGATGGTGAAGCTGCCGTCACCTGTCATCTTGGCAACCTCATCGCTGTAAAGTCCCGCGCAGTTTATAACTCGGCGAGCAGTTATGCTGTCGGTAGCGGATGATACCTTGTATCCGCCCTCGCATTTTTCTATTTTTTCAACACCAAAGTTCAGTTTAAGCGACACGCCGTTGTCCATAGCGTTTCCTATCGCCGCCATGCAAAGCTCGTAGGGGCAGATTATCGCGCCCGTTTTGGCAACGAGAGCGCAGCTGACTCCCTCACCGATATTCGGCTCTATTTTAAGAAGCTCCTCGCGTGAAACGACCGAAAGCTCCCTGACGCCGTTTTTCTCTCCCCTCTCCTTTAGAGAGTTAAGAGTTTCTCTGTCCTCCTCGGAAAAGCCGACGACGAGAGAGCCGCATCGATTGTATTTTACACCTAGCTCCCCTGCCACCTTTTCCATCATTTCCGAACCGCGCACGTTGAGCTTTGCCTTAAGCGAGCCCTCCTTCGCATCGTATCCCGCGTGAACTATCGCGCTGTTTGCGCGTGTTGCTCCGAGAGCTACGTCGCTCATTTTTTCAAGTATAACTACGCGAAGCTCGTACTTTGAAAGCTCGCGGGCAACGAAAGCACCCGCAACACCTGCGCCTATTATCGCAACGTCAAACATAATAACACCGCCTTAATTTATTTCTATACGTAAAGTATATCATTTATAAAATCTTTATTCAATAGATTTTGCGCCCGAGCGCAAGAATGGCGGCAATATTGATTAACGAAAATTTTAGCGAATAAAAACGAAAAACTCCGCCAAAGAGCGCGAAAGCGGATTCAGCCGCCGTCCTCACCGACAACCAAGGAGGAGGCGCGCCTCCTCCTTGGTGAATACATTCATTTCTATAGTTATGAGCGTATTCAGCTAAAAACAAAACTGACACCGTATGAAAAACGATGTC
>JAGCJI010000129.1 GCA_017648085.1 Clostridia bacterium | reverse complement strand
GTTTGTATTGACACCTCCGGCCCCGGCGCGACAAACCTCGTAACGGGCATAGCAACCGCAATGCTCGACTCTATTCCCATGGTGGCGATCACGGGCAACGTTCCTTGCTCCCTTATCGGAAAGGACAGCTTCCAGGAGATAGATATTACCGGCATCACTCTGCCGATAACCAAGCACAATTACTTTGTAAACAAAATTGAGGAGCTTGCCGATTCGATAAGAGAGGCGTTCTCAATTGCAAAATCCGGCAGACCGGGTCCTGTGCTTATCGACGTGCCGAAGGACGTGCAGCTTGCAACCTACGATTACGAGCCGCAGCCCCCCACGGAAAAGATTCCGCTTCCCAAGGCGTCGGAGGACAAGATCGCACGTGCGGTTGAGCTTGTCAACGCGGCAAAGCGCCCCTACATATATATCGGCGGCGGTGCGGCAGGTCTTGGACTTGGACGTGAGATAGTTGAATTCGCTGACAAGATAGATGCGGCAATCGGCTGTACCTTTATGGGACTCTCCGCAATTCCCGACGGAATGAGCGAACGATTCCTCGGTATGCAGGGTATGCACGGTCACTACGCATCCTCTGTGGCACAGAACGAGGCGGATCTTATTATCGGCATCGGCGTAAGATTTTCCGATAGAGCGACGGGTAACGTCAAAAAGTACGCAAAGGGAAGCAAGATAATCCAGCTTGACCCCGATTTCTCCGAAATCAACAAGAATATAAAGGTCGATTGCGGTATAGTAGGTGACGTTGAATATTCCTTTAAGGCAATTGCGGCACTCGCCGAATCGCAGAAAAATCCCGAGTGGATGGAGCGCATAAACGCGCTTAAAGCGGACGAGGTGAGATTTGAGAGGGAAGCGCAGGAGCGTCTTAACGCACCCCTTGCGCCTGCCGCGGTATTTGACGTTATCAACGGAAGAAAGCCCGAGGGTACGGTTATCGTAACCGACGTTGGACAGCATCAGATGTGGACGGCACAGTACGTTAAATTCGACAGAACCAGACGATTCGTTTCAAGTGGCGGTCTTGGTACTATGGGCTTCGGTCTTGGTGCAGCGATAGGCGCGCGCGTTGCAACGGGTGACACCACCGTTCTTATCACGGGTGACGGAAGCTTCGGTATGAACCTCAACGAGCTTGCAACAGCGGTTTCGCACAACATTCCCGTAATTATAATCATTATGAACAACGGCGTTCTCGGTATGGTTCGTCAGTGGCAAACGCTCTTCTTCGGAAAGAGATATTCGAATACCGTTCTCGGTGACAGAAAGACCGATTTCGTCAAGCTTGCCGAGGCGTTCGGCGCAAAGGGACTGCGCGCATTTACGAAGAATGAGTTCGACGCGGCGTTTGCCGAGGCTCTTAAGTGCAACGGCCCCGTAGTCATTGATACTATTATCGACAAGGATGAGTTCGTTCTTCCGATGCTTCCCCCCGGCGGCTCGGTTGACGAGATCATTACCAACGTAGGAAAGTGAGGGTAAGAGATGAATAAGTTCGTTATAGCGGTTTACGTCGACAACAAATTCGGCGTTCTTACCCGAGTTACCAGCATGTTTACAAGGCGCGGCTTCAACATAGACGCCTTGACGGTTGGTGAAACCGAATCCCCCGAATATTCGCGCATTACCATATCCCTCTCGGGTGACGGCTACGCGCGAGAGCAGCTTATAAATCAGCTTCGTAAGCTCGTTAACGTCAAAAAGGTAGACGTGCTTGCAGAGGACTGTATTAAGCGCGAGCTTATGCTTATCAAGGTCGGATACAACAGCACAACCCGTGCGGATATACTTTCGGCGGTTGACGTATATCGCGCCAAGGTTATTGACTATACCAAGGATGAGATGTGCGTCGAGGTTACGGGCGATCCGACGAAGATGGATGCCTTTATTGAGCTTATGAAGCCGTACGGCATTATTGAAATGTGCCGCACCGGTATCGTTGCTCTTGAGCGCGGAAGCGCAACGCTTTTAGGTAAAGAATAAATTAAATAAAAAATAAATTACACTCACAAAAGGAGAAAAACAAAATGTCAAACGCAAGAATTTATTATCAGCAGGATTGTGACGTTAACAAGCTTAACGGAAAAACCGTTGCCATCATCGGCTATGGCTCTCAAGGACACGCTCACGCACTCAACCTTAAAGAGTCCGGCGTAAACGTAATCGTCGGTCTTTACAACGGAAGCAAGAGCTGGGCAAAGGCAGAGGCACAGGGACTCAAGGTTATGACCGCAGCAGAAGCGGCAAAGAACGCTGACCTCATTATGATTCTTATCAACGACGAAAAGCAGGCTAAGCTTTACAAGGAAAGCATTGAGCCCAATCTTACCGAGGGTAAGACACTTGCATTCGCGCACGGCTTTAACATTCATTTCGGATGCATCAAGCCCCCGAAGAACGTAAACGTTATTATGATAGCTCCCAAGGGCCCCGGTCACACCGTTCGCAGCGAGTATCAGGCAGGCAAGGGCGTTCCTTGTCTTATAGCTATCCATCAGGATGCTACCGGCGACGCGCTTGACATCGGTCTTGCATATGCAAGCGGCATCGGCGGCGCAAGAGCAGGTGTTCTTGAAACCACCTTCCGCACCGAGACCGAAACCGACCTTTTCGGTGAGCAGGCAGTTCTTTGCGGCGGTGTTTGCGCACTTATGCAGGCAGGCTTTGAAACTCTCGTTGAGGCAGGATATGACCCGAGAAACGCATACTTTGAGTGCATCCATGAGATGAAGCTCATCGTTGACCTTATCTATCAGTCCGGCTTTGAGGGAATGAGATACTCCATCTCCAACACCGCAGAGTACGGCGACTACGTAACCGGCCCTAAGATCATCACCGACGACACCAAGCGTGCTATGAAGAAGGTTCTTTCCGATATTCAGGACGGTACTTTCGCAAAGGAATTCCTTCTCGATATGTCCGATGCAGGCGCACAGGTTCACTTCAACGCTATGAGAAAGATTGCCGCAGAGCATCCCTCCGAGGTTGTCGGCAAGGAAATCAGAAAGCTTTACAGCTGGGCTGACGAAGAGAAGTTTATCAACAACTAATTCAAATTGAGTATAGGCGGGGGCTTTCTTAAAATTGCCCCCTTGCCTGTCCGGAGAGTAAATTATGATCAAGGAAAAAATTGTAGACGGCGCTCATAACGCCCCTCACCGCTCGCTTTACAAGGCGCTCGGTCTTACGAAGGAGGAGCTTTCGCGCCCCCTTATCGGTATAGTAAGCTCATACAATGAAATCGTTCCGGGACATATGAATCTCGATAAGATTACCGAGGCGGTTAAGCTCGGCGTGGCTATGGCGGGAGGAACTCCCATTATGTTCCCCGCAATAGCCGTCTGTGACGGTATAGCAATGGGACACGTCGGAATGAAATATTCCCTCGTTACCCGTGATCTTATCGCCGACTCCACCGAGGCTATGGTAATGGCACACGGCTTTGACGGACTCGTTATGATTCCCAACTGTGATAAAAACGTTCCCGGTCTGCTTATGGCAGCGGCAAGACTCAATATTCCCACCGTTTTCGTAAGCGGCGGTCCTATGCTTGCCGGCAGAGTGGACGGAAAGAAGAGAAGCCTTTCGGCAATGTTTGAGGCGGTTGGCTCGTATAAGGCGGGCGCGATCGACGACTGCAAGCTTTGCGAATACGAAGAAAAGGCGTGCCCCACCTGCGGCTCGTGCTCCGGTATGTATACCGCAAACTCTATGAACTGTCTTACCGAGGTTCTCGGTATGGGACTTCGCGGCAACGGCACTATTCCCGCAGTATATTCCGCGAGAATTGAGCTTGCAAAGCACGCGGGTATGCAGGTAATGGAGCTTGTTCGAAAGAATATCTGTCCGAGAGACATTATGACCGAGGCGGCAATCAAAAACGCAATTACTGCGGATATGGCACTCGGCTGCTCGACGAACAGCATGCTTCACCTTCCTGCTATCGCAAATGAGTGCGGTGTAGAGTTCAGCCTTGACGAAGTAAACGTTATAAGTGAAAGAACGCCTAACCTTTGCCACCTTGCCCCCGCAGGACCTACATATATGGAGGACCTTAACGAGGCGGGCGGAGTTTACGCGGTGCTCGGAGAGCTTGATAAGCTCGGACTTATAGACACCTCCGTTATGACCTGCACGGGTAAGACGATGAAGGAAAATATTGCCGATGCGGTAAACCGTGACGAAAGCGTTATCCGCACCGTGGATAACCCCTTCAGCAAGACCGGCGGTATCGCAGTGCTTCGCGGAAACCTTGCTCCCGACGGATGTGTAGTAAAGAGAAGTGCGGTTGCTCCCGAAATGCTCGTTCACGAAGGACCTGCAAGGGTTTACGAGAGCGAGGAGGAGGCTATTGCCGCTATATACGCCGGCAATATCAAGAAGGGCGACGTAGTCGTTATCAGATACGAGGGACCCGCAGGCGGACCCGGTATGCGCGAGATGCTTTCACCCACATCTGCTATTGCGGGAATGGGTCTTGATAAGGACGTTGCTCTTATTACTGACGGACGCTTTTCGGGCGCAACACGCGGCGCGTCTATCGGACACGTATCTCCCGAGGCGGTAAGCGGCGGTACTATCGCTTACGTCAAGGACGGAGATATTATTTCAATAAATATCCCCGATTACAGAATAGAGCTGAAGGTTTCCGATGAGGAGCTTCAGGCAAGACGCAACGAGATGCCTATAAAGCGTAAAACCGACCTTACCGGTTATCTTAAACGCTACGCGCAGGCGGTGAGCTCGGCTGACAAGGGCGCGATAATTAACAGATAAAGAGGATTTATCAAATGTCAATGACGATGACACAGAAAATACTCGCGGCACACGCGGGGCTTGATTCGGTTGAGGCAGGTCAGCTCGTTCTCGTAAACGTTGACCGCGTGCTTGGAAACGACATCACCTCTCCCGTTGCAATCCGTGAGTATGAGCGTATAGGTGCAAGCGGAGTTTACGATCGCGAGAAGGTCACGATGGTTATGGATCACTTCGCCCCCAACAAGGATATTAAGGCGGCAACACAGTGCAAAATGTGCCGCGATTTCTGCGACAGAGAGGGAATAGTTAACTTCTTTGACGTCGGAGAAATGGGAATCGAGCACGCGCTCCTTCCCGAAAAGGGACTCGTTTTACCCGGTGACGTGGTTATCGGTGCGGATTCCCACACCTGCACCTACGGTGCGCTTGGCGCATTCTCCACCGGCTCGGGCTCTACCGATATGGCTTGCGGAATGGCGACGGGCAAGGCGTGGTTCAAGGTGCCTTCAGCTATAAAGTTCGTCCTCAAGGGAAAGCTTAATAAATACGTTTCCGGCAAGGACGTAATTCTTCATATCATAGGAATGATAGGCGTTGACGGCGCACTTTACAAATCTATGGAATTCGTTGGAGAGGGAGTTGCTTCTCTCACTATTTTCGACCGCCTTACCATAGCGAATATGGCTATTGAGGCAGGCGCGAAGAACGGAATCTTTGAGGTTGACGAAGAGACTGTTAATTACGTTAAGGAGCGCTCGGATAAGGAATTTACCGTATATCGGGCTGATGCGGACGCAGAGTATGACGCGACATACGAAATTGACCTTTCCACCGTAAAATCCACCGTTGCATTCCCCCACCTTCCCGAAAACACTCGCACGATCGACGAGGTTGGCGAGGTGAAGATCGACCAGGTCGTTATCGGCTCTTGCACGAACGGTCACTACAAGGACCTTGCCGAGGCGGCAGAGATAATGAAGGGCAAGAAGGTTGCAAAGGGCGTTCGCGCTATCATCATTCCCGCAACGCAGGATATTTACCTTAAGGCCATGGAGTCGGGCATTCTTAAGACCTTTATTGAGTCGGGATGCGTCGTATCGACTCCCACCTGCGGCCCCTGCCTTGGCGGACATATGGGTATTCTTGCTGCGGGCGAGCGCGCGGTTGCAACAACTAACCGTAACTTCGTCGGCAGAATGGGTGACGTAACGTCAGAGGTTTATCTTGCCAGCCCCGCGGTAGCGGCGGCAAGCGCAATAGCGGGCAAAATCGCAGGCCCTCTTGAAATTTGAAGGCGTGAGGTGAGAGAATGAAATTTACAGGAAAAGCAATCAAATACGGCGATAACGTTGATACCGACGTTATAATTCCCGCAAGATATCTTAACACCATCGACAAAAAGGAGCTTGCTTCCCACTGTATGGAGGATATTGATAAGGAATTTAAAAACAAGGTGTCCGAGGGCGATATTATGATCGCAGGACTTAACTTTGGCTGCGGCTCGTCCCGCGAGCACGCTCCTATTGCGATCAAGGAGAGCGGAATATCTCTCGTTATAGCAAAGAGCTTCGCAAGAATCTTCTATCGTAACTCGATCAATATCGGTCTTGCCATTCTCGAATGTG
>JAGCJI010000128.1 GCA_017648085.1 Clostridia bacterium | reverse complement strand
CGTCGACGAGCGTTAGCGAGTCGTAAGCCGTGCCGCCTGCGTTACTCACAGCGACTGCATAAACGATATTGCCGACTGCCTTATAGGTGTCGGTTATGGGAGTGTTGGTGATTTCGAGCCCGACAAGCAGCTCCGCCTCGGTAACGTTGGAATTTACAACATTTCCGTTAAATGAAAGTGATGCCTGATTAAAAAAGGTTGCCATTTTAACCTCCTGAATTTTCACTCAAGACACCGTCCTGCGCCAATATCAGTATATGACTTCCGGCGGTATTTGTCGCCGATATTTTAGCGGACCGTGAGCGGTATTTTGAGCCAACGCTCGTGATGCGGAGCGGTACTTGGCTCGCCGTGAAGAAAACGGTGGAAAGCGCCCTCTTATCGCCTCCTTGGCGGAACGAAAATAAAAATTAAAAAAACTATTGCAATTGTTACTATATATGGTATAATATATATGGATGAAATGTAACTGATTAGTTACTTATTCGATTTTATCGGATCGCTTATCGGTCTGATTTCAGGAGGAAAATATGGATATCAAGCAAGAAGCGTTAAAGAAACACAAGGAATGGGGCGGAAAAATTGAAGTTATTTCAAGAGCGCCCCTCGAAAACTCGCAGCAGCTGTCACTCGCATACACTCCCGGTGTTGCAGAGCCATGTCTTGAAATACAGAAGGATATATCGAAGTCCTTTGAGCTTACAAGACGCCACAATCTAGTTGCGGTAATAACCGACGGATCTGCCGTTCTGGGACTTGGAGATATAGGACCTGAAGCAGGTATGCCGGTTATGGAAGGAAAATGCGCGCTTTTCAAGTCGTTTGCCGACGTTGACGCGTTTCCGCTTTGCATAAAGACGCAGGATGTAGACGAGTTCGTCAGAACCGTTTATCTTTTATCCGGCAGCTTTGGCGGAGTTAACCTTGAGGATATTGCCGCTCCGAGATGCTTTGAGATAGAAACAAGACTTCGCGAGATGTGTGATATTCCCGTCTTTCACGACGACCAGTACGGCACGGCGATATGCGTTGCCGCCGCACTCCTCAATGCGCTCAAGGTCGTGAAAAAGGACATCTCAAAAATAAAGGTAGTTATCAACGGCGCGGGCAGCGCAGGTACTGCGATAGGAAACCATATTATGAAGCTTGGCGTTAAGAATCTTATTATGGTTGACCGCTTTGGTATTATCTCGGAGGGAATGGATCTCAGTCCCGCCCACGCAGAGCTTGCAAAAAAGACTAATCCGGAGCATTTGATGGGTACGCTTGCCGACGCCATGAAGGGCGCAGACGTGCTTATCGGCGTTTCCGCACCTAAAATCGTTTCAAAGGAAATGGTCAGCACGATGGCAGAGGGTGCTATCGTATTTGCAATGGCAAACCCCACCCCCGAAATCTTCCCCGATGAAGCAAAGGCAGGCGGTGCTGCGGTTGCAGGCACGGGACGCTCCGACTATCCGAACCAGATAAACAACGTCCTTGCCTTCCCCGGAATTTTCAGAGGCGCGCTTGACGTTCGTGCCAGCGATATAAACGACGAGATGAAGATGGCGGCATCCTATGCGATTGCGGGACTCGTTTCCGACGAGGAGCTTTCCGCGGATTATATCATTCCCGCCGCGTTTGATCCCAGAGTTGCCAAGACGGTCGCAAGTGCCGTTGCCGAGGCTGCAAGAGCCAGCGGCGTTGCAAGAAAATAAAAACGTAAGATTAATTAACAGGAGAATAGATATGACAAGCAAGAAGGTTGTAAATTTACCGGTAAAAATATTCGACACCCGAGAAGAGATGGGTGCTGTGGCAGCAAAGGACGCCGCAAAAATAATTAACGATGTTATAGCAAAGAGCGGGGTTGCAAACGTTGTTTTCGCAGCAGCACCCTCGCAGAATGATTTGCTCGAAAATCTTTTGAAGGAGGATATTGACTGGTCCAAGGTGCGCGGCTTCCATCAGGACGAATACATAGGAATTGATGCAAGCGAGCCTGCCGGATTCGGTAACTTCCTTAACAGAGCTATTTTTGAGAAGGTTAATTTTAAGGAGCTTCACTATCTTCTGTGCGCCGCTGATGCCGCGGAGGAAAAGTGCGCCGAATACACCGACCTTTTGAAGAAATATCCCATCGATCTGATCTTCCTCGGCATCGGTGAGAACGGCCATCTTGCGTTCAACGACCCTGCCGTTTGTGATTTCAACGACCCCAAGATGATAAAGGTGGTTGAGCTTGACGACGTTTGCCGTCAGCAGCAGGTTAACGACGGTTGCTTTGCAACTCTTAACGACGTTCCTAAGCAGGCAATGAGCCTTACGATGTCCTTTATTATGTCTGTTCCCCACGCAATTTGCGTAGTTCCCACTATTCGCAAGGCAAACGCCGTTTATAACGCCCTCAACGGCCCCGTTACGACCGCTTGCCCTGCCAGCATTTTGAGAGAGCATAGCGACGCTGCTTTGTATCTTGATAAGGACAGCGCATCAAAAATAATTTAAGAGGTAACTTATGGAAACCTTTAAAATGACCGCGGATGAGATCTCGGCGTTGAATACTGAGCTCGCAATAATACCCGTCGGCTCGATAGAGCAGCACGGTCCGCATCTTCCGATAATGACGGACTATGCGATCGCTACCGAGCTTGGCAGGCGCGTTGCCGAAAAAATGGGAGCGTTTCTTCTTCCCACCCTTCCGATATCAACCTGTCGCGAGCATATGGGTAAGCGTGGCTCTGTGTGGATGGAGCCGACAACCTTTTATCAGATGATGTACGACATTATAATGTCGCTGAAGGTGCAGGGCTTCAAGCGCGTGGGCATTATTCTCGCTCACGGCGGAATTTTCGTAGCGACACCCCTCGTGCGCGACCTTAATGCGAAATTCAACCCGGATCTTAAGGTTGCATTCGTGACTCCCGACAGCGTGGACGTCACGGGTATTACGGAAACGAAGGGACTGCACGCGGACGAAACCGAAACTTCCGAGATGCTTGTCATCGCACCCGAAACCGTACATATGGACAGGGCGGTCGACTGTGAGCCGAGCGTTCCGAGATATTATTTGAACTACGGAAGCATTTTCCGCGCCGCGCCTGATGGCGTGTGGGGCTATCCCACCAAGGCGACCGCCGAGAAGGGCGAGAAGATCCTTGCGCTCTCCACCGAAACGATAGTGAACGAGTTCGACCGTGCGTTTGACTATATGGATAAAAAGGAAAGATTTGGATACAGCGATTTTTAACCGTGTCGGCGACGCCGAAAGCACGGCTGAACTGATATATTTTAATTCAACACAGTTATTTGGAGGAAAAATGAGAAAATTAAAGGTGCTTATCGTAGGTGCGGCGTTTTCCGCCGACCTTCATTCCGACGGATACAGCAGAATTCTTGACAAGGTAGACATCGTAGGTATTTGCGACAAGAACGTTGCGGCGATAAAGACACTTGCTGACCGTTACGGCTTTACGGGATACGAGGCGTACGACGATTACGATACCGCTATCGCAAATTGCGACTGCGACGTGGTCGACATCTGTATGCCGAACTTTTTGCACCACGACGTTGCGATCAAGGCGATGAATCGCGGCAGGGACGTTATCTGCGAAAAGCCGCTCGCAACCACCGTCGAGGATGCGGAGGATATGATCAAAACCGCTGAAAAGCTCGGAAAGCATATATATTACGCGGAGGACTGGCTCTTTGCGCCCGCATTCAGAAAGGCGATTTCACTTATAGAGAGCGGTCAGCTCGGCAGAATGCTTTACGTAAGAGCGCGCGAGTGCCACAGCGGCTCTCACAGCCCCTTTGCACAGAGCATTAAGTATTGCGGCGGTGGCTGTATGGTACATCTCGGCGTTCATCCCGTTGCGTTTATGCTCGCTATGAAGGACAATAAGTGGGCGGAAATTTCCGCAATGTCCTCGGGCGGCGGCGAAAACAATATGGTCCACAAAAAGATGGAGGGCGAGGACTGGGCAGGCGCGTTTATGCGTTTTCAGGACGGCACGTACGCGACCCTTGAAGCAAACTACGTAACCGTCGGCGGTATGGAGGATATACTTGACGTTTACTGTGAGAAGGGAACTATCCACGTTGACCTCTCCTTCTCCGGACCCGTTAAGGTGTTCTCGATCCCCGGTCTTGATTACACTATTGAGAAGGCGGAGGTTACGACCGGTTGGTCGAACGTTGCGGTTGACGAGAAGTACTCTCTCGGATATTGCGGAGAGATAAATCATTTCGTTGACTGTGCCCTTGCGGGCAAGGACGCTCAAGTCGGACTTCGCGGAATTGACGGATACGAAACCTTAAGAGTTATTAATCTGATATATGAATCTGCCCGCCGTGGCGTGAATATCAAAAACGACTCTGGGGAGAACTGATTATGAAGGATAAGAAGACTTGTGATATAAATATTCCCGTAACGATAGGCGGAGTTACCTTTAAAAACCCCTTTTTCGTTGCATCAGGACCTACCACGAAAAGCGTAAAGCAGCTTGTCAGAATTGAGGAAACGGGCTGGGCGGCGGCGTCAATTAAATTGAGCATTGACCCTGCACCCTACATAAACCGCAAGCCGCGCTATTCGCTCTTCAAGGACAGGGACGCTCTCGCCTTTACTGCGGAAAAGCGACTCACCTTTGAGGAGGGACTCAAGCTTATAAGAGATGCCAAGCCGAAGTTGCACGACCTTAAGCTTATGGCGAATATCACCTATGCAGGTGATGCAGGCGTTTCGGGTTGGGTCAATATGGCAAAGAAGTTTGAGGAAGCCGGCGCGGATATTATTGAGCTTAATATGTGCTGCCCGAATATGAGCTATAACCTTGAGATGACAAGCGGCGGAAGTCAGTCCGCCAAAAAGCAGACCGGAGCGAGCATGGGACAGCAGGCAGAGGTTGCCGCGGAAATTGCAAGAGCGGTCAAGGCGGCAATTTCGATACCCCTTTTCGTAAAGCTCACTCCCGAGGGCGGACAGATCGCAAAGGTTGCCAAGGCTCATTACGAGGCGGGCGCGGATGCGGTCGGCGGCACGGGCAACCGTCTCGGTATGCCCCCGATCGATATTGACGATCCGGGAAAGGCGTTTTACCACCTTCAAAAAGAGATTTCCATGGGCTGCCATTGCGGAAAATGGCTGAAGCCCCTTGCACAGCGCGATACCTACGAGATCCGCAAGGTTTGCGGCATGGATGCACCTATTATGGCGGCAGGCGGTATCACAAACTGGCGCGATGCCGTAGAGATGATTTTGTGCGGCGGCACGCTGCTCGGCGTTTGCGCCGAAACCTTGATTTCGGGCTACGATATTTGCAGACCGATGATCGAGGGGCTTGACAAATATATGCAGGAGCACGGATATTCCGACCTCTCCGAGATGCGCGGACTCGTCGTTCCCGAGGTAAGAACCGCAAATGACGTAACAATTTTTGCGGGCTATGCAAGGGTGAAGGAGCCGAACCTTTCCGCTCCCTGTAAGAGTGCTTGCCCCCACCACGTGCCGACTCAGGCGTATATACAGAAGATAGCAAAGGGCGAGTACAAGGAGGCGTTTGACCTTATTACTGCGAAGAATCCTTTGCAGAATATATGCTCGTTCGTTTGTAACCATCCGTGCGAGGATGCTTGTATAAGAGGTGACTACGACGCGCCGCTTAAGATCCGTAAGCTTAAAAGATTTGTTCTTGAGTACGGACGGGCGCAGGGCTGGACACCCGCTTTTGCAAAAGCCGAGCTTAACGGACACAAGGTTGCCGTCGTCGGTGCGGGTCCCGCAGGACTTGCCTGCGCATCCGAGCTTCGTCGTGGCGGCTACGAGGTTACCGTTTTCGAAAAGGAAAATACGGCGGGTGGACTCGTCAGATTCGGCATTCCCGACTACATTATGCAAAAGAGCATTCTTGACGAGGAGATAAAGACCCTCACAGAGTGCGGCGTGAAGTTTGAATTTAACAAAGAGCTTGGTCGCGACGTTACCGTTGACGGACTTAAGGCCTCCGGATTTGAGGCTGTGTTCCTTGCTATCGGTGCCGGCAAAAAGCAGGAAAGCGGTATTCTCGACGCAGAAAAGGCAAGAGATGCTATCGAATTTTTGAAGGATATCTCCCTCGGCGAGAGCGTTTCTCTCCGGGAAAACGTTGTCGTTGTCGGTCGCGGCTTTGCCGCTATGGATGCGGCAAGAAGTGCTCTGCGCGTTGGTGCAAAGCAGGTGACTTTACTTTACACGGGTCGCTACGGAAAGGGCATCTACGACACCGAAACCCTTGCACTTGCAGAAGAGGAGGGCGTAACTCTCCTTGATAATGCTGAGGTCAAGGAAATCGGCGACGGATTCGTTACTGTCATTCGCGGTGGCGCGACTATGACGCTTCCTTGCGACGAGGTTATCCTTGCAAACGGATATGCTCTAGATCTTGCAGTCGCACCCGTTGAAGAAAAGAACGGATTTGTTAAGATAATCAATGCGCGTACTAATATTCCGGGCGTTTACGCCGGCGGAAACGCTGTAAGAAGCGCAAACGTTATAACCGCTATCGCGGCAGGAAAGAACGCCGCCTCGGTTATCGACAACGATATTATGGGCGACGGGGCAACGCTTGGCGGTGTAGTAGCCGTTAAGACGGTAAACGCCGAGCTTGTCAGAGAGAGAACGGGCTATCTTAAAAAGGATATGAATCCTCTTTCGCTTGACGGCGACGCAGATTTGCGCAAGGCGAGCTTTGATACCTACGAGCGCGTTATGACCGAGGAGGAAGCGATCAAGGAGGCGTCACGCTGCCTTAATTGCGGATGCGGTGAGGGATGTCAGCTTTGCAAGACCATCTGCACCGACTTCGCCCCGGAGATCGCGGACGCGGACACGATGCACATCAGAAAAGAAGACTGCGTTGCTTGCGGTATGTGCTTTAACCGTTGTCCTAACGGAAATATAGAAATGGTAAATCTTAATTATACAGTATAAAGCGAGGAGATATAAAATGTATTCGGTAAATTTTGATATTAAGGATCAGGTTGCTGTTATCACCGGCGCGGGCGGCGTAATTTGCGGCACGGTTGCCAAGGAAATGGCTAAAAAGGGCGTAAAGGTAGTTCTTCTCGACCTCTTCCTTGAAAGCGCACAGCGCATCGCAGAGGAAATCGTCAAGGAGGGCGGCGACGCCGTTGCGATAAAGGCGGACGTGCTTGACCGCGCAAGTCTTGAGGCGGCACGCGACGAGGTTATAGGGAAGTACGGTAAAATCGATATTCTTATCAACGGCGCAGGCGGAAACAAGCCGCAGGCTACGATCTCAAAGGATATAGATTTCTTCCACCTCGACCTGAACGCTTTCAAGTGGGTATTTGACCTCAACGTTACGGGCGCGGTGCTTACGACTATGGTCTTCGGCGAGCTGCTTGCAAAGCAGGGACACGGCAACGTTATCAATATTGCTTCAATGTCCAGCTATCACCCCTTAACTAACACCGTTGCTTACTGCGGTGCAAAGGCTGCCGTTGCTAACTTTACGGAGTGGATGGCAACGCACTTCAACCAGAATTACAGCAACAACATAAGAGTAAATGCGATTGCCCCCGGCTTCCTTCTCACCAATCAGAACAGATTCCTTCTCACGAAGGAGGACGGCTCTGCAACCGACAGAGGACAGCGCGTGCTTGCAAAGACTCCTATGGGACGCTACGGTGAGCCCGTTGAAATGGTTGGACCTATCATTTTCCTTTGCTCCGAGGCGGCTTCATTTGTAAACGGCGCGGTTCTGCCCGTTGACGGCGGTTTCTCCAGCTACTGGGGCGTGTAAAATTATTTTGAAAAGAGGACGAAAATGCAGTACCATCATATTGAATACAAAAAGGTTGAAAACTTTTGCATAGAGGCCTTTAAGGGCTACGGCTTCAGCGAGGAAGAAGCTCGCCAGATTACCGCTGTTCTTCTCGAGGCGGACCTTTCGGGAATAGAATCTCACGGTATTCAGCGAATGATTCGTTACCACAAGGAAATTACGGGAGGCATGGTTAAGATCGACGCCAAGCCCGAGATCGTTTTTGAAACTCCCCTTTCCGCAGTTATCGAGGGTAACGACGCTATGGGACAGATACTCGGCGTCAAGGCTATGAAAATAGCTATTGAAAAGGCGAAAAAGTCGGGATTTGGCATGGTAACCGTGCGCAATTCCAACCACTACGGCGTTGCGGGCTACTACTCCAAAATGGCGGCAGAGGAGGGCCTTATCGGTATGTCGATGACAAATACCGAGGCTATAATGGTTCCCACCTTCGGCAAGCAGGCAATGCTCGGCACGAACCCCATCGCCTTTGCGATGCCGGCAAATCCCACGAACTTCTCCTTTGACGCAGCAACGACCGTCGTTCCGAGAGGTAAGCTTGAGGTTTACGTTAAGAGAGGAAACGGACTTCCCATCGGCTGGGCACTTGATGAAAACGGCCACGACTCAAACGAGCCGGACAGAGTCCTCTCCAACATCATAAACAAGACGGGCGGCGGAATTCTGCCCCTCGGCGGCTCGGGCGATTTGACGTCGGGATATAAGGGCTACGGCTTTGCTATGCTTTGCGAAATTTCCACGGCGATACTCTCCGGTGGAACGACCTCGAACTATATTTACAAGACTCCCGGCAGATCGAACATCGCACAGTGCTTTATAGCACTTGATTACGGTATGTTTGGTGACAAGGCGGCAATCGAGGCATCGCTTTCAAAGTATCTTGAGGAGGTTCGCAATTCCGCAAAGGCGGACGGACAGGAGCGTATCTTCATCCACGGCGAAAAGGAAGCCGAGGCAAGAGAGCGAGTGCTCGCAGAGGGCGTATACCTCAACGACAAGACCTATGCCGAAATGCAGATGATCGCGGAATACACCGGCTCTACCGAACACCTGCCGGAGTATCTCGACTGATGCTCGGATTCAAAAACACATAAAACAAAAGAACGCTTGATTCTATTGAAGCTACGTAAGGGTATACCCGTGCAGCGTCAATAAGATCAAGCGTTTATTTTTTGTTTTGGGAAACGGGGGAGATCCCACTCGGCATTCCGCCACGCGAGCAGAGCGCGGCTGTTTGGGAGCGAGGGATGTTAAAACGGCGTGCGCCGCGCCGTTCCGTATCAAAGACACTCTTGCGCAAATGCGGTCGGCTGCGGAGCTGGGTGATGCGGTGCTTTTGGACATCGCTCCCGAGGAGCCGGAGTGACGCCGCTTCCACGCCGAGTAAAAAGTGTTGAAATGTATGTGAACATGTGGTATAATGCTTATATAACTTGTATTTGCCGTAACGGTTTATTCGTCTGAGGAGGAAAAATGCAGGATCTCAAAAATAAATTTCAGTACTTTAAAAATAAATATTTCTCGATCGTGGGAGTGATGCTTTTAATTTTTCTTGCCCTTTTTTTGCTATGGTTTAATAACACCAAAAGCCAGCAATCGGCGGGCGTAACGCCGGCACGGATATATTTTGACGGCGAATATCGCATCGGCGACGGCGAATGGCTTACCATTAAAAAAGGAAAGCATATTCCGTCGACCGAGGGGGACGTAACACTTCGCATAAATTTCCATTTGACCGATCCGTACGGAAACCCGATGGACGATATGGAGCGTGTCGTACCGCTTGCTCTTTATACCGATCATATCGGGCTGGCATTTTACTCCGGTGACAGAATCGTTTACGTTATTGATAACGAGAACCCTGCGATAGGGGAGTCGGCGTGCGGCGAGAATTGGACGATGCACGCCGTAACGGCGGGTAGCTCCGCGCCGACGGTTATGGTGGTTCATAATCCGCACGCCTTTGGCAACGAGAACGCGATAGACGAACTGCTCTCAAACATAGCGATCTGGGGTAATATAGAGTTTGAGAAGGAAATTTTGCAACGCGGCGAGCCGCAGAGGAACGCCGGCATGCTGTTTATGCTGGTTTCCGTCGTATTCCTTGGAATTGCGCTTTTCTCAACTCTAATACACATAAAAAGTCATAAGATCATCTGGCTTCTCGGTCTTGTCGTCTTGTTTGCGGGGGCGTATATCGTTTACAGCGCGGTCGGCGTTCCCTTCTGGAGCGAGTCCGTAGCCTCAAACACTACGATGCTTATATGCTCTATGATGTTCTATATGCTTTTTTTGTCGATAAGCATCTCCTATTTTTTAAAGGCGTCAAGGAAAGTTGGCGAGATAACGGTTATTCTTTTGGGTGTGGCAAACGCCGTATTTTTGCTTTTGCCGATCCTGACCGACGTGTTTTTTTACGACGTACAGATCTTTTGGGTGGCGACACAGTTTGTCGCCAACGCCGTGCTTATCTTCTGCCTTGTCAAAGAGGTCATAGGGGCTGAAGGATGGGGGAGATGGCTTTACACGGGTGCCCTTCTCCCTTTGATAGCTTTCGGTGTTGATGCAGCCGGTACTTGGCTTGGGGCTTGGCAGGGAGGCGTGGTATCTCAATACGTGTTTATCGCCCTGTTTGCCGTAGCAACGGTTATGGTTCTTAAATTAATTCCGCACAGTATCAACGTAGCAACTAAGGCCAAAGAGCTTGAGATGGAAAAAATAGTGTTGGGCGCAGAGCTTGCCGAAAGCAGAATCTCTACGATGATGAGCCAGATACGTCCACACTTCGTTTATAATACGCTTGGCAGCATAGAGCAGCTTTGCAAGCTTGATCCACCAAAGGCGGGTGAGCTTGTACACAACTTTGCAAAATATCTGCGGGGAAATTTTGGAGAGCTTGATAACCCAAAGCCGATACTCATGTCGCAGGAAATGGAGCACGTGCATCACTATATAAGCATTGAAAACGTGCGCTTCCCGGATATGACCTTCACCTTTGAAATGAAGTCGGATGACTTCCACATACCCGCCCTTACCATTCAGCCGATCGTTGAAAATGCCATTAAGCACGGTTTAATGAAGCTTCCAAGAGGCGGAACGATTCGCGTGGTTTCTTACGAGACCGACACGGATTACTGCATTTCCGTCGTGGACGACGGCGTAGGATTTGACACGGGTGTGCTGATAGACGAGAGGACGCACGTGGGACTTCGTAACATTCGCGAGCGACTTAAGGTGATGGTAAACGGCAAATTGGAGATTGAAAGCACCATAGGCGTTGGCACGAGGGTGCTGGTAACGATTCCAAAGGAGGATAAAAAATGATTGCAATAGCGGTTGACGACGAGGCGTTAATGCTCGGCGCACTGGTGGCGGCAATTGAGGCATCGCCCGACATTACGGATGTGGCGCGATTTTCCGACTGCGAGGAGGCGCTCGAGTTTATCAAAGGCAATAACGCGGATATCGCATTTTTGGATATCAACATGCGCGGCATGGGTGGGCTTGCGCTTGCTGAAAAAATTATTGCATATCGCCCTAACTGTAAGATAGTATTTTGCACGGGGTACGAGGAATACGCCATTCCTGCATTCAAGCTTCATGCCTCCGGATACTTGATGAAGCCTATTTCGGCGGAAGACGTGCAGGGCGAAATTGACAACATAAAGGGCGTCAGAAAGAAGGAAAAGCTCCTCAATGCGACCTGCTTCGGCAATTTCGAGGTTTACGTAAAAGGGGAAAAGCTACCGTTTAAGCGGTTAAAAACGAAGGAGCTGCTTGCATTTCTAATAGACCGAAGGGGTGCGGGAATGACGGCAAAGCAAATTTGCGCTGTGCTGTTTCCCGACGATACGGACGACACAAAAAATGCGGCGTATCTGCGCCAGCTTTTTATGGACCTGAAAAACACGCTGAAGTCGGTGGGGGCGGAGGCGATCGTATGCCACCAAACTCCGTGCTACCGCGTTGACACGGGTCTTATCAAGTGCGATTATATCAGCTATCTTGAGAGCGGCAAGCCCGAATTTCACGGTGAGTATATGATGCAGTACGGATGGGCGGAGGAAACCTGTGCAATGCTTTCGTTCAAAAAATAAATCAAAGGGCTGTCGCATTTAGGCATAACCGAATAAAAAGAGAGGCATTGCGCAAAAACACAGTGCCTCTCCATTACAAAAAAGTTTTTTCGAGGAAAGCTGAGGTTGAAAACCTACGGGTTTCCTCGTTTTTTATTGTTTTTATTCTATTGCCGGTTCCTTCCTATATACACCTTCGGGTCGGAAACGACAATTTCTGCTCTAAATCCGTTCGCCCCAAGGTTCAGCATCATTAAGAATTCAATGAAATAATCGCAAAACGAAAGTGGAGACACCTTTTAAGCGTCTCCACTCTTTTTGTATAACGAAAACCACGCGATAGTCGCGTGGTTCAAAAAAAGGCTTTGCCGATGAACAGAAAACAAACAAAAAATCAGCGAAGAATGTCCTTGTGTTAGAGGCTCCTTTGTGTAAAGGGAGCTCCGCCGGAGGCGGTGAGGGATTGTCCTTACTAAAAACTATCTTTTTACAACCCCTCCGTCACGGCGTTGCCGTGCCACCTCCCCTTGCACAGAGGGAGGCTTTGATTTAATCCCG
>JAGCJI010000127.1 GCA_017648085.1 Clostridia bacterium | reverse complement strand
TCCAATATGCCGCGATCATCGCCACAGCACCAAGGTGTCCGTGTCCGATCACCGCAATTTTGTCGGCATCAAGCTCCGGCAGGGAGGCGGTATATTCAAAAACTCTGACGGTCAACCACGCAGCAAGGCATAATTCACCTGCGGAGGTGAGGGAACGCCTGTTGATACCCAAAAGCTTCTTGACTCCCAAAACGATCTCGTCGGGCGAAAAGGAGATCAAACCGAAACCGCCGTCCAAAATCTCCTCTGCGGGCGAAAATTTATCCACAATGCCATCGTAATGGCTTAAATGTATAAACGCCGCCGATCTGCTTGCACCGACCGGAAGGGCAACGTTTATCCGAAAGGAAAGCTCGCGTTCTCCCACGCTAACCGTCAGTAAAAGCTCGTCGAGCGTGGCCTTTCCCGCCGCGAAGCCGCGGTCGCGGCTGATAAGCGTCGCGCGAAGATGCTCGGGCGGCGGAGGCATAATGCCGTATTTACTCTCGTATATCAGGCGTAGAGCACGCGTTCGCGCCGCGGCGGCGTTCCGCCCCTTTTCGTATAGTGAAATAAGTTTTTTAGTCATATTCAAAACCTCAAAAGTAATAAGCACATTATATATTAAATCCAATATTTTGTCAATCTCTTTGACAAAAGCGAAAAAAAGTGCTACAATATAGTAAAAACCGAAATAAAACGGAAGGGGGCGTATTAATGCAGCTTTGTGAAAATGCAAATATTGTAATTTCTAAGCTTGAGGAAAACGGATTTTCAGCCGATATAGTCGGCGGCTCTGTGCGAGATTTTTTACTTTTAAAAGAGCCTAACGATTACGACGTTACGACCGATGCTACCCCCGCCGAGATGCGCCGCGTTTTTTCGGACTTTAAAATCCTTGATACCGGCATCGCCCATGGTACTCTCACCGTCCTTGTTAACGGTGAACCGTATGAGGTAACTACCTACCGCCTTGATGGCGAATATACCGACGGCCGCCACCCCGATTCCGTATCCTTTGCGAAGAATATTTCCGAGGATTTGTCACGCCGCGACTTTACCGTAAATGCCATGGCGTACAATCCGCGCCGCGGACTTACCGACCTTTTCGGCGGCAGGGAGGATCTTTCGGCGCGGATCATCCGTGCCGTTGGCGACCCGCACCGCAGATTTTCCGAGGACGCCTTGCGCATTATACGTGCTCTGCGCTTTGCCTCAACACTCGATTTTTCGATTGAGGATGGGACTGCCACCGCGATTAAAACGACACGGGGCCTCATTGAAAAGGTTTCCAGAGAGCGTATATATGCCGAGTGGAAAAAGCTCATAGCAGGGGTCGGCGCGTATAGAATACTCTCGGAGTTTTCCGCCGTTATCGAGGTTTTTATACCGGAGCTTTCCGGTATGAAAATGCCACGGGAAGAGAACTTTAATGCCGCTGCGCCCGAAATCCGCGAGCTTATGCTCTTTGCCGTAAACGGCGTTTCTGCATCCGATTATGCTGCGGCAATGACTCGTCTGCGCACGGATAATAAGCATAGAAAATACGGTGAGGCGGTGCTTTCGGGCGCGGTCTTGGACGCTTCAAGCGAGCTTGCATTAAAGCTTTTGCTTATAAATTACGGTAGCGAGATAACGGAGGGAATAGTAGATTTAAAAGTAGCTCTCGGTGAGGTAAGCGACTCTGTGCGCGAGGAACTAGCCGAGATTTTGGCATCAAATTTTCCTTACAGACTATCCGATCTTGCCGTTACGGGCAACGACCTCTTGTACGCGGGACTTTCCGGCAGTGAGATCGGGGCGGAATTAAAACGCCTCTTGCTCATGGTTGCCGAGGGACAGGTTAAAAATACGAAGGAAGAGCTGATTTTGGCGGTTACGAAAACGCGCTGATTTTCATATGCTGATAGGGGTGAGAAAATGAAACCCGAACAAATCGGCATAATGGATGAAAAACATCTCCTTTATTCGCTGCGTGGCGAAGAAAAAGAATTACCCTCCGCGGACGGTGCGGTGATTTTGCTCCCCTCACTTACCGCTGATTTTTACGTAACCTCTTCTCCTTCGGGACGGAGAGAGTGTGCGGATTACTATACAGCCGCGGTTTGTGCCGCGGCTTTTTTGACACTGAAAAGGGGACTTCCTCTGGCGGAAATCACGTTTGATACCCCCGATGGATCTATTGAAATATTTTGCACGGGCGGCGGTCTTTTTACTTTTAACATACCTAAATGCAGACTTCTCTCTACCGAGAGTCGCGAGATTATGGGGTGCGAGGTCAAAAGTGCCGACGTTTTTGTGAAGAATAGATACAGAGTGATCCATACCGCGACTGACGAGGGCTTTGACGGAAAGGTACTGCCCACCTTTCTTACGGAAGCACACCCGATGCCAACCGCCGTGGTACATTCCTACTTTGGGGACGGGAATTTAAACTTTTCAGCATATTGTGGGCAGGCTGTAAAAAAGCCGACTCCGCTCTCCCTTTTTGCCGCTGCGGCGTATAACGCATATTTCGCACTCGGTATGGGGGCTCACTTTACCCACGGCGACACCGCCGCAAGTCTTACGCCGAGCGGTGTTAAAATCACTACCGGAGCATTCATCCTAAAATAACCGTTGCGGCGAGCAAAAACTCGCCGCACTTTTTGTGTTGACTAATTACGTCGGTTGTGCTAAAATATATGCGTATTATTTTTTGGGAGGTGCTCCTATGGCGTTCGACGCTTGTATGATGCGTGCCGTTATAACCGAATATAGAAGGGAGTTTCCCGAAGCAAAGATAGAAAAGGTGCTTCAGCCACGCTCCGACGAGATCGATCTCGTGATCCACGCGGCAAAAACACAGCGCCGCCTCGTCTTTAACGTCGGCCCGAACGCCCCAAGGCTTCAGCTTTCCGACACCGTTAAGGAAAATCCGCTCAAAGCTCCCACGCTTTGTATGTTTTTGCGCAAGCATATCACGGGTGGCAGAATTGTACGCGTTGAGCAGCCCGGATTTGACCGTATAGCAAAATTTACGGTTTCCTGCTATGACGAAATGGGATATCCTACCGAAAAAAAGCTGGTATGCGAGATAATGGGCAAATACGCCAACCTTATCGTCCTTGATTCCGACGACAAGATCATCACCGCCTTAAAGCTTGTAGATTTTTCCGACAGTACCGTGCGTCAGGTTCTTCCGGGACTTGCTTATCAGATCCCCGATAAGCCAAATAAGCTCGATCCCACCGACGTAAACCGAGAGCAATTCTTTGCAAAGCTCGCGGCGTTTCCCGCCGACCGAAGCGGTGAAAAATTCATAACCTCAACCTATTCCGGTATCGCAACGCAGATTGCCCACGAGCTTGTATTTCGCGCCACGGGTGCTACCGACGTGCCGGTCTGCCATATGGACCGTGAAAAATTCTATTCGGTATTTTCAAGCTGGCAGCAGCTGCTTATAGACGAAGATTATCTGCCGACCGTCGCGGTAGACGAAAAGGGAAAGCCCGTGGATTACTCCTATATGGATATAACCTACCTCTCGGGCGTAAGTATAACTCACTTTGCCACTCTGCGTGAGCTTTTTGACAGCTATTATGCGGAAAAGGATAGGGTAGAGCGCATAAGACAAAGAGCGCACGACCTTATAACCTTGCTTCAAAACGCCTACTCACGAACCGAGCGCAAGCTCGCTATACAAAGAGAGGCACTTCTTTCCAGCGCAAAGGGCGAGGAGTACAAAAAAATGGGTGACCTTATCACCGCGAATCTTTATAAGCTCCGTCGCGGAATGGATAGCTTTATCGCCGACGATTACTATACCGAGGGATGCCCCAAGCTTGAAATAAAGCTCGACGTGCGCCTTGATCCCTCGAAAAACGCGCAGAAAATGTATAAGCTCTACGGCAAGGCAAAAACTGCAAAAGCGGTCCTCACCGAGCAGATCGCCATCTGGGAAAAGGAGCTTGTATATCTTGACAGCGTCCGCTCCTTCCTTGACCGCGCCGAGAGCGAGCAGGACCTTATAGACATACGTGACGAGCTGTATCGCGCGGGCTACGCCGCGAAAATGCGCGGCTATAAACCGCAAAAGAAGCTGAAGCTGCGCCCGATGCAATATAAGACCTCGGGTGGATACCCGTTGCTTGTCGGCAGAAACAATATACAGAATGACGAATTGACCTTCCGCCTCGCCGAAAAGGAGGATATTTGGTTTCACGTCAAGGATCTGCCCGGATCGCACGTTATTCTTGTGACCGACGGCGATGAGCCGAGTGAGAAGGATTACACGGAGGCTGCCGCGGCGGCGGCATACTATTCCAAGGCAAGCGGCGATCTTGTCGCGGTTGATTACACCAAGGTCAAAAACGTCAAAAAGCCGCAGGGCGCAAAGCCGGGATACGTTATATACAAAACGAATTATACCGCGTTCGTCCGCCCCGAATGCAAGCTGGAGGAAATTAAGAATGGTTGATCTGAAGGAGCTGCATAAGCATTTTATACTTGAACATATAGGCGAAGGCGAGGTTGCCGTTGACTTCACGATGGGCAACGGAAACGACACCCTTTTCCTCTCTCGCACGGTCGGAGAGTCGGGCAGGGTATACGCCTTTGATATTCAGGAGGCGGCAATAAATTCGACACGGGAGCGACTTATCTCGGAAAACGCCCCCGAAAACTATACCCTGATATGTGCCTCTCACCATAGGGTGCGCGAGTTCGTGCGCGAGCCGATAAAGGCAGGAATATTTAATCTTGGCTATCTTCCCGGCAGCGGTAAGAAGGCGGTAACCACAATGCGCGAGACCACTATGGCGGCGGTTGAGTCGGCAATAGATTTGCTCCTACCCGATGGCGTTCTTATCGTTGCGGTATATCCCGGTCACGAGGAGGGCGCGCTTGAGGGGGAAATGCTTCGTGAGTATTTTAAAACCACAAGTCGCTTCAAAATCTGCCCCTCGGAATTCCGTATTCTCAATTCCCCCACCTCGCCTTACTTCTTTCTCATTGAAAAAAGCGCGAGAGCGGATATGCCCGTTGTATAAAAATATTTTTCCAAAAAGTATTTACTTTTTATAAAGTATGTGCTATAATACACAATGGCCTATGCCGCAGTGTTGTGTATGGCCTCGCTCCGTTTGGAAAAAATCCTTGCGTAGCCTGCGCTTTTCACCCGCACTCCACCGGGGCACAGGAGAATATTTTAAAGAAAGGTGAAGACAAATGATTTCTAAGGAAACCAAGACCGCCATCATTGAAGAGTACAAAATCAATGAGAGAGATACCGGTTCTCCCGAGGTACAGGTTGCTATTCTTACTGACAGAATCAACTCCCTTACCGAGCACATGAAGAAGAACCCCAAGGATTTCCACTCTCAGAGAGGACTTTCCAAGATGGTT
>JAGCJI010000126.1 GCA_017648085.1 Clostridia bacterium | reverse complement strand
GTTGAAGGCACCGATAGCGTATCCGCCCTCATATGCCTTCTTGAACATTTCCTTCGTTGTTACAAGTGCCATTTTAAATCTCCTAGTGTTTTATTTTCATTCACCCTATATTCTACACTTCTTTTGAGGAAAAATCAAGTACATTCTGCGATTTTTGCAAAATATATTTAAACTCCGCCATATTGCGATTTTCTTTTCCGAAAGTAGGGCAAAATATGTTGACATCTTTATATCTTTCGTGTATAATTATAGTATTGATTTTAACTTGGAGGATAGACACATGAAAATTAAGGCCGTTCTTATCGATATGGACGGAACTTTGCTCGGAAAAAGCCAGGTTGCAATTTCCGTTCGCAATATGACCGCGCTTCAGCGCGCTATTGAAAAGGGAGTACAGATCATACCCTGCACGGGCCGCGTGTACGATATGCTCCCTCCGCAGCTTCTTACACAAGAGGGGCTTCGCTATTTCGTAACCAGCCACGGAGCAAGAGCGTACGACCGTGAGCTTAACACCAGCATTTACGAGGACCTCATTCCCGCAGAGGAGTCTGCGCGTGTTATGCAGATGCTTGAGGGAAAGGGACTTTACAACGAAATTGCCGCAGACGGTACTATCTACTTTGAGAAGGCAATTTCCGACAACTTCAATATGTCTATCGTGCCCGAGCATCATATATGGTACATTCGCGACAATTGCTACACCGCAGTTGAACGCCCCTCCGAGCACTTCCTCAACAACGGTATAGGCGTTGAGAAAATGAACATCTACGGAATTCCGAAGGAAATGCAGGAGTCCATCTATAATGACCTTAACGCAACCGGCTTTATTAAGCACACCCGCCCCGGTGCAGGCCCTAACCTTGAGTTCTCACACTACACTCTTGATAAGCTTAAGGCTACCGATGCCATTCTCTCAAAGCTTGGTATTTCCTATGACGAAACCTTTGCTATCGGTGACAGCTCGAGCGATATCGAGATCATAAAGAGAAGTGCTGTCGGAATTGCAATGGGTAATGCGCCCGACTATATCAAGGAGCTTGCAGACGGCGTAACCGGCATCAATACCGAGGACGGCGTTGCGGAAGCATTTGAAAAATACATTCTTTAATGGAGATAGCTATGAAAAAGAAGTTTCTTGTGTGCATCGACTCTGACGGATGCGCATTCGACACTATGGAAATAAAGCACAAGGAGTGCTTTTGTCCCGCATACATAAACTATTTTGGGCTTCAGCCCGTATCAAAATACGCCCGTGACGCATGGGATTTTGCTAACCTGTATTCTTCGTATCGCGGCATTCACCGCCTGCTTTCTCTGCTTAAGTCCCTTGAGGTTCTTGCGGAGCGCAAGGAGGTTATTGAGCGTGAGTTTACTCCTCCGAAAATGGAAGAGCTTCGCTCCTATATCGCGCAAGGCGGCGCACTTAGTAACTCCGGTCTTGAGGCGTATCTTGCCGAGCATCCCGAAAGTGAGGAGATCAGAAACGTTATCGCGTGGAGCGTTAACGTAAACGACAGAGTTGCCGAGATGGTTCACGGCGTTCCTCCTTTCCCCCACGTGCGTGAGAGCCTTGAGGAGCTTTCAAAATACGCCGACATCGTTATCGTTTCCGCCACCCAGCAGCTCGCACTCGAGCGCGAGTGGAGCGAGAATAAGCTTATCCACCTTATCCACGCGGTAAAGGGACAGGAGAGTGGAAATAAGAAGGAAATTATCGCATCTCTCAAGGGTGACTACGAGCCGGATCACGTTCTTATGATAGGTGACGCCCCCGGTGATATGAAGGCGGCGCACGACAACGGCGCATTATTCTATCCCATCTGTCCCGATAAGGAGGCAGAGTCTTGGGCAAGCTTTGGTGAGAGCATGCAGGCATTCCTTAACGGAACCTATCGCGGCGAGCTTGAAGCAAAGAATATAGCATACTTTGAAACCCTTCTTCCCACCGAGCCTAAATGGAAGCAGTAATTTTGGAGGTCTGACATGTTAAACGAAAATTCAATTGATACTCTCTGTGCCGCCCTTGCATACGCAATGGGAATCGAAGCACCGAAGTGTGCCGCCCCCGCAAACGAAATTCTCACAGCCTTCGTCGACGAAAAGTTCGGTGGAGAAAAGGCTGACAGAATACTTATGTATAACCCCGACGCTATTGCTCAGTGGATATACGAAAAATATGCGCCCATGTTCCTCAGAGCGCAGGAGTGGATGGATATTGAAGTGCCCTTCCGCACTGTTATGCCCTCTGTGACACCCGTATGCTTCGGTACTATGTATACCGGTGCACAGCCCGAGGTGCACGGCATCCGCGCTTACGAAAAGCCGGTTATCACCATCGACACCATCTTTGACGCGCTTATCAGAGCCGGTAAAAAGGTTGCCGTGATCGCCGACCCCCAGAGCAGCATCGCCAATATCTTTCTTGAAAGGGATATGGACTACTTCTTCTTCCGCACCTGCGAGGAGATCAATGCCAAGGCGGCAGAGCTTATCATGGAGGATAAGCATGACTTTATTGTAGTCTACAATAAAAACTATGACTCCTATATGCATAAGTACGGCCCCGAAAGCGTTTATTCGCTCGGTGAAGCGCGTATGAACGTCGCATCCTACACCACCTTCTGTAATATGGTTGAAAGACATTGGAAGGGACATAACACACTCGTCGGCTTCGCAATGGACCACGGTTGTCACGAAATCGACGGCGGATGTGGCTCTCATGGTCTTGATATGGAGGAGGATCTTAATATCGTCCATCTCTATAAGGCGTATCCGAGAGAGGCGTAAAGCATAATATAACACAAACGGAAAAGGTAGATTTTACTGCCTCTTCCGTTTTTTTATTCTCAGTTAAGGACAATCACCGCTCTGTAAGGGATATTTGCGCCTGCCGCCCGCCTCGCTTCCACCCCTTCCTTATATTGTATTTGAAATCGCGTGAGCGTTTATGCTACAATTTTAACGTAACTGTAAGGAGGTATTTATAATGAAAAGATTCTTAACTTTCGTATCGGGAGTTGTCGCCGCCCTCACGGTTTTCGCATTCGGTGTAAGTGCCGCGAGCTATACCGTGGTCAAGGGTGACACTCTCTGGCGTATTGCCTCGCGGCATCAGGTGGGTGTCAGCGAATTGAAGGCGGCAAATCCGTCAATCAAAAATCCCGACCTCATATATCCCGGCGATATCATAACGATACCCACCGCTGATACCGCCGTCGCCGATTATGAGAGAGGTCGTACGGCTTGTAAATGTAGAACGCTCAAAGCAAGGCTTAAAGCCGCTTTCTTCGGATTGGGAGCTTTCCCGCGTTGCGAGATATAAATCCGAGGATATGAGGAAAAACAATTATTTCTCTCATACGAGTCCCACGTACGGCTCGCCCTTCCAAATGATGAAGAGCTTCGGGATAAAATATAAAACCGCAGGCGAAAATATTGCAAAAGGCTATAAAACTCCCACCGCTGTCGTCACGGGCTGGATGAATTCCTCGGGACACCGAGCAAATATACTTAACCCGACCTTCACCCACATAGGCGTCGGCTACGTCCAGAACGGCAGCTATTGGACGCAGATGTTCATATCAAAGTAACGAAAAAGGTACTGTGCGAAAAACACAGTACCTTTTTAAAATCGGATTTATTTATTTTTTCCGGCTTTCTTGTCGAGTCGGTAATTTCTTGCGTAAAGACACAAGTCTGCCGCAACCATTATGAAGTTGAGAACGTAGAACATCAAAACGTACCACTTTGCAGGATTGAAAACAACGAGCTTTGAGGTAATTCCCGCAACGTAACCGAAGAGAATAAGGTAGAGGAATGATAAGCTTTTTCCCTTGGTAGTTCTCGCCTTGTAGGACTTTACAACGTTAAACGGCCAGGAAAAGCCGAAGCTTACAACCATTATAATTTCACAAATTTCGGCAAATATCATAGCAGCTCTCCTATTGAATGTTAATTAAAACGCCCATTCTCCGTCGCGGAAAATTTCAACGCGCCGTCCGTCGTGTGTTATGGCTACTATCGAAAGATCGCTCGTGCCTATCATAAAGTCAACGTGGGTGATAGAATCGTTTATGCCCTTCGCCTTCGCTTCCTCGTCTGAAAGATTCTCGTAGTCTCGAAGCACGTTTGAAAATCCTCTGCCGATTGCAAGGTGGCATGCGGCGTTCTCATCAAAAAGGGTATTGTAGAAGAGAATTCCGCTCTCTCTGATGGGGGAGGAGTAGGGAACGAGCGCACATTCACCGAGATACGCCGCGCCCTCGTCCATAGCAATCATCTCGCGAAGCAGTTCAACGTTTTTCTCTGCACCGACTTCAACGACCTTGCCGCCCTCAAATCTCATCCAGAAGTTTTCGATAAGCTGACCGCCGTAGGAAAGGGGCAGGGAGGAATAAACGATACCCTCTGCTTCACCCTTTTTGGGTGATGTAAAGGTTTCCTCGGTGGGAATGTTGGGGTTAAAGTATATGCCGGAGCCTGCTGCCTTCTCTCCGCCCGCACAGAAAAGTGCATCGGGAATAAGTCCTACGCGAAGATCGGTTCCGTTCTTTGCCTTGTATTCAAGCTCCTTGATGCCGAGCGAGTTGAGATATTCGCATCTGCCGGCAAGGCTCTCGTTGTGATTTTTCCATTCAAGAATGGGATCGTCGTAAACGCGTGAGGTGGAAAGTATAGCTTCCCAGAGCTTTTCCATAGCCACCGAGGTGCGCTCACCCGGGAACACCTTCTTCGCCCAGCCCTTTCCGGGCACGGCTGCGATACACCATTGATATTTGTTCTCCATCTTGTTTCTGATCGGCTTGATAATCTTAGAGCGAGCCGCGGACGTCTTTGCGAACTTTTTCTGATTCATGCCCTTAAGACCGTCGGGATCTTCTGAAAGGAGATAGATCTTGCAGGGCAGAACCTCTGCCTGATGCTCCCATTTCTGTATCTCCCACTCCTCAAGGGTGGAAAGAACCTTTTCCGAGCAGTACTTTACGTGAGATTTCGTGAGTGGCTGATATCCCCACTCAACGCGTACGCGCTTTGCGCCCGCCTTGTAGCATTCGTCGACGAGGAGCTTCACGAATTCCGGCTGGTCAAGGTCTGCGGAGATTATGACCTCCTGTCCCTTCTGTACGTTTACGCCACATTTCGCAATCAGCGCGGCATACTTTTTAAGTCTTGTCTTGTTCATAATATCTCCTTAAATACGTTTGAGAAGTTCTTTTAAATATTCCCACACTCTCGCTGTAGAGGATATTGACAGCCTCTCGCTCGGTGTATGAATGTCAAAGTTATCAGGGCCTATTGAAACACAGTCGAGCCCCTCTATCTTGTCTGCGAAAATTCCGCACTCAAGACCTGCGTGAATGATAATGACCTTCGGCTCTTTTCCGTAAAGGTCGGTGTAGGTTTTCTTCATAAGCTCGCGCAAATATGAGTCCGCCTTGTATTCCCACGCGGGATACTCACCCCTCGTGCCAAAGCCGGCTCCGTACGAGTCGGAAATCTCGCGGATAATGGCGACGAGCTTTGATTTTTCGCTGTTTTTTGACGAACGTACGGAGGTCGAAATCGTGACACGCCCCCCGTCTGTTACTACTACACCAAGGTTTGATGAGGTTTCCGGAAGTCCTGAAATTTCCTCGCTCATTTTGTAAACGCCGCTAGGTGTTTTGCTAATGATTTCAAGCACTTTTCGGCTCGTGTCGGCGTCAAATGAAGCACCGCTCACCCCCGCCGCTTCAAGCAGAATTTCAATACCTGACTCACGCACCCCGTATTTAGCCTTCGCTTCCTCTATTTTTCCGAAAAGCGAGTCGGCTTTATTCGAGGAGAATACGCACTCGGCATATCTCGGAATCGCATTGTCTGCATTTCCGCCCGAAATTGTAACGATTCGCACGTCGCTTGTGGCAGAGAGAATTTCGGCAAGAATTTTAATGGCATTTTCACGCCCCTTGTCTATTTCAGTACCGCTGTGTCCGCCAATAAGACCGCTTACGCCAAGTCTATACTTCGTTGCTTCGTCAGCCATAAGCTTTCCGTTTACCGTCATATCAACACGAAGTCCTCCGGCGCATCCTACCGTGAATACGCCCTCCTCGTCGGAGTCGATATTGACGAGAATTTTTCCGTGCAGCACCGAAGCATCAAGCGCCGTTGCACCAAGCAATCCTATCTCCTCGTCCGAGGTGAACAGAGCCTCAAATTCCGGATGCTCAATATCGCTTGAATCAAGCACGGCAAGCGCATATGCAAGCGCAACACCGTCGTCACCGCCAAGCGTCGTGCCCTCCGCGCGAATAAAATCACCGTCGCGATATATTTGCAGTCCCTCGCGGCTCATATCAATATTACAGCCGGCGACCTTGTCGGCAACCATATCGGTGTGACCTTGGAATATAACGGTCGGGCGTTTTTCATATCCTGCCGTTGCCGGCTTCCTTATTATAACGTTGTTCTTCCCGTCGCGATAGTACCACAGTCCGCGTTCCTTGGCAAACGCCACAAGCCAGTCGGCAATAGGTCCTGTGTTTTCCGACGCGTGCGGAATTTTTGATATTTCCTCAAAAAAATAAAATACCTTCTCGGCATCCTTGTATTCGGGTAAAATCAAAGCTTTTCACCTCTTTTTTATACTTCACGTTATATTTTACAACAAACGCCCGAATTTTTCAACCGCAAAGTTGACTTTTTTATATAAAAGTTGTAAAATAAATAAAAAAGCACTTGGAGAAACGAAAATGAACGCAAATTGCGAGCTTTTTAGCTTTATAAAGAATTCCCCGACGGCATATCACACGGTAGGAGAGCTTTCCCGCCGTCTTGAAGAGGAGGGGTACGTACGGCTTTACGAAAATGCCGATTGGACTCTTACC
>JAGCJI010000125.1 GCA_017648085.1 Clostridia bacterium | reverse complement strand
CTTTGACTGGTCCGAGACCGAGAACAACAAGCTTCTCTTCGAGATGACCGCAAAGTACGGTACTCCCTACTTCTCCAACTACATCAACTCGGATATGGCACCCTCCGACGTTCGTTCCATGTGCTGCAGACTCCGCCTTGATCTCCGTGAGCTTCGCAAGAAGTCGGGTGGCTTCTTCGGTAGCGGTGAGAGCACCGGCTCTGTCGGCGTTGTTACCATAAATATGCCGAGAATCGCATATCTTGCAACCGACGAGGCAGACTTCTACAAGCGCCTTGATCATCTTATGGATATTGCCGCACGCTCACTTAAAATAAAGCGCGGCGTTATTACGAAGCTTCTTGACGAGGGACTTTATCCCTACACGAAGCGTTACCTCGGCACGTTCAACAACCACTTCTCCACCATAGGACTTGTCGGTATGAACGAGGTTGGTCTTAACGCGAAGTGGATCAGAAAGGATATGACTCACAAGGAAACGCAGGAGTTCTCCAAAGCGGTTCTTAACCATATGCGCGACCGCCTTTCCGACTATCAGGAAATGTACGGCGACCTCTACAACCTTGAGGCTACCCCTGCAGAGTCCACCTCTTACCGCCTTGCAAAGCACGACGTAAGAAGATACCCGGACATCATCACGGCATCCGATCCCGCGAAGAACGAGACCCCCTATTATACCAACTCCTCTCACCTGCCCGTTGGCTACACCGACGACATCTTTGCTGCGCTTGACATTCAGGACGACCTGCAAACCCTCTACACCTCGGGCACGGTATTCCACGCATTCCTCGGCGAAAAATTACCCACGTGGAAGAGCGCGGCTACCCTTATCAGAACTATTGCGGAAAACTACAAGCTTCCCTATTACACCCTCTCCCCCACATATTCGGTATGTAAGAGCCACGGCTATATTGCCGGCGAGGCATTTACCTGCCCCGAGTGCGGTGAAAAGACGGAGGTTTACAGCCGTATCACCGGATACTACCGCCCCGTTCAGAACTGGAACGACGGAAAATCACAGGAATACAAGAGCCGTAAGGTTTATACTCCCGACAAGTTCGGCAGCAAAGCTCCCTTGACCGAAAAGGCAAGCGAGGGCTGCGAGTGCGCATGCGAAACGAAAGAGGCGGACAGAGTCATCCTCTTCTCCACCCCCACCTGCCCAAACTGCAAGGCTGCTGCAATGTTCCTTGATAAAGCGGGCATAAAATACGAAAAGCTCTCCGCAAACGACAATCCCGAGCTCGTTCGTGAGTTCGGTGTAACCCAGGCTCCCACGGTAGTTTATATCTCGGGCGGCAAGGCAGAGAGAATTGCTAACCTTTCAAATATCAGAGCATTTACCGAAAGGGCAAAATAATTCTTATGTATGATATAATCATCATAGGCTCAGGACCGGCAGGACTTACCGCCGCGCTTTACGCGCGGCGCGCCGAGAAGAGCGTTCTCGTAATCGAAAAGGAAACCTTCGGCGGACAGATCACCCACTCTCCGAGAGTTGAAAACTATCCCGGCTTTGAAGAAATAAGCGGAAGCGAGCTTGGCGAGCGTCTTCTCTCGCAGGCAATGGCGCAGGGCGCAGAGATAGAATTTGACACGGTAGTGGGTATAACGGGCGAGCCGGGCGCGTACACCGTGAAGTGCGAGAGCTGTGAAAAGACGGCGAAAAGCGTTATAATCGCGACAGGCTCAAAGCACAGGACGCTCGGTCTTTCGGGCGAAGAGTGCTACACGGGTGATGGTATTTCCTACTGTGCAGTTTGCGACGGCGCGTTTTACCGTGACAAAACCGTTGCGATAATCGGCGGCGGAAACACCGCGCTGCAAGAGGCAAATATGCTGGCGGATATCGCGACAAAGGTTTACGTTATTCAAAACCTCGCCTTCTTTACAGGTGAGAAAAACCTTGTCAGTCGACTTGACAGCCGTGACAACGTTGAAGCAATTCTTTCCACCGTAGTAACCGACATAATCGGCGGCGACGGATTCAGAGGAATTAAAATTAAGAATACCGAGAGCGGCGACACACGCGAGCTTTATATTGACGGAATGTTCGTGGCAATAGGCCAAGTTCCCGAAAACGAACCGTTCAAAAATCAAGTCAACCTTAACGGCTACGGATATATCGAAGCCGGAGAGGACTGTGTGCCGACGGGTGCTGAGGCCGGAATTTTCGTTGCGGGTGACTGCAGAACCAAGGCAATACGCCAAGTAACCACGGCAACGGCAGACGGCGCGGTTGCGGCACTGGCGGCGTGCAGGTTCGTTGATTCAATTAAATAGTTTAAAGCGAGACTGTCATTTTTCGACAGCCTCGCTTTTTTATCAAAAATGCCGTGAGGCCATTAAACATAGGTCAAACAATAGACAAATCGTGCCTGTTTTTTAACATTATTTCCACACCTTGTCGCTAAAGCGTTTATACATATTGACTTTCTTTTTTGCCCATGATAAAATCTTTTTAGTAAAAATAAATAAAGTGAGGGCTAGTTATGGCTAAAAAAGAACTCGTTATGAACGGCACCGGCGTTGAGGAAATAGGCTTCCCCGGTTGGCCGCAGTTTGCACCCGAAGTACCCGATGAGGTAACGAAGGTTTTGAAAAGCGGACGCGTAAATTACTGGACCGGCAAGCTTGGTATGCAGTTTGAAGAAGAATTTGCAAAGTGGATCGGCGCGAAGATGGCTATTTCCTGCACCAACGGAACTGCCGCGCTTCACATCGCACTTGCCGCACTTGGTGTTGGCCCCGGCGACGAGGTTATCGTCCCCTCTTACTCCTTTATCGCTTCCTCCTTCTCCGTAGTACAGGCGGGCGCTATTCCCGTGTTTGCTGACGTAACCGAGGAGCATACACTTGATCCGAAATGCATCGAGCCCCTTATTACAGAAAGAACCAAGGCTATTATCGTAGTTCACCTTTACGGCGGCGTTGCAGATATGGGCCCGATCATGGAAATTGCAAAAAAACACAACCTTTACGTCGTTGAGGACTGCGCACAGTGCTTCGGCGGTACATTTGGTGACAAAAAAGCGGGTATGATAGGCGACGTAGGATGCTTCTCCTTCTGCCAGTCCAAGCACTTCACCACCGGCGGTGAGGGTGGTATGGTCGTTACCAACAACGAGGATCTCGGCTGGGAGTGTCGCTCATTCCGCGACCACGGATACGACGTTCGCACCAGAATGAATATGCTTGCGCTTGAAGAAAAGCTGCCCTACATACACAACCGTGTCGGATTTAACTACCGTATGACCGAGATGCAGTCTATGATAGGCATCTGCGAGCTTCGCAGATTTGACTCCTGGAACCTTAAGCGCCGCCTTGACTACGCGAAAATGTACGACGAAGCGTTCATCGGTCTTAAGGGTATTAAGGCTGTTCCCCATAACCCCGAAAACCGCCGCAACTCCTACTGGTGGTATCCCATTCTTATCGACCTTAACGTTCTTGATATCACCGCAAAGGATTTCATCAAGGAGCTTATCGACATAGGAATCCCCTGCAGCGGTATCCTTTGGCCCGAGGCATATAAAGAGAGAGCATACGCAGAGGGTATCGGCTTCGGTACGGCACAGTTCCCCTTCAAGTCGAAGGAGTACACCGACCCGAAGGCAGTTGAATACTCAAAGAACGACTGTCCCGTTGCGGCATCGCTTCGCGACCAGACCGTCAGCCTCTTCCTTCATCCATCGTGGGAGCCCTACCACATTGAGCGCGTAATCGCAGGCGTCAAGGAAGTTATTGCAAAGCATCTTAAATAATATAAAAAAAGGTACTGTGCTTTTGCATGGTACCTTTTACATATATGCATCGCCGTGGGCGAGTGGATTTAGTGGGCTGAGGAGCGCAAGGCGTACAAGCGTACGTAGAGCGAGAAAGGGAGGATAAAATGAAAACGGAGAAAACCGCAGTTTTTCAGCATTAGTTCCTCTAAATTTTAACAAAATCAAAATGAGGTGCTGAATTCACAGTACCTCATTTGTTTTTTATTTGGTTCGAGTTAAATACATAGCCCGTATCAAAGGGGATTGCCGTTTTTGTCGAAAAGCGGCAAGGGCGCAAGATATGTAATATCCTTGCGGCCAATTGCATCGCCCTCGGCAAGTATTGCCATTTTACCGACTATCTCGCCGCCCGACTGCTTGACGAGATTTTCAAGTGAGAGAAGCGAGCCACCGGTGCTGATAACATCGTCAACGATAAGAACGCGCTTACCGCGCATATACTCCGCGTCCGCACCGTCAAGATAAAGAGTCTGCGAATTAGCGGTAGTTATAGATTGTGTTTTGCATGCCACAACGTTGCTAATATAAAGCTTTACATACTTACTCGCGAGAACGTAGCTGTT
>JAGCJI010000124.1 GCA_017648085.1 Clostridia bacterium | reverse complement strand
GTTGTAATAATAACAGCTTTGCTGTTATGCTCGCGTACAAGCTTTACCGCATCCTCGCATCTGTCAGCTTTTGCAACGTCGGTATGAGAGAATACAACGGTAGCAGCATTTTCAATTTGATCACCGAAAAATTCTCCGAAATTCTTGAGGTACATTTTGCACTTGCCTGCATCCACGACCGTAACGGTTGCATTAAGCTTTGCATCCTCGGTCTCGACACCCTTTACGGCCTTGATAACGTCGGAAAGCTTACCTACTCCGGAGGGCTCGATAATAACTCTGTCGGGAGCATATTCTGTGAACACCTTTGAAAGCGCTGCCGCGAAATCACCGACAAGTGAGCAGCAGATACAGCCGGAGTTCATCTCGGTAATCTCAATGCCGGCGTCCTTAAGGAAGCCGCCGTCAATTCCGATCTCACCAAACTCATTTTCTATAAGAACGACCTTCTCACCGGCATATGCTTCGTTAAGAAGCTTTTTGATAAGTGTGGTCTTTCCGGCACCAAGGAAGCCGGAAAAAATATCAATTTTCGTCATATTTATCTCCTTTTCACCCCAAAACGCGGGGTGCTTTCTTTTTTACAATGTAATTGTACTATATTTTTCCGCCCAAGTCAATATAAAAACGCATCTTATTTCAGCCTTTTTTATACACAAAAGCAAGAAATACACAAAATCGGCCTCGTCTGGCGTCAACGAGGCCGATTATTTATCTTTCCATACTCATTCCTTCGAAGCCGCCCTGTCTTAAAACCTCATATACGGCAATCGCCACAGAGTTTGAAAGGTTGTGACATCTTAGGGTCGGGAGCATAGGTATTCTGACACATCTGTCTGGGTTTGCGCTGACAATGCTCTCGGGAAGTCCCACGGACTCCTTGCCAAAAACAAGGTAGGCGCCGTCGGGGTATTCCACGTCCGCATAGCATATACTTCCGCGCGCTGTGAAGTAGTAAAGCTCAGCCCCCGGATTCTTTTCAAGAAATTCCTCAAAGCTATCGTAATAGGTCACGTCAAGCTTGTCCCAATAGTCAAGCCCTGCCCTCTTTAAATGCTTATCCGTTATCTCAAAGCCGAAAGGACGTATCATATGAAGTGCTGCACCGGTTACGGCGGCAGTCCTTGATATATTGCCCGTATTCTGAGGTATCTCCGGCTCGTGAAGAACAATGTTTATTCGTCCCATAAAAACTCCATTGGCAATTTGTTCTACATCATTATACACCTTAACCCACGTTTTTTCAAGTACAAACGTCCACGCATAAAAAATATTTTAAAATATTTACAAAAATTTATTTATTTTTTCTGCGACGTGTGCTATAATAAAATGAATAATTATTTTACGTGCGTGAGCGAGCACGCCCACGCGGAGGAAAAATGGGTCTTTTCAAAAAAATTTTCGGTACTTACAGTGAGAAAGAAATTAAAAAGCTCACTCCCGTAGTAGATAAAATAGAATCACTCGCCCCCACCTTTGCCGCTATGTCCGACGAGGAAATGCGAGAATACACAGATATTCTCAAGGGTAGGCTCAACGGTGGCGAAACACTTGACGATATTCTCCCCGAGGCATTTGCACTTGTAAGAGAGGCTGATACCCGCGTTCTTGGCAAGCGTCCCTTCCGCGTTCAGCTTATGGGTGGTATACTCCTCCACCAGGGCCGTATTGCAGAAATGCGTACAGGTGAGGGTAAAACTCTTGTTGCTACCCTGCCCGCCTACCTCAACGCACTCACCGGAAAGGGTGTACACATCGTAACCGTAAACGATTACCTTGCAACCCGTGACAGTGAGGAAATGGGCAGAGTCTACGGTTTCCTCGGTCTTACGACGGGACTTATCGTTCACGGTCAGGATCAAAATGAAAAGGTTGCGGCATATTCCGCAGACATTACTTACGCAACCAACAACGAGCTCGGATTTGACTACCTGCGTGATAATATGGTTCTTTACAAGAAGAACATGGTACAGCGCGGTCAGAATTTTGCAATAGTAGACGAGGTTGACTCAATACTTATAGACGAGGCGAGAACTCCCCTTATCATTTCGGGCTCCGGCGCGCAGTCCACCGACCTTTACGACAGAGCTGACAAGTGCGTAAGAACCTTTACAAAGCACGTAATAAAGGAGCTTGACTCAAAGGAGGACACCGACTCATACACCGAGGACTATATCGTAGACGAGAAGGCGCGCACGGCCGTGCTCACTCGCGCGGGCATTGAGAAGGCAGAAAGATTCTTTGGAATCGACAACCTTTCCGATGCGGAAAACGGTAATATTCTCCACCACCTTAATAATGCGATCAAAGCGCGCGGCGTAATGAAGCGCGACGTTGACTATATCCTCAAGGACGGCGCGGTCATCATCGTTGATACCTTTACAGGCCGTCTTATGCCCGGCAGACGTTACAATGACGGACTTCATCAGGCTATTGAGGCAAAAGAGGGCGTAAAGATAGAAAAGGAAAATAAGACCCTTGCGACTATCACGTTCCAAAACTATTTCCGTATGTACTCAAAGCTTTCGGGTATGACGGGTAC
>JAGCJI010000123.1 GCA_017648085.1 Clostridia bacterium | reverse complement strand
TATATCGTATGCGTTTGCGCTTTTTGCGCCGAGCTTTGAGGCACAAATGGATAGAATTCCCGAGCCGGTGCCGATGTCAAGCACACGCTCGCCGCCGCGAAGCTCATCCTGCATAATTTTCATGACCAGGCGCGTGGTTTCGTGCGTGCCCGTTCCAAACGCCATACCGGGATCCATACGAATGATTATTTCGCCCTCCGCCGCTTTGTATTCCTCCCAGGCGGGAACGATAGTTACTCTGCCGAGCGGAATCGGCTTGTAATACTGCTTCCAGCTTTCTGCCCACTCGTCCTCATTCATACCGTCGGTGGTTATCGCCGCGTCGATTCCGAGCGCGGAGAAGCGCTCCTTTAAAAATGATATGCATTCGCCTACGGGCTTATCTTCGGAAAGAAAAACCGACACCTTCCCCGACGTCGTATCCGCGTTGAGAATTGATTCGTCTACAAGCTCTCCATACATTCCCGAAAAGGAAAAGTCGCTGTAATCCTCAATCATAATTCCCGCGTCTATCATACTCATAACGGCAGCTGCTTCATCAAGCCTTTCCGTTAAAACTGTTACTGTAAGTTTAGTCCAATTTCCAGCCATTTTAAATCTCCATTTTCTTTAATTGCCCTGTTTTTGTCAACTTTTATTTGCAAAATCAGCTCGTTTGAGTCCGAAAACGCCTTTTCTTCCCTCAAATAGCCGAGGTAATACGTGTAAACCGTTTGACCGTAAAGGTCACCCTCAAAGTCTATAACAAAGGTTTCGTCATGCACCTCTCGCTCCCCAAACGTAGGGCAAGTGCCGACGTTCGTTATCGCGTGGTAGAGCTTGCCTGCAATCGTTACCGCCGTTCGATACACACCGCGTGCCAGCGAGGGAGTGCCGTCACCGTTAAAGGTGGGGAAGCCGAGCTTTTTTCCGAGCCCTATTCCGTGGGTCACGGTCGTTCGTGTAAAATACGGCATTCCGAGATAACGGCCTGCCTCCTCAACCTTGCCGCCTTCAAGCAGCTCCTTGATCTTCGTGGTGGAAATCTTCTCGTTGTCTATTTTATGCTCGTCCTCTATCACAAATTCAGCTCCCGCCTCGGTGAGCATACGGTGAAGAAGATTGGCGTCACCCATAGCTCCCTTGCCGAAGCGGTAATCAAAGCCGGCAACTGCGACGCGACATTTCATATCGCCGAGGAGCGAGTAGCTTACGAAGTCCTCCGCAGACAGCTCGCTTACCGAGCCGAAGTCTGCAAGAACGGTAAGGTCTACGCCAAGCGACTTGAAAATCTCAAGCTTTTGTTCGGTGCCGTATATCCTTATTCCCGATTTCAGTCGCGTATCCTCCGCGCGAAAGGTAAAAACGGCGAGGGGAAGTCCCGCCTCATCGGCTATTTTTTTTGCCGTGGCGATAAGCATACGGTGTGCCGCGTGCACCCCGTCAAAAAAACCGAGGGCGATCACATAGCCGTCGCCTTCCACAGCTGTGCCGGGCTTATATTCGTGAAGCTTCATTGCGCCCCCCTTTTCCTGCTTTGCAAAAATTTATGAGTTAAAAATATCACAAATATGAGTATACTCCTTTTTAACAAAAAAGTCAATAATACATAATAGCTCCGTCATTGACAAAAATATATTTATATGTTAAAATATCTTTTGCTAAATATTTTCGCCTATGCGAGAAAGGTTTTGTTATGAAGCTTAACTACAAAAGAACGATACTCGTTGGATTTGCTTTCTTTTTGATAAGCACATTCTGGCAGGCATACGACACTATTATTCCTAAAATTCTCACAGACCGATTCGGCATAAGTCAGACGGTCTCCGGCATCATCATGGCACTCGACAATATTCTTGCGCTGTTTATGTTGCCTCTTTTTGGCATCATTTCGGATAAGTGCAAGTCCAAAATGGGCAGAAGAACCCCCTTTGTCCTCGTTGGAACGATTGTGGCGGCATCGCTGTTTATATCGCTGTCGATAGTTGACAATGCACAGCTTAAAAAGCTCGGCGAGGTAAAAGATTTGGAATCGGTATCTGTAAGAGAGATGCTTTACGATTACGAATATCCCGGCAAGCTGAAAACTCCCGACGGAGATACCTTTGAGCTTAAAGAAAAGTTTACCAAAGAGGAATTCGTCGGCATTGAAATGGTTGGTGAGGACGGAAAGCCAACGGACGCTTACACCGATTACGTAGTTCCCGCAAGACAGTCGTATATTTACAATGAGATAACGGCAAAGGATCCGTCCGCGTTGATTTGGTTTATTGCAATTCTGTTCCTGCTGCTGCTTTCAATGGCGACGTTCAGGACGCCGGCGGTGTCGCTTATGCCGGACGTAACGCCGAAGCCCCTGCGCTCCAAGGGTAATGCTATAATCAATCTGATGGGAACGCTTGGCGGCAGTCTTACGCTGGTGGTCGGCATGATTCTCGGAACGGGCGGGGTGAAAAACACTTATATGAAGTACTTCCCCTACTTCCTCATAATAGGCATCGTGATGTTCACTTGCCTTTTGGTGTTTATGTTAACGGTCCGCGAAAGAAAACTTGTCAGCGATATGGAAGCTGAAAGCGCGGCGATGGGTATAATTGAAGAGCCCGTCGCAGAGAGCGGCAAGAAGGCAGGTCTTACAAAACCGGAGCTTCGCTCTCTCATCTTTATTCTCGGCTCTGTTGCGCTCTGGTACTTCGGTTACAATGCCGTTACCAGCAAATATTCCGTATATGCCGGTCAAGTTCTTAACCTTGATTACAATTCAACTCTTCTCGTTGCAAACGTTGCGGCACTTATTGCCTTCATACCCGTTGGTATTATATCCTCAAAGATAGGCAGGAAAAAGGCAATTCTGATTGGTGTTACCATTCTGACGTCCGCTTTCTTCATAGCTTCGTTTATGAGAAACGGAACGCCTCTTATAGTTATGACGCTTCTTTTCGTTGCGGCAGGAATTGGTTGGGCAACGATAAACGTAAACTCCTTCCCAATGGTAGTCGAGCTTGCAAAGGGCAGCGACGTAGGAAAATACACCGGATTCTATTATACTGCGTCAATGGCTGCACAAACCCTAACTCCCGTGCTTTCGGGATTCGTGATGGACTCGTTTGGTATGACTAAACTGTTCCCTTATGCAACGATTTTTGCAGCTTGCGCGTTCGTAACTATGATTTTTGTAAAACACGGCGACTCGAAGCCTGAGCAAAAAGGCGTCCTTGAAAGCCTTGACGTAGACGGAGATTAAAATGCACCCGATCTATATAGTTTTAATTTGCATAGGAGCGTTTCTCCTCCTTTCGGTAATTACCTACATCTTTCTTGCAAAGCCCGGCAAAAAGAGGGTGGAGATGGATAAGTTCCTTGCCCATAAATACGCTCACCGCGGACTCCACGGCAGGGGCGTGTGCGAAAATTCAATGACTGCCTTTAAAAAAGCGGTGGACGCGGGACACGGAATTGAGCTTGACGTGCGCCTTTCGGGTGACGGTGAGCTGGTGGTATTTCACGACCCGAGCCTTGAGCGAGTTGCGGGCATTCCCGAGCTTGTAAAAAGCAAGAGTTCCGATGAGCTTGCAAAGATCAAAATTGGCGGTACAGAGGATACCGTGCCGCGTTTTTCGGAGGTTTTAAG
>JAGCJI010000122.1 GCA_017648085.1 Clostridia bacterium | reverse complement strand
GCCAACGTAGGCGCTGAGGAGGACGACGACAACATAAAGGTTGCCGTTATCGGTAAGCCTAATGCGGGCAAATCCTCGATAATCAATAAGATAATCGGTCAAAACCGCCTTATCGTTTCGGATATTGCGGGAACGACACGTGATGCGGTTGATACGCAGGTCGTTATAAACGGTAAAAAATACACCTTCATCGACACAGCAGGTATTCGCCGTCAGTCGAAGATAAACGATAAGATAGAAAAATACAGCGTTCTCCGTGCGCACATGGCGGTTGAGCGTGCCGACGTCTGCCTTATAATGATAGACGCAGCCACGGGAATTACCGAGCAGGACGAAAAGATAGCGGGTATTGCGCACGAGGCGGGTAAGGCTTCGATTATAGTCGTAAATAAGTGGGATTCTATCGAAAAGGATAACTCTACCACTAACCGCTTCAACGAAAAAATACGCACGTCGCTCGCATATATGCCCTATGCGCCGATAGCCTACGTTTCAGCTCTTACGGGTCAAAGAATAAACACCCTTTTCGATCATATCGAGCAGGTGTTTGCGCACTCTCACAACCGTATAAGCACGGGTATGCTCAACGAGGTACTCGCCGAAGCCACGATGCGAGTTCAGCCTCCCTCCGACAAGGGCAGACGACTCAAGATATACTATATGACGCAGATATCGGTAGCACCTCCTACGTTCGTTATCTTCTGTAACAACGCAGAGCTTTTCCATTTCTCTTACCAGAGATATCTCGAAAACTGTCTGCGTGAGACCTTTGGCTTCGTTGGTACTCCGATACGCCTTATCATACGAATGAAGGGTGATGAAAAATGAGTACAAAAAAACAATTAAGGGGAGTTTTATTTGACTTTAACGGTACACTCTTTTTTGACACCGACTGTCACGTAAAGGCTTTTGAAAAATGCTATGCCAACAGAGGCATGGCTGTCCCCTCCCCCCAGGAGATAATCACAAATCTTTTCGGTCTTTCAAATGAAGTAATATACAAAGAATATTTTGACTCAAATGCAACAACTGAGGATTGCAAACGCTTCGCAAGAGAAAAAGAAGGCTACTACTATGAATGCTGCCTTACTCCGCCCTTTACTATGGACTATTCTAACGGAGCTCGCGCTCTTTTGAGCTACCTCAAGGAAAACAATATTCCCTACTGTCTTGCAACAGGCGCAGGTATGGACAATATTTCGTTTTACAATGAAAACCTTGATCTTGCAGAATGGTTTGACAGAGAGCATATCGTTTGTGCAGATGACAAGGTTAAATGCAAGCCCGATCCCGAAATATACGAATACGCGGCTTCAAAAATAGGACTTAAAGCATCTGACTGTATCGTTTTTGAAGACGGAACTCTCGGACTTATCGCCGCAAACAAAGCAAATGCGGGCGCGTGTATTGCAATATACGAAGAAGGACTTCCCACTCCGCTTATCTGCGGAGCAAAAGCCGATGCCGTATATCATGACCTTTCGGAATGGAAAAAAATACTTGAAGAATATGGACTTTGATCTCTTTGTTTTTATAAAGGAGGTAAAAAAATGTTTGTTGATAACGTAAAAATATATGTAAAAGCGGGCGACGGCGGTAACGGTGCGGTCTCCTTCAGACGTGAGAAATATGTTTCTCACGGAGGCCCCGACGGTGGTGACGGCGGTCACGGCGGTAATATCATTTTCCGTGTAGACCAAGGCACTAACACGCTTCTCGCCTTCCGCTACAAGCACAAATTCATCGCCCAAAACGGTGAAAACGGCAAGGGCGGTAAGTTCCACGGTGCAACCGCCGAGGATATGATAATCTCGGTTCCCCCCGGAACGATAATTCGTGATGCGCAAAGCGGAAAGATAATCCACGATATGACCGAAAACGACGGTGCGGATTTTATCTGCTGTAAGGGCGGTAAGGGCGGATTTGGCAATCGCCACTTCGCAACCCCCACAAGACAGATTCCCACCTTCGCAAAAAGCGGTCGCAGAGGTGATGAAAAGGAGCTTATCTTAGAGCTTAAAATGCTCGCAGATGTCGGTCTCATCGGCTTCCCAAGCGTTGGAAAATCCTCTATTCTCGCACGCATAAGCTCGGCAAAGCCGAAGATTGCAGACTACCACTTCACTACCCTCTCGCCAAATCTTGGCGTGGTATCCACGGGCGAGGAGCGTGGATTTGTTTCGGCTGATATCCCCGGACTCATTGAGGGCGCAGCCGACGGCGCAGGTCTCGGTCACGCATTCTTGCGACATGTTGACCGTTGCCGTTTGCTCTTGCACGTTGTGGATATCTCTTGCTCCGAGTACAGAGACCCCATTGAGGATATTAAAACGATAAACACCGAGCTTGAGCGTTACAGCCCCGCTCTTGCTCTCCGTGACCAAATAATCGTCGCTAACAAGTCCGATATACTTGACACCGACAGAGTTGATATCACGGCATTTGAAGAATACGTAAAGGAAAACGGCTGGGAGCTTATCTATGTTTCTGCCGCTACCGGTAAGGGTCTTAACGAGATGATAAAGCTTGCCGATAAGATGCTCGCAGAGCTTCCTCCTATGCTCGTTTACGAGTCTGAATACGAGCCTGAGGACGAATACGTCGGTGCTTCTCACGATACAACTATCCGTCGTGAAAACAACACCTTCTACGTTGAGGGCGAGTGGCTCTATAACCTTATGGGACAGGTTAATTTCGATAATTACGAATCCCTTAACTTCTTCCAACGCGTTCTTAAAAAGAGCGGCGTCTTCGAGCTTCTCGAGGAAAAAGGCTGTACCGACGGTATGACCGTTTCTATCTACGATTTTGAGTTCGATTATGTGAAGTAATTTAATATGGGTTTATATGTGGGGGAAGGAAAACTTTTTGAAAAAAGTTTTTCCTTCCCCCACACCCCTATCCTTTCAAAAACTTTCAAACGAAATTATATAAAAAAAGAACCGATTTGCGTCGGTTCTTTTCGTTTTCCCTCATGAAAGTTTTTTGCCGAGCTTTTTTTCAAAAAAGCGACCCCAAAAACCCTTAAACACCAACTAACCTCTATACGCATAAAATAAAAATAGCAGGCGAAGGTCTGCGAATACTATGAAAGGTTAGATTTCGATGTTAGGTAACGACAACATGACAAGAAGCTCCTGCAGTATGTCGGAGCTTGAAAAGATACTCAGCGGATGCGGAAATATTGCGAGTGCGAATCTCGATCTCCCGTCCTGCGAGGGTGGCACTAACAGCTACGGACTCAAGGGCTATCCGCTTGCAATGGTCTACTCACCGATGCAAGAATTTGATAAAATCTACGAGCTTGACAAGGGATTTGATGCGGGAACGATATTCTCCGAGCTCGATCTCCCCTTTTCGGGCAGAAGCTTAAAATACAAGGGAAACGGAGGAGGCTGCTATGATAAATAACCGTATGAACAGAGCCCGCCAAGCGTTTTACAACGGCGGCAACAGTAATATGAACGGTGGTAATCAGCAAACGCCGATAACACCCCCGGGTAATATAAAAGCTTTACAAAAAAGGCTTCAAAAGGTAAGCTTCGCTTTG
>JAGCJI010000121.1 GCA_017648085.1 Clostridia bacterium | reverse complement strand
GTGGAGAGATGTGCGCATGACTCTGCCCGACCAACAATTTATTTATAGATACCGATAATATTCCTCGATAGCTCAGTCGGTAGAGCGCATGACTGTTAATCATGATGTCACTGGTTCGAGCCCAGTTCGGGGAGCCATAGAGCAGTTCTGAAAAGGACTGCTCTTTTTTATGCTACCCGACTCGAACCGGTTACACCAGCTTAACAGTCATTGTTCGCTACGCGAACGACTGTTAATTTCGACTTTGGCGAATGTTTCACGATGCCACTGAAAGCATTGCTACACAATGCTTTACTCGCTACGCTCATTTTCGAGCCCAGTTCGGGGAGCCAAAAAATTCCAAGTCTACGGACTTGGAATTTTTTTATCCAAGCCGCAGGCTTGGTATATCATCCGACGCAAGTCGGTATATCATAAAAGGCGGCAAGCCGCCTTTGTATCTCATCACGCGTCAGCGTGTATCCTCCTCGGCTTGATGATATACAATTCTTTTGAAATTGATGATATACAAGGATTCGCCTTGATTTTATTATGCTCCACAAGCTACGCTTGTACAATAGACATCATGGTTAACAGTCATTCACTTTATCGCAACTCGGTTATCGATAGCTGGAAGCATTGACAAATTTGCGCGTTAGTGATATAATTAACGCGAATAATGCGATAATATTATAGGACTGATTGCATTTTGAGATTACATATTTTCAAAAAAGGAGAACTAAAATGGGATTTTTAAGAGGTAAAACGGCTATTATTACCGGAGCTGGTTTTGCCGCATTGTCTGATGGGAGATGCGGCTCTATTGGTTACGGAATTGCAACCGCCTACGCCAAGGAGGGGGCAAATCTTGTAATCACGGGAAGAAACATTTCAAAGCTTGAAAAGGCGAAGGAAGAACTTGAAAAATTATACGGAATTAAGGTTTTGATTTTTTCCGCAGATATCGCCGCAGATTCTGATAATGAAGCCATTGTAAAATCGGTAGTCGAGGCTACCGTTGCGGAATTTGGAAGAATAGACGTCCTTATAAACAACGCACAGGCCTCTGCTTCGGGCGTTACGATTCAAGACCATACTACCGAGCAGTTTAACTTGGCTATGTATTCGGGACTTTACGCAACATTCTATTATATGAAGGCTTGTTATCCTTATCTAAAGGAAACACAAGGAGTTATTATCAATTTCGCTTCGGGCGCAGGTCTGTTTGGCAATTACGGTCAGTGTGCATACGCCGCCGCAAAAGAGGGAATCCGAGGACTTTCAAGGGTTGCGGCTACCGAGTGGGCAAGGGATGGAATTAACACGAATGTGATCTGCCCCCTAGCCTGGACTGCTCAACTCGAAAACTTCGAAAAAGCATATCCGGAAGCATTCAAAGCGAACGTAAAAATGCCTCCCGCAGGACATTTTGGTGATGCTGAAACGGAGATCGGCCGTGTTTGCGTTCAACTTGCTTCTCCCGATTTCAAATATATGAACGGTGAAACCATTACTCTTGAAGGCGGTATGGGGCTCCGTCCTTAATTTGCATAAATTGCTTTTAAATTGAGCAGTATTTCGCGCTATAATAGGCAAAATACTTTACAGGGAACATAATGTGACCGCGAGTATGAGGGCTATCCAACGTCCTGCATTTATCATATATACAGAGATGCTTTAATAGCGGATCTTATATATAAGCTGACGAAATAAACGTTGACGGTGATTTGAAATACGTTTCGCTATTTCGCTAAAAATATATTAAAACACCTTGACAAATCTACAATTTAGTAGTACAATGGAAGTATAAATTTATCCTAGAAAGGAGCAAGCAGAAATGAAATTAATTATCAAAGAAAATTACGAAGAGATGAGCGAGTGGGCAGCGCAGCATATTGCCTCCGCTATCAACAACCATAAGGAAAACCGTCCGTTCGTTCTTGGCTTGCCGACAGGTTCTTCGCCCCTTGGCGTTTACAGAAAGCTTATTGAAATGAACAAGGCGGGCAAGGTTACCTTCAAGAACGTGGTTACCTTCAACATGGATGAATACGTTGGCCTGCCGAGAGAGCACGACCAGAGCTATTGGTACTTTATGCACGATAATTTCTTCAATCACATAGACATACCTGCTGAAAACGTAAATATTCTAAACGGTATGGCAGAGGACCTCGAGGCAGAATGCCAGAGATATGAGGATAAAATCGCATCCTATGGCGGAATCGATCTTTTCATGGGCGGTAGCGGAGTTGACGGCCACATCGCGTTCAATGAGCCCTTTACTTCACTTACCTCAAGAACGGGTGTTCGTGCACTTACTGCAGATACTCTTATTGCAAACTCCCGTTTCTTTGATAACGACCCCAATAAAGTTCCCAAAACTGCGCTCTCCGTAGGTGTTGGTACAGTTTGCGATTCCAAGCAGGTAATGCTTCTTATCAGCGGTCATAACAAGGCTCGCGCACTCCGCCACTGTGTTGAGGGCGGTGTAGACCACGCTTGGACTATCAGCGCACTTCAGCTTCACAAGGACGGCATCATCGCTTGCGACGAAGCAGCTTGTGGCGAGCTTAAGGTCGATACCTACAAGTACTTTAAGGAAATCTACAAAAACGAGAAATAATTCACGAAAAGCCGCCCAATTGGGCGGCTTTTTGCTTTTAAAGTTATTTATATAAAGCTTTCTCTATTTTGTTGAAAAATACAGAAAAGTATGTTATAATAAGGCGGTAAACGTTCCCTGACAGCAAAAGTGATTACGGTCCGGGTTTACGTATTAGCAAGGAGAATTTAATGGGAAAATTTGACGGTGTTCTGATCTGCACAGATCTCGATGGCACACTTTTCAGAAAAGATAAAACCGTTTCGACGGAAAATAGGGAAGCAATAGAATATTTTAAGCGCGAGGGCGGATATTTTACATTTGTAACCGGCAGAATGCCAAACTATTCGATGACGGCATACCGTGCGGTGAATCCCAACGTTCCGTTCGGCGCAGTCAACGGCGGTGCGCTTTACGACGGCGCGACGGGTGAGTACGTTTGGACTACCCCAATGACCGAAGACCCGACCGAGCTTATAAAATCTATAGACGTAGTACTTCCCGCTGTTTCAATACAGGTCTGCACGATGAACACCACCTATTTTGCAAAAAATACCGATATGACCGAAAGGTTCAGGCAGGTAACGGGACTGCCGAATATAGAGCGCAGCTACCTTGAGATAGACGAGCCCATCGCAAAAATCATATTCGGCACTGATTATGAGGAGGAGATGCAGGCGGTTATAAATATACTTGCCGAGCATCCGCTGTCGCAACGATTCGATTTCATACGCTCCGAACGTAAGCTCTTTGAAATTTTGCCAAAGGGCGTTCATAAGGGGCGCGCACTTTTAAAGCTTGCCAATTATCTTGGCGTTGATCCGAAGCGCACCGTTGCCGTCGGCGACTATTATAATGACGTTCCAATGCTTCGTGCGGCAGGCGTCGGCGTTGCCGTATCCAACGCGTGCGATGCGGCAAAGGAGGCGGCGGATTTTATCACCGCAAGTAATGAGGAGCACGCTATCGCCCACGTAATCAGAGATATAGAGAGCAAAAAAATCTCTCTATAAATTGTTTGATTTTGTGACACGCCCCCCGGCGTTCAACCCCAAAATGACATTTTAATCAAAAGCGAAGGAGAATACGAATGAAATTTCTTATAGTAGTTGATATGCAGCGTGATTTTATCAACGGTGCTCTCGGCAGTCCACACGCCGAAAGCATAGTAGCGGGAGTAGTCGCAAAGGTTAAATCATTTAGCGGGGAGGTCATCTTTACTCGCGATACCCACTTTGAGGGCTACCTTGAAACTCAAGAGGGGAAAAAGCTCCCCGTTGTACATTGCGTAAAGGGGACTTCGGGCTGGGAAATATGCGACGAGCTTGCGCCTTATGCAACCAAGGTGATCGATAAGATCACGTTTGGCAGCGTCGATCTGCCGGACGTTTTGAGGGGATACGGTGAGGACGTGGAGGAAATTGAGCTTTGCGGACTCTGCACCGACATCTGCGTTATATCCAACGCAATGATTTTGAAATCAGCCTTTCCGGAGGCGCGTATCACCGTTGACGGCAAATGCTCCGCCGGTGTAACCGTCGAAAGTCACAACACTGCCCTCGCTGCTATGCGGTGCGTGCAAATAGACGTTATCTAAACCGAACAATAAGCGGCTATGGCCGATCTTGCCCGATGTGAAGTATGCATCGGGCATTTTTATTGCGCTATTTGCATATATTTTTGCATATATTTTGTATACTTTGCGCTTTTTTATCGCGCGCCTTATCGCGCGTATTGACTTATTTTGACATTTGTAGTAAAATCAATATAAAATCATTAGCCGCTTTTGCGCTTTTTGTATGTAGACTTATTGTGTGGAGGATATATAAATGACAGCTAATAAACACCTTGTATCAGTCTTGGCACTTTCGGTCGTATTGATTTTCAGCACGTTGCTGCTTTCTTCTTGTGGAGGAGGTCATAAGCACAGCTTTTCAAACGAATGGTCGAAAGACGGAAACAGTCATTGGCAGGCATGCTCCGGTTGCGATGCTGTTCGCGACAGAAATTCACACGATTGGAACTCGGGTGTTACTACTTTGCAGCCCACCGAAACCTCCGAGGGCATACGGACTTATACCTGTAACACCTGCGGACAAACGAGAATAGAGAGTGTTCAGATGCTCGAACATACTCATACCTATTCAGATATGTGGTCGTACAACGATACTCACCACTGGCACAGTGCAACCTGCACGCACGCCGAGGAAAAGAGTGCTTATGCCGAGCATGATTGGGACGGGGGAAGAGTTACTCTCGAACCGACTTTGACCTCCAAGGGCAAGAAGACGTACACCTGCCAGGGCTGCTCTAAAACGAGAGTGGAGGAACTTTCCGAGCTTGTGTACGTTCATTCTCACGTCTTTAACATACAGGGCGCGTCAGACGAATACGCAAGCACTCCCGCAACCTGCACGGCAAGGGCAAGATACTTCTATCGCTGCGTTTGCGGCGAAAAGGGTAGCGAAACCTTTGAATACGGCGGATTCGCGGACCATAAATTCACTAGTTATAAATCCGATAAAAACGCCTCCTGCCTTACCGACGGTACTAAAACCGCCACCTGTGACGTATGCCACACCGCTACTGATACGGTAAAGGACGTCGGTACTGCTACCGGACACTCTTACTCTGACGTATGGAGCTCTGACGCGCTTTACCATTGGCACGATGCAATCTGCACTCACGTCGGCGAAATGTCCGACAGGGGAACGCACGATTGGGATGACGGTGTCGTGACGAAAGAGCCTGTCGGCACGGAGGACGGAGAAAAAATCTATACCTGCAAGGTATGTAATAAAACCAAAACCTCAATTATAGGAAATCCGAACCATAACCACAGCTTCGCGACTGAGTATTCGTCCGATGATAATTACCACTGGTACGCGGCAATCTGTAACCATCCCGATGAGGTGAAGGATAAGCAGGCGCATAGATGGAATGACGGTGAGCTGACCGCAGATCCCACCGTATACGACGCCGGCGTGATGGTTTATACCTGCCTTGACTGTCAGCACGAAAAGGAGGAGAGCGTCGATAAGCTTCCTTCCTTCACGGTCGTATTCTACGATACGGACAATCGGATCGTAACCAAAACCAACTACGCCGTCGGTACGGCGTCAAGCCTCGTAGTCTTGCCTGAGTTTTTGGCACACGAGGGATACGTATTTGACGGTTGGATCGGACTCCACGACGCAAAGCTCATAACAGAAACAGATTTTACTCGCGCTACGGCAAACGAGGTATACAGCTTTAAGCCCGCCTTGACGAGAGTATATAAGGTCGTGTTCATCGACTATGACGGTAATTCAATATCCGATGCGATATTCGTAAGAGAGGGAGAGAAGCTCGTTGCCGATAATCTCCCCGCTATTCCCGAAAGAGTGGGTTACTCTGCAAAATGGGATGATAAAATTCTCACCACCGCGGTACGCGAAGATATAACTCTTACACCGACATACGACGTTCTTACCTTTACCGTAACCTTCCTTGATTCAAAGGGGGGCAGCGTGATTGCAAGCGATACGGTCCAGTACGGCTCGTTTGCAGATGCACCCGTGTGTGATAAGTACTGTCTGCACACAAAGCTTTATAGATTCTCCGGCTGGAGAATGATGGGAAGCGACGCGCCCGTTGAGCTGGAGAACGGTAAAATCAGCGCGGTGTATAGCGATATGACGCTCTATGCCTCCTACGAGGAAATGACGGATAAGCCTGTAGTTGCAATGCATATTGAAGGCACTACCGTAACCGTATCCGTATGTATGCCGAATAACACCTCGGTCTACAGTATAAATATGTCACTCGCTTGGCAGACGGATATTGGAATCAGCGCTATCAATTCTATAATTATTGCAAATCCCACCTACCTTGAAGGGCAGTATTGTACCAACCCTAACGCCACTCTCCATATAAACAAGAGCGATTGGGTAACCTACAACAACAAATCCCAAACCCTTGACTTCGTCTGGGGCTGCGGAAGCGGACATTGCTTCGAGGTTGATTATAATACTATAACCCTGAATTTCGGTGTCCAGGGATTTGCCGAGATAAACGATAGCTCCTTCACCGTCCTTGACGGCTCTACTATCGTATACGGCACGGCGGACGCGGACATTACAGAGCTTCAGAGCTCCGAGATTGAGATCTGGTTTTATTGATAGGAGTAGCGAAAATGATGAAAAATAAATTGAGAAAAACACTGACAGCGTTGCTTGCAATGCTACTCGTATGCGTTTCACTCGTATCGGTTTTTGCTATGCCGGTAAGTGCGGCAGAGGGCTCGGGCGAGGTACAAGCGCCTGCAGCACCGAAGAAAAGGCCAACCTACACCGATACTCTTGCGGAAAATAACGACCTTTTGAAGAAGCTTGACGAGAAGTTGAGCAAGCACGACGAAAAGGAAAATAAGGTGCTCGCCAAGGTTAAGCAGCAGGGCGTGGATTGGATCAACTTTGCTGATATGCTCATTAAAACCGCGAAAGATGACGATGCCGACCAGGCCGATTGGGCAGACGTAAGTATAGAGCTTATCACTGCGATCGCAGGCATCTGGGGCTTTGACGATCTGACCGAAACGGTGTTTACAAAGCTTGAGGATACTCTCTCCTCGGGTGAAGCGCCGCTCTCCGAGGTGCAGATTCTTACCGATACCATGATGCAGCAGTTTAACGGTATGAACGACCATCTTTACGATATTGAGGATCAGCTCGCGGCACTTTCAAACGAAGTGCTTAAAAACGCAAACAGCATAATAAACGCCACCCAAACGCAGATAAATAACCTCAACAGTAAAATGATACTCCGCGAATTTATGATGAGCGGAGCGGCAGGCTTCAGCTACCTTAATTACTCAAACTACCTCTATGGCGTAGATAATCTTTATACAAGCTCTTCCGAGGCGTATTATATAAGACTCCTTGAGGCGATACACAACAATAAATCCCCCGAGCAAATAAAGGAGTACTTCGACAGATTCTTTGATAGCGTATATAACAACGTCGGCTCTTTTAACCAGTATTACTTCGGTGAAGTTATCGGTATGGAAAATAAATCCGTGGCTATGTACTATTACGATTATCTTTCGTACAACCCGGATCTTCTCGCAGACGATACCAGCGCAGAATACGAAGCAATTATGTTTGCGTTGGAGCTTTACACCACCTATGCATACACCTATGAGCTTCTTGAAATCTGCTACTCGTATCAGCTGAAGCAGATGGACAACAACGGCACCGACGAATACGTTTATAATCCGGAAAAAGCTCCCGTAACTGCGGCGTCCCTGCGCAGCGATATTGCGAAAATAGACGTCGCTCTTAAGAGAGCGGAGGAGCAGGCGGTTGAAAATATCGCGTATATTCTCGGAATGGGCGATTCTTACGTTGTGCTTGATAACGGGGGACTCGGCGATGCACGCAGCATCGGTAATTACGGCGATACCTTCGGCAACCTTGCAAACGGACAGATAGTTTTCCTTAACGTATTGCCGGGCGAGATAGGTGAGCTTTTCTTCTTTGATGCAAACAGCTTCACCTATTACGTTAACGGCGTTGAGTATACTGCGGCGGATAAGGGAATTATAGACCCCAAAAATATCCGTGACAGCATATTTACCGTTACCGTGAAATACGGTAGCACCGAGCTTTACAGTATTGATTTCACTAAAATAGATGAAATAAGCCTCGGCAGCTCCCCGATATACGAATTCAGCGGCGGTAGCGGCACCGAGGATGATCCCTATCTTATCAGCAACGCAGTACAGCTTGATATGATAGCAAACGACCTTGGGGCGCATTATCAGTTGATCTGCGATATTATGCTGACAGGAACTCGCACCCCTATAGGAAATGAAAAAAAGCCCTTTACGGGACTTTTCGACGGTAATGGATATATGATAAAGAGCCTTACCGTTGAAAGCAACGTGTACGACAGCACCAATATCACTATGACACCTACGACCGGTATGTTCGGTACTGTCGGCAGGGGCGGCGTAGTAATGAATCTTACTCTTGATAACCTCACCGTCATATCTGATTATACGCGCGACGGCGTTAACCCTGAAAATCCCGTTTCTTACTACTTCGTCGGCGGTATTGCGGGAGTCAACAGAGGTATTATTTCAAACTGTTCTATTACGGGTACGTCCACGGTTACGGTTGACCGTAATAAGAGCATCCGTGAATCAAGATGCGTTGAGATTTACGTTGGTGGCATCGTAGGCTCAAATAACGGCGTTATCGAGTATTCCTCGACCGACGGACTCGCAATTACGCAACCTCTCACCTCTACTACTACGCGGAAGGCGACAGCCAAAACACACATTCGCTTTACGTTGGCGGTATTGCCGGCACGTCGGCAAACGTCATAAAACATTGCCGCGTAAGCCAAAACAGCCTGATAAACGCATATCTCAAGAGCGTAGCCGAGGATAAAAATAAGAAGTATCCCTACCTAACGCTTCGCGCAGGCGGTATCGTCGGTGACGAGTTGGCGAAAGGGCTTCTGACAAACGTATATTCTTCCTGTAATTTTGAGCGCGTTGTCGGCGAGATTTATAACGAAGCGACCAAATGGGGCGTACACCGCTATTATTGGGATCACGTTGACGTTAAGTGCGGTGATTATTATCCCGTATATTTTCCGCTTTCAAGCTCCGATTCGCTCTCTGCGATTGAGAGGAGCGTGTATCAAGGCAAATATGATAAGAACTTTAATAAGGACCTTGCCGACCTTTGCGCCAAGCACGGCTGCATGCCCTCGGAAGCACCGTACTATGTGCGTCTCGCAGCTGAAGAGAGCGCATCTCTAAAAACCAAATCCGAACTTCGCACGGAAGAGGCGGAAGCGGTCAAGGCGGCACGCGATTATCTCGGCACTAATATAGCTTCAAGCTATGATTCCGAAATATTCACGCTCGTGGATGACACCTATGGTGTCAAAGTGGAGCTGCATAGCAACGTCTGCGAGATGAATACCAATTTTATCACCGAGTGCTTCAATAAAATTATCGATCCCGAAAAGAAGACGAAAAACGTAAAATTCGTCGATACCGACGGTAACGTCGTTGACGCGGTCCTCGTCGGATATTACGGCTTCTATACCTATCACGAAAATGAGAAGGATACCGATATAACGGTTAAGGCTCTTTTCTACGTTGAAGGAAAGCTTATGAGTGACGACGTCGTTCTGACCGTCAAAGCTAACGCGCTGGTTAATTGGGGTATTATCGGCTTCACCGACACCGCTTTTGAAAAGGGCTCGTCGGTTGAGGAATGTCTTGATATAATTTTCGAGCACGGCTTTACGCTCTTTTACGAATATTCCAACGGGCAGAGAAGGGAGTTTTTCGTAAATAGCGAAAACAGAAATGCGGTAGATATCTACAACCTCAACACCTTTGAATACGGTGAAAAAACCGTAACCGTTTACCACAACGAGCAGCCTGTAGTCGGTAAGCTCATCAAGTTTGAGCAGACCGTGACGTTTGCCTGCAATCACAGCGCAGACGATTTCGTTAAGGTCGGCACAGTACCCGCAACCTGCAGACTCCTTGGCTACGAGATATGGAAGTGCCAAAAAGGGGGAGAGGGATGCGGCAAAGAAATACATAAAAACTATTTCAGTGGCGATCATACCTACGTTGTAATCGGCGGTCAGCACGCAACCTGTCACGAGCCCGGCTATACGCAACAGGTTCATTGCTCGGTATGTAATAAGGTCTTTGAAAGCAGCGAATGGATCCAGGCGCTTCCTCACGCCTACGTATCCGGCAACAGTGCGGAATACGTTTCAAATGCGTCCTATCCCGCCTCCGATTATCACTATTGCACGAGCGGTAATCATTACGAGGCGCATCAATATACGGTACGGGAGCAGATAGACGATAACGGTACGCTTGTATACGTATATACCTGCTTCTGCGGATATGAACATCCTATACGTGACACCAATATCAAAACCGACGAAAGCGGTAAAATGCCTACCGTAATCGTTACTAACGGATACGTTTTGGAGGTTGGCGACGAGGTTGTCGTCTACGTGCAGATCCTGAATAACCCCGGCTTTAAGGGCGCAACCTTCGGTATCAGATATACCGACGGACTTGAGCTTCTCTCCGCCGAGGAAAGCTCTATCGTACCACAGCAGCTCAAGGTTAAAAACGAGGTTTACTGCGGCTATAACTTCCTTTGGGCAATGGGTGACGGCAACAGAACCACCGCGGACGGATATCTTCTTAAGCTTACCTTCAGATACGTCGACACGGCGGAGAGGGAGCAGGGCATAGCGGTAGTATACGGTATGAGCAACGGCTCAAGCGGCGGCTTCTGCACTCTCGACGGCGAATACAGTATGTTTAAAACCGAGAGCGGTACGGTTACCGTCGTTGACCACCTTCCCGGTGATGTAAATTCCGATAACCGCGTCGACGTTATGGATGCAACGCATATTGCGTGGAGCATAGTAGGACACCTCGATGCCAATGGCAATAGATTCACCGTTAATCCGAAATACGCCGACGTCAACCTTGACGGCAATATCGACCTCGTCGACGTGCTTCTTATCCTTCAGTCCATATCGGGCAGATACGGCACTAGCCTCTTAAATTCCGAGTATAAGCTTATTTTTGACCTTAACGGCTTCGTATCAAACGATGTGGATGAGTCGGTAACAGTTCAGTTCTACGATGAAAGCGGAAATCGCACGAAGTGGAGCGAAAATCTCGACTTTGCAATGTATGAAGCGTTTATGCAGCGCCTCGGATATAACTTTGTCGGCTGGTACACCAGAATGGATTGCACCTGTGCGTCCGACTGCACCCATCGCGTAGCGGATTCCGAGCTCGTATCCTACGACAAATATCAGAGCGCACAAACTCTTTATGCCCGCTGGGAAAAGAACAAAGTAAGCTTTGAGATGAACGGTGCGACGAGTGGGGCTATCGGTGACGTTTTCTACGATCCAAGCTCATCTACCGTCAAATTTTCAACCCCCTCACTGTCATACGCGATTGATTATCACGTGACCGGATACGAGGGAATATACAAAACCCTTCCTATTTACAAGAATTTTGAGGGCTGGTATATTGAGAGTACTGATATCAGCGTATCCGAGCTTGACCTCGCAACCCCAAACCTCGGTACTGTCAAGGTAGTGGCAAGATGGTCGGATTACGTTTGGAATAAGCCTAGTGAGGAAAGGGCGGGTTACAGCGACGTCACCTCATGGTATTATAAAAATCAGTATGCCGATGAATTCAAGGTCAGTGTTATGGATGACGCGGCAATTGAAAATCTTATAAGCCTTGGCTCTAACCTTTACGGTAGGGAAAATCCCATTGAATATACCATTACCTACGGTAACGCATACGGACTCGATTATATCAACGATTCCAAATGCTTTGTTACGGATACGGTGATCCTTAAATCTCTCCCCGACCGCACGGGATATAAGTTTGCCGGCTGGATTGATGAAAACGGCAATCCCGTTACCGTTATAAGCTCCACAACTCAAAACAGAGTTATTACGGCTAAATGGAAGGCAAAGGTTTATACTATAACAGTAAAGGGTATAGAAGAGACCAAGTACACCGCGGATACGGGTGCCGTAGACCTTAACCGTAAGGGCAACCCCGTATATGACGAGGGGCTTCTTACCAACACTAAATTCACCCTGTACTTTACTTACGGTGACGACGGCGTTCCGGGATTCTATACCACCTACGATAACGGCGTGCTTTCGGGTGCTCTTAACGGCAAGGCACTTGAAAATATGATGAATAACGCGGGACTTTATGAGAACTTTGTTTTCGGCGGCTTCTATTACGGCGGTACGATTACCGATAACGGTCACTCTTATGCAAGCACGGGCACTAATACCGCCATCGTGTCAGCGGACGGAAGTCTTATATACGATTTCGCGAAAGACACCGTCAGCAAGTTTAACGAAAGCACCGAAACGGGTACTCTTTACGCGCTTATTATACCGAAGCAGTACACTATAAACTTCGCTCTTAACGCCCCGGCCTACGGTGTGACCGGTTCCACGGGCTACACCACATCGGTAAAGGCTTATCATAACGAGAGTCTTGCGACGGTAAATATAGTAATGCCATCAAATACGTATTATAGGTCAACCTACGTCTATAACGGATTTGAATACTACGGCTTCGATGGCAAGAGCACCGCGCTCGCAAACTTCCCGCAGCACGATAAAGATTATGCGGTAACTCTTACGGCGTATTGGGGAACGGATAGGGCGATAAACGATACCACGTATCACGCCTCTGCTTACTCTTACATTTATTACGTTAAGAATGCTAACGATCTTAACCAGGTAAGAAATTACCCGAGCGCAAGCTATATGCTTCTCACCAACGTAACTCTTTCGGGCGAGTGGACGCCGATCCCCAATTTCTCGGGCTCGTTTAACGGTAATTATAAGTATATCAAGGGACTCTCGATATGCAAATACAGTCCTGCTACGGTTAATTCGGAAACGAACTTCGGACTGTTTGCAAATATCACCTCTACGGCGCAGATATACAATCTCGACATCTACGATGCGTCTATCTACTTTGATCCGCAACACGGCGGTAGCGGATGGATCAACGCGGGATTCATTGCCGGAACAGGAAACGGAACAATTACGAACGTTCGCGTTTATAACAGTAATCTTACGATTCACAGAAACCAGTCAAGATACGGCGGTATCATAGGAAATTGCACGGGCGGTACGATTTCGAACTGCACCGTATTCGGTATCAATTTGAACGGAAACGGTGATAGCGGCGGCATTGTCGGCAGACTTGCCGGAACTGTAAGCGGATGTAAGGTTACAAAGTCGTCCTCCCAAAACACCACGATCCGTCATTACGCTACTGAATCTGCAAGATCCATAGGCGGTATTTGCGGCTACAGTGAATACGGAAACACAGTTAGCTGCCACGTATCAAACACCTCTTTCATTCTTGACGGTGATGCGTCGCTTTGTCCGTGGTTTGGTAAAATCGTCGGACATCAGCAGGGCGGATGTATTCATTACGTTGGCCAGGAGGAAAGTACGATATACATTAAATCCGAGGTTGCTCTCTACACCACCAATATCTTCGGCGGCATTAAGAACGACTACCGCGGTCATTGGTTCGCGGTTGGCTGGGGATTCACAGGTGAGGCAAGCGGAGAAGTTAGCGTAAAATAATTTCCAACAAAACGAAGGCGAGATCCTCACGATCTCGCCTTCAATATTTTTATGCGTTAAGAATTTCTTCTTTTCTTTTTAAAAGCCCGTCGCCCTTAATCGCGCAAATAAGCGCATCCTCGCCGAGTCTGTCAATTGCCGCACCGAGTCTTTCCTTCGAAAGTCCGTTTTCTTTATACCAAAGTATGATTTTCTCAACAATTTCGGGAATTTGTTCGGGGGCGTAGGTGTCGGGCAGCAGCGTGCCAATCCTTTGCTTTTTGCCCCAAGTGCCTCCAACGAAAACACGAACACGCGATTCCGCTTCTTTAGGTACTGCACCGAAAGGGCATTTTCCTACACAAACTCCGCACTTGGTGCAAGCGCTCGCATCAACGACCGCCTTGCCGTTGTAAAGCGAAACCGCTCCCGAAGGACAGCCCTCCGCGACCAAGCATCTCTTACATCCTCGGCATAGCTCAGAGTCAAACGAAAACGCGCGACATCCCTCAATGCCGACGTCGTTAAGGCTGGGCTTCATACAGCTGTTTAATGAATGATAATGATCTAAATCATTATATCACATAAAAAGGTGTCTGTTAACAACCGTCGGCAGACGTATTTCGATATGCGGCCCTGTATAAATATAACTGTCAAAATCTTACTTATAACACTCCTTATTTCTACTTCGATGACCTGCTTTGTCCGTTGTACTGACGGAGAGCGTGAGTCTGGGGATGGATTGAAATTTACCGACGCCCTCGGCAGAGAAGTGCTGTTGCCGGAAAACCCAAAGCGCACGGCAGCGCTTCTCGGCAGCTTTGCTGACGCATGGATGCTTGCAGGTGGGGAACTTTGCGCGGCATCGGAGGATGCCTGGCAGGATTTTGCGCTCCCACTTGACGGCGTTGTCAATATCGGCGGCGCACATTCGCCAAGCCTTGAGCTTCTTGTTTCGGCAAATCCCGATTTTGTTATTGCGAGTGCCTCTACCGCCTCTAACGTCGCAATGCGTGATTCGCTTGAATCAATGGGCATAACGGTCGCATACTTTGACGTAGATAACTTCGAGGATTATCTCAAAATGCTCCAAATACTGACTCGTATCACCGGGCGTCCGGATTTGTACGTTAAAAACGGAGCGAATCTGAAAAAAGAAATCGAAGAAATAAAAGAACGCTATAAAGCTCTTTCGATTCCGAGCGAGGAGCGCAAGATCCTATTGCTTCGCGCGGCATCAAGCTTCGTTAAAGCGAAGGGAAGTGCAGGGACTGTACTCGGCGAAATGCTTCAGGATATCGGATGTGTGAATATTGCAGACTCTGAATCCTCGGTCCTTGAAAGCTTAAGCCTTGAAGCTATAATACGTGAAAATCCCTACCGTATTTTTATTGTTACAATGGGCGATGATACTCAAAAGGCGAAAGAATCGGTAATGCGCATGATTAGCGAAAACCCTGCGTGGCAAAGTCTTGATGCGGTAAAAGAAAACCGAATTTATTTTATGGATAAAACACTATTTAATCTTAAGCCAAACGACAGATGGAGCGAGGCATATGAGATCCTTTATAAAACACTTACGGAAAAATAGAATAGTATATGCCTATATCGGCGGAGCAATATTGCTTCTGTCCTCTGCTATCCTTGGATTGCTTCTGGGCTCAACGAAAACAGGCTTTTTGGAAGTGGTGCGCGTGATTTTCGGCTTGGACTCCGACGACACGGCGGCTAAAATAATCCTCTACGTCCGTCTTCCGAGAATGCTCGCGGGACTTTTGTGCGGCGGTGCGCTTGCGCTCTCGGGCACCGTCATTCAGGGGGTTCTTTTAAATAAGCTTGCCTCTCCCGGTATTATCGGTGTAAATTCGGGCGCAGCCCTTGCTGTTACGCTTGCCGCGGCGTTCGGTATAATCGGCGGCTGGAAGATCTCACTTTGTGCATTTCTTGGCGCATTTTTAACCGTAATGGCTGTGACCGTCGGTGCTAAAAAATGGGAGGCATCACGCGGTACCGTAATACTTATGGGTGTTGCGCTTAATGCGCTTTTCGGCGCAATTTCTGACGCCGTAGTTACGTTTTCCCCCGAAATAAGTATTATCAATTCCGATTTTAAAGTGGGTGATCTCTCATCCGTGACCTATTCTGAGCTTCTGCCTGCCGCGATAATTATCATTACTGCAGCGGCGGTAACGCTTACCTTAAGAAATAGCCTCGACGTCTTGACGCTCGGTGATGAAAATGCAAGGGGACTTGGAATGAATACGTCGCTTATGCGCGCGGTGCTTCTTTTGCTTTCTGCGCTTCTTGCCGGTGCCGCGGTCAGTATGGTGGGGCTTCTCTCCTTCGTTGGACTTCTCGTGCCGCACACATTAAGAAAGACGGTCACGTCGGAATCCAAGCATCTACTGCCCCTGACTCTCATTTTCGGTGCAGGCTTTGTATCTCTCTGCGACACTCTTGCAAGGGTGATTTTTGCACCTTATGAATTGCCGGTTGGAATAATTATGGCATTTATAGGTGCGCCCACCTTCCTTGTCATACTTGTCCGCAAAAGGGGGAAGAGAAATGCTTGAAATTCAAAATCTTTTTGCAGGATATAACGGTGTGCCGATTCTTAAGGATGTGAGTGCGTGCTTTGAAAAAGGAGAAATAACCTTTATTATCGGCATAAACGGAAGCGGTAAAAGCACCCTTCTGCGCGCACTTCTCGGAATTATACCGCTTATGTCGGGCAAGGTGCTTATAGACGGTATAAGCTCAAATGAGCTTTCCGCACGGGATATTGCACGCAGGGTTGCATATCTTGCACAGGAAAAAAACGTACCCGATATGACGGTTATGCAGATGGTCCTGCACGGCAGATTCCCCCATCTTAATTATTTTGGACGTTACAGCCAAGCCGATAAGGAAATAGCGCGCTTGGCAATTGAAAGGGTGGGACTCTCCGAGCTTTCCGGTGCTCCTCTTTCGCACCTTTCAGGTGGTATGCGGCAAAACGCCTATTTGGCTATGGCTCTTGCACAGTCTACCGATTATATTCTCTTAGACGAGCCGACGACTTACCTCGATATATCGCATCAGCTCGATCTTATGCGCCTTATTTCCTCTGTTTCAAAAAGAGGAAAGGGGATAGTAACGGTTATGCACGACCTGCCGTTGGCATTTGATTTTTCAGATAAAATTATTCTTGTGGACAGTGGGGAAATTATCGCCGCCGACCAACCGCACGTGATTTCTAAAATGCCCGTAATAAGAAAAAAGTTCGGCGCAGAGATATACTACGACGAAAAAAACGGACACTACACCCGCCGTTACAGCAAATAAAACATACCGAAGAGCGTGAAAAAAGCGACACGGGTGCCTATATAATTATTTTTCTGACAACGAAGATTAAGAAAAAATGTACAAAAAGTTAATAAAGTATTGACAAATTTTATATTAATGATATAATAAAAGTATCTTTCAAATAAGTGCAGTTCGGAGGCTCATTATGAAATTTATCGGCAATATTCTTTGGTTTTTCCTTATCGGTCTTTATGCGGCAATCGCATATTTTGTGGTAGGTATTATCTGGTGCATAACCATCATAGGCATTCCTTTTGGAAAGCAGTGCTTCAAAATGGCTAAGCTTTTCATCTGGCCGTTCGGTAAAACTGTCAGAACCAACTTTGAATCTCACCCCATTGCCAACGTTATCTGGTTGATTTTCGGCGGTCTTGAGATTGCTCTCGCATGTGCAATTTACGGTATTATCTTCTACGTTACCATCATCGGTATCCCCTTCGGAAAGCAATGCTTTAAGCTTGCAAAGCTTTCGCTCACGCCCTTTGGCGCAAACATTTATTAATTTAGATTTAATAATTAAAAGACGCCGCAATGAAAAAGTTGCGGTGTCTTTTATTGACTGCACAACGCCTTTGCGCTATAATATACTTAATAAATTAACAGGGAGATAAAAATGCGGCTCAACAAGATATTTACGGACAATATGGTTTTCCAGGCGAATCTGCCGATTCGCATCTTTGGTGAGGGCGCAGGAACCGTTGCCGTGACTCTTGGCGGTAATACTCACTCGCAATCCTTTGTCGGTGCCTCTTGGCTTATAGAATTGCCACCCATGGATTACGGTGGACCATACAAGATTAAGATAGTGCTTAACGGGGATGCTAAAACACTTAAAAACGTTTACCTCGGTGACGTCATAATATGTGCGGGACAGTCAAATATGCAGTTTAAATACTGTGATGAGGTGAGCAAAAAGGACGAGGTCGATAATCCTCTTATCCGCTATTACGTTTCGGACAAGGTGCAAGCGCACGACGGCATCAAAAGTGCTGACGGCTGGCTTACACTCCGTCGCGGTGAGGTCGGTCTCTGGTCTGCCCTCGCCCTCCATATCGCCGAGGGGTATCAGGCGCGCCGCGGCGTCGCCGTCGGAATTATCGGCTGCTTTCAGGGGGCGTCTGTAATTCGCAGCTGGCTGCCGCCCGAAATGCTCGACGATGATGTCTATTTGCCAATTGAGCTTCGCCATCAGGATAGCCGCCTTGAAAAATACGCGGAATGGAACGTCGACTCTATTCTGTATGAGCGTACCTTCGCGCCCCTCGCTCCTTTTGCCGCAAGGGCGGTAGTTTGGTATCAGGGGGAGAGTAATACGACGGTCGAAGAGGGAAGCGTATATCCCGAAATGCTTACACGTCTCATAAAAACCTGGCGTCGTGACCTCGCGTTGCCCGAGCTTCCCTTCGTTTTGGTTGAAATCTGCGACTACGACGGCAGGTGTGACGATGGCTGGCGTACAATTCAACGCTGTCAGCGCGAGGTGGCAAGTCGTATTCTCGCTGTCACTCTCGTCACCAGCAGCGACGTCTGCGAGCACGCGAATATTCACCCCGAAAATAAAGAGCGCCTTGCCGAGAAAATCGTGCGAGTGCTATAAACAAAAATCTCCGAGCAAAATGCGTGATGTTCTTAGCGGAGAATTTGAAACCTCTACTAAGTGCGAGCATCGCATTTGACTAGTCAAATGCATTTGGGCTAAGCCCAAACCCATATAACAAGCAGAAAAGAGCAAGAGTAAAAGGAAACAAATCCTTCTATTCTTGCTCTGTTCGTTTTTATAGATGAATTGATGCTGACGCATCATGAATTGGCTTCGCCATGATTTCTCGTCGGCGTGCCGCCTCCTCCATGAATTGAATTGCAACCAATGTGCCGATAGGCACAATTCATGCCACAGGCAATTCATGAAAGCACGGCTTTCGATTCATGCAACCGCAAGGTTGCAATTCATTGCGTGATTGTCCGTTAAGGACATCACGCATATTCCGGCACTTTTTATTTAAAGCGAATCAATATATCTGCAAGCAGCAAGAGCGGCAACGGCGCCGTCTGCGGTCGCAGTGGTGATCTGACGGATAGATTTCGTGCGGCAGTCGCCCGCAACGAAAACGCCCTCCGTATCGG
>JAGCJI010000120.1 GCA_017648085.1 Clostridia bacterium | reverse complement strand
ATAAAATCGGCGTTCTTGCAGAAATAAAGCACGTAGTTAAAAATCCGCAGGGAACGCTGTCAGTCGTATTTGAGGGCCTTTCCCGCGCAAAGATATCCTCGGTTACTACCGACTCCGCCTTTATTTCCGCCACCGCAGTTCTCAAAAAGGAAGTAAAGGTACATCCGACGCCTACGACCGAGGCACTTATGCACGAGGTCAAAAACCATCTTACGCAGCTTAAGGACATACATCCCACCTTCACAGACGAAATGCGTCTTGCGGCAGAGGCAATAGCCGATCCCGCATATCTTGCAGATTTCGTCGCATCAAGTGCGGTAATCGACTATAAAAACAAGCAGACGGTCCTTGAGGCCTTTGCGCCTAAAACCAGGCTTGAAAAGCTTTTGATTGCGCTTGCAGAGGAAGCTCTGCTGCTTGAATGTGAGCATTCCATACAAATGCAGGTGCGCGAGAAAATCGACAGAAATCAGAAGGATTATTTCCTTCGCGAGCAGATAAAGGCCATTCAGTCCGAGCTTGGCGACGACGATGACGATGAAATCAAGGAATACGAGGATAAAATTGCAGCGGCTACTTTGCCCGAGGAGGTACGCGAAAAGCTCTATAAAGAGCTTTCAAAGCTTGCGAAAACTCCGTTCGGCGCTGCCGAAGGCACTGTAATCAGAACCTATCTTGACACATGCCTTGATTTTCCGTTCGGAAAGAAATCCTCCGACGCGGTTACCGTAGACGCGGCGCGCAAAGTTCTCGACAAGGACCACGACGGTCTTAAAAAGGTCAAGGAGAGAATACTCGAATTCGTTGCCGTAAAGCAATTTTCACCCGACGTTAAAAATCAGATAATTTGCCTTGTCGGTCCTCCCGGCGTCGGCAAAACCTCGGTTGCGGCATCGGTAGCACGCGCCCTTAACCGTAAATATGCGCGCGTTTCGCTCGGCGGTATGCATGACGAGGCGGAAATTCGCGGCCACAGAAAAACCTACGTAGGTGCTATGCCCGGCAGAATAGTTACCGCAATTATAAACGCAAAAGTTGAAAACCCCGTTATAGTTCTCGACGAGATAGACAAGATGTCTAACAACTTCCGCGGCGATCCCACCTCCGCCCTGCTTGAAGTATTAGATCCCGAGCAGAACAAGGCCTTCCGCGACAACTTTATGGAGCTTCCGATAGATCTTTCGGATGCACTTTTCATTGCGACGGCGAACAGCTACGAGGGTATCCCCGCTCCCCTGCTTGACAGAATGGAAATAATAGAGCTGTCCACCTATACCGATTCGGAAAAGCTTGCTATTGCGAAAAACCACCTTGTCCCGAAGCAGCTTAAGCGCAACGGAATTAACGGACGTATGTTTAAGATAACCGACGGCGGTATAATGGAGCTCATAAAAAGCTATACCAAGGAAGCCGGCGTTCGTAATCTTGAGCGCGAAATAGCATCGCTTATACGAAAAAGTGCAAAGAAAATCGCCGAAACCGACGTAAAATCGGTTAAAATTACGGAAAAGAATATTATAGATTTCCTTGGAAAAGCCAAGGTGATTCCCGAAAAGCTTGAGGACGAAAACCCCGTTGGTGTGGTAAACGGTCTTGCATACACGCAGACAGGCGGAGATCTTCTTAAGGTTGAGGTTGCCGCTATGAACGGTACCGGAAAAATAGAACTGACAGGCTCGCTTGGCGACGTGATGAAGGAGTCGGCAAAGATCGCTCACTCATACGTCAGAACTATTGCGGAAAAATACGGTATCAATACCGAATTTTACAAAAACACCGACGTACATATCCACTTCCCCGAGGGAGCTATTCCAAAGGACGGCCCATCAGCAGGCGTTACTATGGTAACTGCCATCGTAAGCTCGCTTGGAAATATCCCCGTAAGGCGTGACGTAGCTATGACGGGTGAGGTTACACTGCGCGGAAAGGTCCTTGCAATAGGAGGACTTAAGGAAAAGACACTTGCCGCATACAGAGCCGGCATAAGCACGGTTATTCTGCCTGCGGATAATATGCGCGACCTTGACGAAATAGACAAGGAAGCTCGTGAAAAGCTCAACTTCATCCCATGCAAGACTGCGGATGAGGTGCTAATGCACGCGCTCGTTAAATAATTTACCCGGAGTAATAAAAATGAAGATAAACGTCAATAATGCCGATATGAGAATGACCGTGGGCAATGTAAAGCAGCTGCCGCGCGAAACGCGTCCCCAGATTGCTCTGTCCGGGCGTTCCAACGTCGGCAAAAGCTCACTTATCAACACTCTGCTCGGCAGAAAATCCCTTGCAAGAGTTTCGTCAGCACCGGGTAAGACCGTGACTATCAATTTTTACGACGTAGATAAGAAGCTTTATCTTGTCGATCTGCCGGGATACGGATATGCGAAGCGCTCCAAGGAATCAAAAAAGGTCTGGAGCTCGCTTACCGAGGACTACTTTCTTAAAAACCCATCTCCCGACGCGATAAAACTCGTCGTACAGCTGATCGACATACGCGTAGGTCCGACCGATGATGACGTTATGATGATAAACTTTCTTATCGGGGCAGACGTCCCCTTCGCGGTCGTGGCGACGAAAACCGATAAGCTTTCGCCGGCGCAAAAAAGCGCGGCACTTGAGAAGCTTGAGCGCGAATATTTTGCAGGAACGGGTATTGATATAATTCCCTTTTCTTCAGTTACCCGAGACGGTAAAGAGGTTCTCTGGAACAGAATCACGGATGCCATCTCATAGAATGGAGCGTAAAAATGCCTGATATCGTATATTACGTTTTATCGGCCCTTGCCGTTTTGATAACGCTGACCGTGCATGAATATGCACACGGATACACGGCGTACAAGCTTGGCGACCCGACCGCAAGAAATCTCGGCCGTTTGTCACTTAATCCAATTCGGCATCTCGACCCTATCGGTGCGGTCTGCATGATCCTTTTTCATTTCGGTTGGGCAAAACCGGTGCCGATAAACCCGCGCAACTTTAAAAATCCGAAGCGGGATTTCGCCATAACGGCTCTCGCCGGCCCGCTTTCCAATATCATTTTAGCATTTTTCTCATCGTTTTTATATCTGCTTTTGCTCTCCGTTTTTAAGGGCGTTGAATTTAAAAGCGAATTTGCATTCCAGGTTGCATCAAACGGACTTTCGTTCGTTTATCTCTTTCATATAATTAATATCGGCCTCGGTCTTTTCAATCTTTTGCCCGTGCCACCGCTTGACGGCTCGCGGCTTTTGACCGTAATTTTGCCGCAGCGTCTGTATTTCAAAATTATGGACTATGAGCGCAAAATATATCTCGGCCTTATCCTATGGCTTTTGCTCGGTGACTTCGTCACCCGCACGCTTCTATTGATACCCGCAGTAGCAGAAAGCCCCGTATTATCCACGGTAGCGGGTCTGTTTTCGCTCTCCGACCTGCTTTCTTCGCTTTTCAAATTCATATCCGATGCGATGATGAATTTCTGGCAGCTTATCCCATTTCTTAAGATTTAGACATAGTTGAGGTGTACTTTAATGACAGAACAGTTGACCTACAGGCTTGACCAATTCGAAGGTCCGCTTGATCTTTTGCTTACGCTCATAAGCAAGAATAAGGTTAGCATAACCGACATTCCAATAGCTATTATCTGCGACCAATATATGCAATATATTGAGGAGGCGCAGAAAATGGATATGGAGATCGCCAGCGAATTTATCGTTATGGCAAGCGAGCTTATGCTTATAAAGAGCAAAATGCTGCTTCCACACGAGGAGGGTACGGAAAACGACCCACGCCGCGAGATTCAGGATGCGCTTTTGCTTTACCAACAGGCAAAGCTTGCCGTCAAGGAGCTACGCCCACGCTACGACGAATATTCCGCGCGCTTTACCAAGGACACGGACGAAATACCGCCCGAGCGCGGTCTGCCGCTTGACCTTGATCCGGAGCTGCTTATTAAAGCGCTGAATGCCGTTATGCGCAGAATCAAGGTGGCACAGGCGGAAAGGACGCCGAAAGAGCTTGTAAATCCCCTCATTAAGCATAAAATAGTTTCGGTTGAGGAAAAAATAGAACAGATATGCACAATTCTTGAGCATCAGGGTGAAGCCTCGCTGTTTTACCTTCTCTGTGATGCGGATTCAAGGCCGGAGCTTGTAGCGAGATTTATGGGAATTCTTGAGCTTATAAAGATACACAGAATAACCATAACGACCGTAACCCGTCACGATGACGTCGTGGAATACGATGAAAACGGACTTGATATGCGATTCGTATTAAATCCCGGGTACGTGCCCGGTGATATTACCGAGAGCGAGTTTGACGCAAATCCCCGAGAGGATGAAGAAAATTCCACCGAAGGAAAAGAGGATAGAAAATGACCGACAACGTAAACGTACAGGACACTAACGTAGAAGAAAATCTCCCCGAAACACCCGAAAGAGCGGTGATTTTTGAGGAGGCACTTGAATCGATCCTTTTCGCCGCAGGCCACCCCGTAACGTACACTACGCTTGCCCGCGTTTTTGATATGACGCCGGCAAAGGTTAAGGATAAGGCGATAGAATACTCCCTAAAATATAATAATCCGGAGATACCTCGCGGAGTTATTATGCTTACATACGGAGATTCCTGCCAGCTCTGCACGAAACAATATTACCTTACTGAAATTCGCGATGCCCTCGGTATCAAAAAGAGCGGCTCGCTTTCGACCTCATCTATGGAGGCACTTGCGATCGTGGCGTACAACCAACCGGTAACGAGAGTGTTCGTCGACACCCTGCGCCGAGTGGATTCTTCTTACGCTATGAACAACCTTCTAGACCGCGGACTTATCGAGGCAAAGGGACGCATGGATGCACCGGGCAGACCGATGCTTTACGGAACGACGCGCGACTTTTTGCGTTGCTTCGGCCTTGACGACCTTTCCTCCCTACCCACGACCTCGGAGGAACTGATGGAGATATTTGATAAGGCAAAAATCTCTGCTTCGGAGGAAAACACCGAAGATGCCGAGCAGCTCGCACTTGAGCTTGACGAGGCTGATGAGCCTGCCGTAGAGGAAGCACCCCAGGTTGAAATGGAGCTTGACGAGCCCTCTGCAGACGACGATATTATAACAGACATATAAGCGCGATTCGCCATACATATTTCGATAAACGGAGTTGTTATGGCGAATTTATTGCTGTTTTCTGCCCTGATTTTAGTCTTAATTTTAACCGCTTTTGAATCGGTTACCGCTCGCCTTACCTACAACGAAGAGGTAATTATATCACTTGATTTTCTGATATTTAAGCTTATACTTTACCCATCGCGAAAAAAGAAAAGCCGCGACTCAAATAACAAGCCACCGCGTAAGCTGAAGGAGCGACTCGGACGGGCGCGCGCCATCCGCGACACCGTTGACTACGTCTTATCGCACGGTGACGTAGTTATACACGAGCTGGAACTTAAAATACGCGAGGACGATCCTGCAAGGTTCGTTTTGAAATCCCGTGCGGAGGACTCGCTCCTTGCCGCGCTGATAGTCTATCTCTCACTTGAAATACAAAGCCTTAAAATTGAGGACGATATTTTTAAGCTCCCCCGTAAAATCGAGGTTTTACCCACCCCGCTGATTGACTTTACCGTTAAGACTGCCCTATACAATGCGATAGTCGCTTACGTTATTTACACTACGAAAACAAAAAAGGCGAGGAGGCGCGGATATGCAGCCGTCAGAAAATAAAATGGGGGAGATCATAAGAGCATCTCTCTCCGGTATCAAGGATTTTGCAGATGCGGAGGGCGCTATAGGCGCACCGATACACACGCCAAGCGGAGTCACGGTCATACCGGTGTCAAAGGTTTCGATAGGCTTTGCGACGGGCGGACTTGATTTCGGCACGAAGAAAATTTCCAACCAAAGCTTTGGCGGTGGAGGTGGAAGCGGTGTTTCGATAACTCCGATAGCATTTTTAACCGTCGGGCGAAACGCCGAGGTTAACCTTATTCCGATAAGCGGAGCAAGCGGCGGACTCGATCACGCACTTTCTGTCATAGAACGCTCCCCTGAAATACTTCAAAAGATCAAAAACGCGCTGTCATAAATTTCTATGCATACAAGGACTAACTCAAGGTAAAATATCCTTGGAGGTTGCCTTATGTACGAGAGTAGAAACAGATTGTTGCTTGTTTTAATTATTTTTACGCTTATCCTATCCTTATTTACGGTGTTTATACATTCGGAGAGTGTTCCGTCGCTCAGCGCAAAGGCGGCGGCTCTTTACGAGCCCGAAACCAACCGTTTTTTATATACCAAAAACGCGGACCAAAGGTTGGGCATGGCGAGCACTACCAAGATCATGACCGCACTTATTGCACTTGAAACGCTGCCGACCGACGAGGTGATCACGGTTGACGAGCGAGCCGCGGGAATCGAGGGCTCTTCAATTTATCTGAAGGCCGGCGAGGAGATCTCCGTGATAGATTTGGTTTATGCCACACTCCTTCAAAGCGCAAACGATGCCGCCGCTGCTTTGGCATGCAGGATCGCCGATGGAATCGATGAGTTTTCCTACGTTATGAACGAGCGTGCGAGAGAGCTTGGTCTTGTTGACACGAATTTTAAAAATCCGCACGGCCTTGATGATAGCGAGCATTACACAACCGCACGCGAATTAGCTCTTTTGGCAGCAGAGGCACTCAAAAACGAAACCTTTAAATCGGTATGTTCAACGTATAAAAAGGAGCTTACAAGCTCCGCGTCACAGCGAATAGTCGTCAATCACAATAAGCTTTTAAAGGCCTATCCCGGATGTATCGGAGTAAAGACGGGATATACGAAAAAAAGCGGCCGCTCACTTGTCAGCGCGGCTGAACGCGACGGTCTTACGCTCATCGGAGTTACGATAAACGCGCCCGACGACTGGCGGGATCACACAGAGATGCTCGACTACGGCTTTTCCCTTTTAGAAGCTAGGCTTCTTGCAAAAAAGGATGAGTTTTCATACCTGATTCCCGTAATCGGCGGAGATAAAGAGAGTGTACGGGTATCAAACGAAGAAGAAATTAAGAAAATTTTCAATAAATGCGATAGCGATATTGAGATAAGCGTTCGTCTGCCGCGCTACTTTTCAGCGCCCATACGCATCGGTGACGTTCTCGGTACGGTGGTATTTATAAAGGATGGAGAAAAAATAGCGGAAATCGACCTTATAAGCCGCGAAAATATAGACAAAGGAAAAAAGAAAAATCCGAGGAGGACTCAAAAATGGAGATCAGACTCCAAAAATACATTTCTGACGCAGGGCTGATGTCAAGACGTGCGGCAGAGGAAGAAATAAAAAACGGCAACGTGTCGGTGAACGGACACGTTGCCACCCTTGGTACTAAAATAAATCCCAAGACCGATACCGTCGCCTATCGCGGCAAGAGGATCAAATACGAAAAGCGCGAATACACCTACATAATGATGAACAAGCCACGCGGATATCTTTCAAGCACTACCGACGACCGCGGCCGTAAATGCGTAACCGATCTGCTCGTTGGTGTGGATGCAAGGGTTTATCCCGTTGGACGTCTTGACCTTATTTCCGAGGGTATGCTGCTGCTCACCGACGACGGCGAATTAAAAAACAGACTTACCCACCCGAGCCACAGCCTGCCGAAGCTTTACAGAGTCAAGGTTGGCGGCGGAGTCAGCGAAGAGCAGCTATCACGCCTTACATCCCCAATGTTTATAGACGGATATGAAATAAAGCCGGTCACGGTGGTGCTTGGCGAAAGCGACGAGAGCGGCACCGTTATGAAAATGACACTTTTAGAAGGCAGAAACAGACAGATTCGAAAGATGTGTGAGGAGGTCGGTCTTACGGTCAAGCGACTTTCAAGAGTTTCTATAGGAACTCTTAAGCTCAACAATCTTCCCGTCGGAAAGTGGAGATATCTTTCAGCAGAAGAGGTAGAATACCTCTATAAAGAAACCAAAAGAAGTAAGTGAGGCAGTCGTGTTTAAAATATCAGCAATTCAAGACAAACAAATACAAAAGCAGTATGCCGAGGCGTGCGGCGCGGAATTCGTCCCCGATTCATTCGGATATTCAATGATAAACCAAGAGGACGGCGCGCTGATGGGAATGGCACAGTTTGACATTAACGGTCCGTCGGGCTACATATATACTCTCCGCCCGAGAATTGATTACGAGGATTTCGAAGCTATGTTTATTCTCGGAAGAGCCACTATGAATTTTATAGATCTTTGCGGCGCGCACTCCTGCTATGCAGCTAACAATGCGGCAGATGAAAGGCTTATACGTGCAATAGGCTTTAGGCGGACCGAAAGCGGCGAGCTTTTTGCAGATATGACGGATATGTTTTCCGGTAAATGTGGCGGTCACTAAAGCTTCGTTACGTAAAAAGGACAGAGAAATTCGGTTTCTCTGTCCTTTTTTATATTCGGTTTTGATATTATAAAATCAATCCTTGCGGCGCTCGGCAAGAAGATCCCTATATTCTCTATAAAACTCCTCGTATCTTCCCTCGTCAAGAGCATCCATGATCTTTTGCATAAGCTCGTTATAAAAATAGAGGTTATGTAATACGGCAAGGCGCATTCCGAGTGCCTCCTTTGCCTTGAAAAGATGCCTAATATAAGCACGGGAATAGTGCTTGCAGGCAGGACAGGAGCATTCCTCTGCTATCGGGCGCGCATCCATTGCGTATTTTTCGTTAAGGAGATTGATTTTGCCGCGCCAGGTAAAGAGGTTGCCGTGCCTTGCATTTCGGCTTGGCATTACGCAGTCAAAGAAGTCAACGCCGCGATATACCGCCTCCACGATATTTTGCGGAGTGCCGACACCCATAAGATATCTCGGCTTGTCGGTGGGCATATAGGGCTCAACCGTTTCTATTATATGATACATTACGTCGGTCGACTCACCTACTGCAAGGCCACCTATCGCATAACCGTCAAGGTCAAGCTCCGCTATTTCCTTCATATTTTCAACACGAAGCTCATCATACGTGCCGCCCTGGTTAATTCCAAATAACATCTGATTCGGATTTACCGTGCCGGGCTCGGCATTAAGGCGCTTCATTTCCGCAATACATCTTTTCAGCCAGCGGATAGTGCGCTCGTGCGATGCTTTTACGTACTGATACGGTGCGGGATTTTCAACGCATTCGTCAAACGCCATTGCTATGGTAGAGCCAAGGTGAGACTGTATTCGCATCGACTCCTCCGGTCCCATAAATATGCGCTTTCCGTCAACGTGAGAGTTGAAAGCCACTCCCTCCTCGGTTATTTTACGCAGCTTTGCAAGGGAGAAAACCTGGAATCCGCCCGAGTCGGTGAGTATAGGTCTGTCCCATTTAAAGAACTTGTGAAGTCCCCCCATCTTATATATAAGCTCGTCGCCGGGGCGTATGTGCAAATGATAGGTATTTGAAAGCTCTACCTGACAGTTTACCTCGTGCAGATCCTCGGTGGATATTCCGCCCTTAATTGCGGCTGACGTGCCGACATTCATAAACACCGGGGTCTCGATAGTACCGTGGACCGTTTCAAATCTGGCGCGGCGCGCCTTTCCCTCGGTTTTTAAAAGTGTAAATTTTCCCATTATTGCTCCATTATTTAATTCTGTCAAACTGTTTATCAAGCTCGTTTTTGGTGAGCTTATACGCGATAGGTCTGCCGTGCGGACATACCGTTATATCAGGTAGTGAGAGGACCTTACCTACTATCCAGGATGTTATCGATTTATCGTATACTCTGCCACCCTTTATTGCCGCCTTGCAGGCGATCTGATAGAGTGCCTTTTCCCGTCTTATTGCCTCGGTAACCGCAGGATTTCCCCTGCCCTCAACGAGCTCGTCAAGCATCTTTACGAAAAGTGACTCGGCATCAGTTGCGCTGATAGCGTCGGGAATCGCGGTTATATCCGCAGCCTTACCGTTAAGGTAATACTCGTAGCCTATCGCCTTTATTTCAGCGGAATACTCCTCTGCTGCCGAAATTTCGTCGGGAGTGAGCATAGCGGTTATTGGCAAAAGAAGCGACTGCGACGCTATTCTGCCATCCCTCTCACGACTTTTTTTGAGATCCTCAAATATTACTCTCTCGTGAGCTGCGTGCTTATCTATGACGAGAAGATATCCTTCTCTCTCAACCATTATATAGCAATCAAACGCTTCACCGATTATTTTGTAGTCGGTGATCCCTATCTCTTCCGTAGGATAAGATACCGTAGATGTGGGAGCATCCTGCCTTACCGTTGCAGTTCGGTAACGCTCAAGCAATTCAACCGAGCTTTTAGGCGTCATTGAACCCTCACTGCCAAAGCCCTTACCGACACCGCTGGAAAAATGAACCCGGGTGCTTTCGCCGGGCGTATTCGCGGGGCGTGCATAGCCGATATTGGCACGCGAGTCAGCAGGCGGACGCACGTATTCGCTTTTCGGCAGAGATTCGCTTCTATAGGCAGGTGTCGTATTTGCAAAGGAGATCTGCTCTCCCCTTGTATTCTCTCCAATCGGAACGTATGCGCCTATCGGATTGCGGTCGGACGTCTTTTTTGTACTGAGTGTAAGCTCGGGACGGTATTCGTGATTTTCAAGAGCGGTTTTGACCGTGTAATAAACCGATTCAAAAACTATACGCTCATCGGAGAATTTAACCTCAAGCTTTGCGGGATGGACGTTCACGTCCACGATGCTCGGACTCATCTCAAGAAACAGAACGCAGGTCGGAAAGCACTCGGGTGCTATATACGAGGTATAAGCCTTTTCGATAGCCGCCATTGCCGTAAGACTTTTGACGTATCTGCCGTTTATAAATACGTTTTGTAAATTTCTGTTTTTCTTAACGTTGTCGCTCCTGCCAATATAGCCGTGAACCTTAATTCCGTTTGCTTCTCCCTCCGCCTTTATCATTTTGGAGGCAAATTCCCTGCCAAATACGGCGTATACGGTATCAAGCAGGTCGGAATTGCCGGGAGTTTTGAATTTCTGCTCTCCGTCAACGAGAAGCTGTATTGATATATCGGGGCGAGAGAGAGCAACCTTTTCCACAAGTGCCGCGACGTTCATCGCCTCGGTGGAATCCTTTTTCAAAAACTTGCGGCGCGCGGGAACATTGTAAAATAAGTTTTCCACGACTACCGTCGTTCCGTCGGAAGTACCTACCTCGGATATATCTACTACTCTGCCGCCCTCTGCGGTAAGCATAGTACCGTTTTCTGCGCTTTTGGTCTTGCTGATTATAGTAAGCTCCGAAACCGATGCGATGGCGGCGAGAGCCTCTCCTCTGAAGCCGAGCGTCATTATGGAATAGAGGTCATCCTTTTCCTTGATTTTACTTGTAGCGTGGCGCTTCAGGGCAACGGGTAAGTCTTCCTTTTCCATACCGCAACCGTTATCGGTGACGCGTATTAGCGCTACGCCACCGCGCTTGATTTCAGCTACTATCTCGGTCGCGCCTGAGTCTATTGAATTTTCTATAAGCTCCTTGAGAACCGAGGCAGGACGCTCAACGACCTCGCCTGCTGCGATCAAGTTCGCTATCTCAAAGCTTACAACGTTTATTTTTCCCATATTATTCTCCATTAGTCAGAGAGCATTTTCTTAAGCTCAAAGAGGAAGTTCATGGCCTCGATAGGTGTAACGGTATTTATATCAATAGCGCGGATTTTGTCAGCCGCCTCCGTATCCTTTGAGGTGAGAATACTTGAAAACAGATCGGGCTCATAGGCCTGTGGCGTCTGTCTTGCGGTGTTGGGAAGCGATGTGGTCGCTCCGCCTTCTATTTCGGCGAGTATCTCCCGTGCGCGCTTTACTACCTCACCAGGAACTCCCGCAAGCTTTGCAACCTCAATTCCGTAGGAATCGTCCGTGCCGCCGCGCACTATTTTGCGAAGGAAAATGATAGAATCCCCGCGCTTCTTTGCAGCGATGTTGTAATTGACTATTCCGTCAAAATTATTTTCCATGTCGGTAAGCTCGTGATAGTGGGTTGCAAAGAGGGTTTTTGCGCCGATCTTCTTGGAATGCGTATACTCAACGACGGCGCGCGCTATCGACATTCCGTCAAACGTGCTCGTGCCGCGTCCCACTTCGTCGTAAATGATGAGTGAGCGCTTGGTTGCATTTTTAAGTATCATTGCAACCTCGTTCATCTCAAGCATAAAGGTGGACTGTCCCGACGCAAGATCGTCCGATGCACCTACACGCGTGAAGAGCTTGTCCACGACGCCGATTTTGGCATCGCGAGCGGGGACGAAAGAGCCGATCTGCGCCATAATGGTTATTATCGCAACCTGACGCATATACGTGGATTTACCAGCCATATTAGGACCGGTAATGATCATCATACGGTTTTTATCGGTATCAAGCGCGGTATCGTTGGGAACAAAATAGCTGTCGGTAACGAATTTTTCCACTACGGGATGGCGACCGTCCTTGATATATATATCGGTAGAGAGGTCTACCTCGGGACAGACGTAGCCGTTTTTTGAAGCAACCTCGGCAAGCGAGCGGTATACGTCTATTTCGGATATAAGTGCCGCCGTAGCGCGAAGTCGCTCACAGTTTTCGGCAATAAACGCGCGAAGGGAGTTGAAAATTTCAAACTCCAACGCAACGAGCTTCTCGTCCGCACCGAAAATGGTATTCTCCATTTCCTTGAGCTCTTGAGTTATGTAACGCTCGCAATTTGTGAGTGTCTGCTTGCGGACGTATCTGTCGGGCACGTCGTTTATAAAGGATTTTGATACCTCAATGTAATAGCCGAACACTTTGTTGTAAGCAACCTTAAGAGTTTTTATGCCGGTGGCATCCTTCTCGCATTGCTCGATGGACGCCATAATTTCGGTGCCGTTATCCTTGACCGAGCGGTAGTAATCAACGTCAGCATTGAAGCCGGGGCGAATCATTCCACCCTCACGAACTGTGAATGGCGGGTTGTCAACGATAGCCACCGAGAGAAGCTCGGTAATGTCGGAGAGGGTGTCCAGATTTGCCGCGATCCCCTTAAACGAATCACCACCAAGTTCGGAAATCAAAGATTTAATCTCGGGCAGTTTTTCTATACTCTGATTTATTGCTCGCAGGTCCTTGGCGTTTGCCGTACCGTAAACCGCCTTTGCAGTAAGGCGTTCTATATCAAGAATTCCGGAAAGCAGCTCCGTAAGTGAGGCGCGAATCTTCGGATTTTTGACAAGGTCGGAAACCGCCGCCTGACGATGAGATATCTGTGCCGGATTGATAAGCGGCTTTAAAATCCAGGAGCGCAAAAGGCGCGCACCCATTGCGGTTTCGGTTTTATCCAGCACCCAAAGAAGCGAACCTCGCTTTTCCTTGTTTCTCATTGATTCTACGAGCTCAAGGTTTCGACGGGTATTGATATCTATCTCAAGATACTGTCCCTTTGAGTATACGTTTATCTCCTTAACGAAGGATGCATCGGATTTTTGCGTGTCCTTAATGTATCCGAGAAGCGCGCCGACCGCCATAAGCAGCTCCGGCTGATCGGCAACCTTGTCCGCCTCATCCCCAAAAGTGCTTTTGACAGAATCGCGCGTACGGTCGTAGTCGAAAAGGCGTGACTGCGAGTCGGTAACGAGTGTACCGAATCGCTCACGAAGAAATGTGACGAGGGGCTGACATTCGGCTGCGGAAACGTTGATTATCGCCTCCGATGGCTGATATGCCGAAATCTCGTTTTCCATTTTTGCTTCTACGTTATCTCCCGATATAAGAGTTGTGGATATTGCACCCGTGGAGATATCCGCAAATCCGAGAGCAACTCCCGATTTGCCGTAGCATACCGAGAGAAGAAAGTTATTTTTACCCTCTGCAAGCAGAGTTCCGTCAGTAATCGTACCCGGGGTAACAACGCGGGTGACCTCGCGTTTAACGAGTCCTACCGCCGCCTTGGGATCTTCGGTTTGCTCGCATATGGCAACCTTATATCCGCGCTCTACGAGTCTACCGACGTAAAGGTCAGCTTTATGAAAAGGAACACCGCACATTGCCGCACGCTTTCCGTTTCCGCAGTCGCGAGCGGTAAGAGTCAGCTCCAGCTCGCGCGACGCAATAAGCGCGTCCTCGTAAAAGCACTCGTAAAAATCGCCGAGTCGGTACATCAATATATATCCGTCATACTCCTCCTTTACCTCAAGGTATTGCTTCATCATAGGAGTTACGGTTTCAAGATCGCTTCGTTTTTCAATGACCTCTGCCATTGACAGGTCCTCCGTTTCAAAAGAATAAAATCTACCGTCAATGCGAGCAGCCGCCGCAGGTTGAGCAGTCGTGCGTGCAGGTTGAGGGGCGTTCACCGGTGATGCAGAACTTTATTTCCGCATTGACCGATGCCATAAGGTCGTTCATCGTTTTTTGTGCCTCTGCGAATGCAATATAGGTGGAGTCGCGCGAAATTTCGCGTGTAAGCTCCTCAATTCTCGCACGGAGATTAGCTACCGCGATCTCGTCACGCTCACCGTCCGCCTTCGCAAACTCCTGACCGAGAAGAAGGCGCTCTGCCTCATACTCTCTCATCTTTTTTGAAAGCTCCTCATTTGCATCGAAGGCTTCTTTTTTTTCATTGAGGTTCTTTATTTCCTCGCTTTTTGCAATTTCCTCGCCAAGCATATGTGCAAGCTCAATAATTTTAGTCATTTTCTTTTTCCTTTCTTATTTCGCCGAAAAGGTCAAACGGACCTGCCCGATTTATTTTTACGTTTACAAATTCTCCACCCCTGCACGACTCACAGGTAAAATGAACGCGCGTGTTTGTGAGCGTTCTGCCGGAATACAAATTGTCATCCCCACGTTTTGATGGTGAATCAACCAGCACGCGCTCTACTCTACCGATATATTCGGCATTTTTTTCAAGGGATATTCCGTCCTGCAGCTTTAAAAGACGTCGCATTCGCTCGCCCTTTATTGCCTCGTCTATCCGATTTTCCATTTTCGCCGCCAGAGTTCCCTCTCGTGCCGAATATATAAACGAATAGACCATATCAAATCTTACTTTTTCAAGTACATTCAGCGTATCGAGGAAGTCCTCCTCGCTCTCACCGGGAAATCCTACTATAACGTCGGTGGTAAGCGCGATTTTCGGGACTGTGCGACGCAACTTTTCGACTATTGACAAAAAGCGCGAGGTATCGTAGGTGCGGTTCATTGATTTCAGTACCGCATCGCTGCCCGACTGAAGCGGAAGATGGAAATGCGGCGCAATTTTGTCGGGGTATTTACCCATAACCTCAATAAGTCTGTCCGAGGCGTCCTTCGGGTGACTTGTCATAAACCTGACCGTAAAGTCACCGGGGATAGTCGCGACAGCTTCAAGAAGCGATGCAAAATCCATATCCGACTTATAGGAGTTGACGTTTTGACCGAGAAGGGTTATTTCGCGGTAGCCGCTTTCTATAAGCTCACGGCACTCTGCTATAACAGCAGAGCTTTCCCTGCTCCTCTCGCGCCCCCTGACGTAAGGCACGATACAGTATGAGCAGAAATTGTTACAGCCGTACATAACAGATACCCAAGCTCGGTAATCCGAAGCTCTGTGTGGGGTTATTCCCTCCACTATGTCAAAGCTTTCCGTACCCAAGGCAAACGAGCGCTTTTTCTCTACGAGAGCTCTATACGTCATCTCCGGAAATCTGTGAAGCTGTGACGGTTCAAGAGTGAAGGATAACTGATGATACCGATTTTTCAGCTTCTCGGTGACCTTTTCCTCTGCCGCCATACAGCCGACGAGGGCAACGACGGCATCCGGGTCCTCTCGCCTTTTTTCCTTGAATTTTCCGAGAATTGAAAGTGCCTTCAATTCCGCGTGCTCTCTTATTGCACAGGTGTTGATAACTATCATCGATGCCAAACTCGCATCGTCGGTTATCTCATATCCCATCATAGCCGCCATCGTGCGAATTTTTTCGCTGTCCGCCTCGTTCTGCTGGCAGCCGAGCGTTATGACGTGGGCATATTTGTTTTTCCCGAAAACCACCGATTTTACTCTTTCGATATATCCGTAAGAATCGGTGTCCTTAATATCAAAAATCATACTTATTTATCCATCATTTTATTTATAAGATGCTCCGGATCAAGTCCTACGAAGCCGTATAGATCGCAGGGCTCGGTGGGTGAGGCGAAATTATCCTCTATTGCCGATACTGCATATTTTAAAGCGACCGTGTGATCAAGGGCGCGCAGCTCCTCCAAAAGCAACATTCCCGCGCCGCCGTTCTTTATTCCCTCCTCGGCAAAGACCACTTTATCGGCACGTGATACGTATTTTATTATCCGCTCTGCTGCGTAGCGGTACGGCTTAAGGCGTTCTATGAGAATAACCCCAACCGACTCACCCGTCAAAGCCAGCACGTCGTGAGCATCGAGAACGCGGTCCACCTCCGTGCCGTAGGTTATAAAGATTCGCTTTGGATAAGTATCCTCCGCAAAGCTTAAACGAACGCCGAAATCGGAATATTTTCCGTCCTTATAAAAGATTTCGTTTACTCTTTGTGACTCCGATGCGTTAGGATATCTTATTGCGATGGGTGTTTTGGACTTCAAAGCCTCCTCCACAGCAAAGGAAAGTGAGCCGTAGGTCGCTGGGGCGAGAATTTTTATATTGGGTATATGCGACAGAAACGCCACGTCAAATATACCGTGGTGAGTCGCACCGTCCCCCTTTGCAAGCGAGGCTCTGTCAATTATCAGCTTAACCGGCAGATTCTGCAAGCATATATCGTGTATTATACTGTCGTATCCGCGCTGAAGGAACGTAGAATACACGGATATGAAGGGCTTCAGATTTGCGGCGGCAAGTCCTGCGGAAAATGTAAGGGCGTGTCCCTCGGCAATTCCGACGTCATAATACCGGTCGGGATATACGTCGCCGAATTTTGAAAGTCCCGTGCCTATACCCATTGCGGCGGTGACCGCAACGATATCCTCATCCCTCTCGGCAAGGGAGATAAGCTTATCGGCGAAAACCGTGTGAAAGCTGTCCGGTGCGGAGCTTGCGGCGTGGACACTGTGGAAGGCGTCGGGGCTCTCCTCCGCGGGAGCATAACCCAGTCCCTTGGTCGTTTTCACGTGGACAACGACACACTTTTTAAGCTCCTTTGCTTTTTTCAAGGCGCGCTCCACCTTCTTGTAATCGTTGCCGTCAACCGGCCCGATATAATAAAGTCCGAGGTCCTCAAAATAGTTTGAAGAAAAGAGAAGGTTTTTAAATTTGTTTTTAAAGAATGCCAGAACGGCGGAAATTCCGCGTCCGATAAAGTGAAGTCGGGAGAGGAAGGATTTAGTTCCCTTTTTCCACGACTGATATTTCTTTGAAACTCTGACGCGTGAAAGATAGGATGCGAATCTGCCTTTATTGAGAGATATCGACATTCCGTTTTCGTTAAGTATTATGATAAGGCGCAAATCAGGATCGCAGTTATTTATAGCCTCGTGCACCATACCGCCGGTATAAGCGCCGTCGCCGATCACCGCGATACTGTAAGCGTCGCTGCCGCGAAGCTTGTCCGCCTCCGCATAGCCGAGGGCGGCGGAAACCGAGGTGGAGCTGTGCCCTGCTCCGAAGGCGTCGTGCTTACTTTCGCGCATTGAGGTAAAGCCCGACATACCTCCCGGCTTGCGCATTGATTCAAACCCACCCTTGCGCCCGGTGATTATCTTATGGACGTATGACTGATGGCCGACGTCAAAAATCACGTGGTCACGGGGAGAATCAAAAATTCTGTGTATTGCCACCGTAAGCTCAGTGACACCGAGGTTTGAGGCGAGATGACCGCCACTTTTTTCAACCTCGTCAATAAGAAACTCGCGTATTTCGCCGCAAAGCGCAGGGATCTTTTCACGATCAAGAGCCTTCAAGTCCTCGGGGCTGTTTATCTTATCAAGAAGCTCGTGACTCATTCCTTATCCTCCTTCGCAGTGGGGGATCTGCCGATAAGCTTGGTATATGCGCGGTAGAATGCGGAATAATCGCCAAATCCCACTCTGTAGGCGGCAACCGATGCCGACTCTCCCGATTCGATCAACCGTTTAGCATACATAACGCGCTTCTGATTTATGTAACCATGCACAGACGTGCCGTTATGCTTTTTGAAGGCGCGGCAAAGATAATACTTGCTTACGAAAAACTTTTTGGCAAGCTTATCGAGGCTTATATCCCTATGTATATTTTCGTTGAGGTATTTTATAACTCTTGCACCTAGCTCACCCTCGTCACGAGGTATGCTTTGGCGCGAGGTAGCAGAAAGCAGAAGAACGAGCTCTGATGCAAGCAGACGCGAAAATTCTTTTTTTTCCTCATCCGCGAGTGCTTCCCCGTATTCAAAGCGCTCGAAAAGCGAAATAATTGCAGGAGAGATGGCATCCGAGCCGTAATAGCATCCGACACCGTCGAGATTATCGCACAGTGCCTTAAGATAAGTTTCCGACTTCTGTGTGAGGTCGGACTCGGAAAACTGCAAAACGTATCTTTCATACGTTGCATCAGGCAAAAGCTCTATCGAATGATAGCAAAACGGAGGTGCAAAAATGATAGTATTGGGGTGTATCGGATATTCAGCACCCTCTATAACGCATCTTCCGTTGCCTGCTGTAATATAAAGTATTTCATACTCGTCGTGACAGTGACGTGCGGAAAGAGCGTCGGGAGTTTTGGAATAGGTTTTGTACTGAAAAAACACACCGGTATTTTTCACTTTTCTCGTTCTGACGGCTTGATTCATATTCATCTCCGTAACAAAGCATTTTATTACATCGTACATTATAGCACACCCGAGCAATTTTTGCAATAGTTTTTGCAATCATAACAATAAAAAAATATAAAAAATTTATTGAAACGTCGAGTCACGTATGTTAAAATTGAATTAGAATAACGAAAGGCGGTATCAAAAATGAAGCTTGGCGCACAGCTTTTTTCGATAAGAACCGAATGCACCACCCCCGAAGCCCTTTATTCCTCAATGAAAAAGATCAAGGATATCGGCTACGAGATAGTCCAGGTATCCGGCGTTTGCAAAATCGAAGCGGAAAGGTTGCTTTCCTACTCCGAGGAGCTATCACTCCCCATCACCTGCACGCATAGACCTTACGCAGAGATCACGGAAAGCACGGCGGAGGTGATCAAATATCACAAGACGATAAAGTGCCCCGTTATAGGTCTTGGCTCAATGCCGAAGGATATGCGCGGCTCGCGTGATGGACTTGAAGCATTTATCAAGGCGATGAAGACACCCCTTGAAATGATAACTGACTCGGGACTTACGTTTGCATACCACAACCACGGATTTGAATTTGAAAAGCTTGACGGAAAATACTATTACGACATAATTATGGAAGAGCTGCCCGAGTTGCACTTTATACACGACGTTTACTGGTCGAAGTATGCGGGCGCTGATCCCCTTTACTACGTAAATCTGCTTGGCGAGGCAGGAAGAATGACCAATATTCACTTTAAGGATATGATAAGCGATCCACAGGGCGATATGTGTCCTTGCGGTGTGGGTGTCATAGACTTTCGCACGCTTGCCGACGCCTGCCGCGCACACGGAATAGACAATGTCCTTGTCGAGCAGGACAACGCACCCACCCTGGGCGACGTATTTGAACAAATGAAAACCAGCTACGAAAATCTTAAGAACATAGTTAAGTAAAAGTTAATTTAGTGCATTTTTTGCAATTAATCAGCAAAAATCCTTATAACATTTAAGCAAGGAGAAATAAAATGGCACGTTTTGTTTTATCGGCATTCGCAGATGAGGCGGGCTCTCCCCTTGAGGAGCAGATAGCCGCACTTCGCGAGAACGAAATTGACTACATTGAACCGCGAAAAATAAACGGAAAAGGAATACTTTCCTTTTCGAATGCGGAAATTTCCGAAATTAAAAAAGCTCTTGACGATAACGGAATCAAGGTGAATTCCCTTGGCTCACCGATCGGAAAATACCCTATTGACTCCCCTTTTGACGTTCATTTTGCCGAGACAAAGAGGGCGTTTGAGATATGCAACCTTCTCGGAACTGAAAACATCAGAATGTTCAGCTTTTTTACCACGCAGAACAGACTCAACGACAACAGATCCGAGGTGATTTTACGGCTTAAAATAATGGCGAAGGAAGCAAAAAAATACGGTGTAACCCTCTGCCACGAGAATGAGTCGCGCATTTACGGTCAGATGCCGCGTGAGGTAATGGACATACTTACATCAGTGCCCGAAATCAAGGGTATCTTCGACCCTGCCAATTACAGAATGAACGATGCGGACGTAATTGAGGGTATAAACGCAACCTTCAAGAATTTCAAATATATGCACGTCAAGGATGTAATTTACGAGTCGCAGACAATCGTGCCCGCAGGCGAGGGTGAGTGCAGAATCGGTGAGATAATAGATATGATAAACGAGCATACCGACGAGGTCGTTTATCTCACACTTGAGCCCCATCTTCACATATTTGACGCTTACAAGGATATTGACGAGCACGAGTTGCGCGGAAAACACAAGTTCAACAACGGCCGTGAAGCGTTTGACTTTGCGGTTAACGCCCTCAAAAACATTTTAAAGAAGCGCGGATATTCGCGTAACGGTGAAAACGAATGGATAAAGTAAGATTTGGCATCGTAGGATGCGGAAATATGGGCACAGGACACGCGAAAAACTTCCTAAAAGGAAAGATAGATAACGGCTATATCAGCGCAGTATGCGACGTAGATGCTGAAAGATTTGGCTTTTTCAAGGAAAATTTCGGCGAGTCTATAAAATACTTTACCTCGGCGGAGGAAATGTTTAGATCGGGTGAGTGCGACGCGGTCATTATCTGCACTCCCCACTACATACACCCCGACCTTGCAATACTTGCTATGGACGCAGGACTTCATTGCATAGTTGAAAAGCCGGCGGGAGTTTATACTCTGCAGGTAAAGAAGATGCTTGAAAGAAACAAGACGAACGACAAGCTGCTTGGCATCATGTTCAACCAGAGGACCAATCCCGTGTTTAAAAAAATGCGTGAGATGGTTATGAACGGCAGCCTTGGAGAGATAAAGAGAACCAACTGGATAATCACGAACTGGTACAGAACGCAAGACTATTACGACAGCGGCTCTTGGCGTGCAACGTGGGCAGGCGAAGGTGGCGGAGTTCTTTATAATCAAGCTCCCCACAATCTTGACCTTTTCCAATGGATAGTCGGTATGATGCCGACTAGAGTGCGCGCATTCTGCCATTTCGGAAAGTGGCACGATATAGAGGTTGAGGACGACGTGACCTGCTATTGCGAGTACCCAAACGGTGCAACCGGAATTTTCATTACGACGACGGCGGATGCGCCCGGCACGAATCGCTTTGAGATCACCGGTACGAAGGGCACTCTCATTATGGATTACGATCCCGACACCAAGGAATTCAACCTCTTCTTCCGCGAGCTTCTTAAGGACGAAAGGATTCACGTGCTTGAGGGTGAGGGCTTTAAGCAGCCCGATCGCGCCCCTACCGTTAAAATTGAGATCGAGGGCGAAAACACGCAGCACACGGGTATATGCAACAACGTTGCAAATGCAATTCTTGGACTTGAGGAAATTTACGCGCCCGCAGAGGACGGCATATACGGCGTTCAGCTTGCCAATGCAATGCTGCTTTCCACCTGGCTTAACCGCGAGGTTGAAATTCCCTTTGACGACGAGATGTTCTACGAGGAGCTTAAGAAGCGCATAGCGATTTCAAAGCCCCACGAAAACGTTAAGAAAAAAGTAACACCACAGGATTAATTAGGATCTTTTTAGGGTAAGATATGGAAAAGAAGGAATTGAGGGTTGCCGTGGTTGGCTGCGGGGTTATTTCCTACAACCATCTCACAGCACTAAAGACAACGAACGGTGTAAAAGTAATTGCACTTTGCGACGTGAACGCCGAAAAAGCGGAAGCGAGGCGCAAGGAATTTTCACTTGATGCAAAAATATACACCGATTATTACGAAATGCTTGATTCCGAGCAGCTTGACGCCGTGCATATAGCGACACCGCACTATTTGCACGCGCCGATGACGGTTGCCGCGCTCAAACGGGATATTTACGTTCTTCTTGAAAAGCCGATGTGCATCACAACGGAGGAAATCGAGCTTATTAAAGCGGCGGAAAGAGAGAGCCGTGCCGACGTCACGGTATGCTTTCAGACAAGATACAACAAAGCGAACGTTGTCGCAAAGAAAATTGCCGAGGAGGACGGTATCGTCAGCGCATACTTTACGCTGCTCTGGCAAAGAAGCAACGAATACTACACGGAGAGCGACTGGCGAGGCAGGCTTAAGACCGAGGGCGGCGGAGTTATGATAAATCAGGCGATACACTCTCTTGACCACCTTATTTCCCTGCTCGGTAAGCCAATAGCCGTTACCGCAACAAAGTCAAATCACGCACATCGCGGCGTTATTGACGTTGAGGATACCTGCGAGGGTGTGGTTGAGTTTGAGGGTGGCTTGCGCGGCAACTTCTATGCAACCAACGCCTTTATCGGTGCATCGCGAACTTCGATTTTCGTAAAGACGAAAAACCACAGACTCGAGGTTAAAAACTCACTGCTTTACGTTGACGACAAGCTCGTTGAGGACACCGAGGCGGCGGAGCATCTCGGCAAGGAGGTCTACGGCAACGGTCACCCGACGCTTATCGCAAAATTCTACGCCGCCATCCGTGCGGGCGAGCCAATGCCGATACCGACGGATAGCGCAGAGTGGTCTGTCAGACTCTTGCTGGCGGCTTACAGATCATGTGGCGAAAGAGTTGAAATTTAATAATTCTGCCTCGGATTAACTTGAACTATCAAAACATTATGTTATTTTAAATTGAAAGGAAACAAAATGATATGAAGATCCCTTTTCAGCTTGACCTCACAGGGAAGGTCGCAGTAATAACCGGTGCGGGCGGAGTGCTTTGCTCCGATTTTGCAAAGGCGATAGCAGAGTGCGGAGCGAGTGTTGCTCTGCTTGATATCAATCTTGACGCGGCAGAGGCGGCGGCAAGCGAGATAAGAAAAAACGGCGGAGTCGCCATTGCAGTTAAGGCAAACTGCCTTGACAGGGATAGCCTTATGGAAGCGCGCGACGCGGTAAACCGCGAGCTCGGTCCTTGCGATATTCTTATAAACGGCGCGGGCGGTAACAATCCGAGAGCGACTACCGCAAACGAATATTTCGATCCCGATGCCCTTAACGATCCCGATGTGCAGGACTTCTTTTCCCTCTCCCCCGACGGCTTTAAGTTCGTGCTTGACCTTAACGTGACTGCGGCTTTTCTTACGACTCAGGTATTTGCGCTTGATATGGCAAAGGCGGGCAAGGGCGGTAATATAATCAACGTATCTTCAATGAATGCATACCGTCCACTGACGAAGATACCCGCATACAGTGCGGCGAAGAGCGCGGTTTCCAACTTCACCCAATGGCTTGCCGTTCACTTTGCTAATGCAAATATAAGAGTCAATGCCATCGCACCCGGCTTCTTCGTTTCAAATCAAAACAGAGCCCTGCTCTTCAATTCCGACGGCACTCCCACCGCAAGAACAGAGAAGATACTTCGCGGCACGCCTATGGCAAGATTTGGCGAGTCAAACGAGCTGCTCGGCGGCCTTCTCTTCTTTCTTTCGGATGCCGCATCAAGCTTTATTACGGGAGTAGTTCTTCCGATCGACGGTGGTTTTTCCGCTTTTTCGGGGGTATAATTAGTAATTTTGGCGAGGAGTTTTGCTCCTCGCCTTTATTTATATAAATTATTTTCCTGCTATCATTGACATAATTCTACTTTTATGCTATAATGTTTGGTGGTTTAATACGGCTTATGCCGAAACTAATATATTTTAAGGAGTATTCCAAAATGAAAGAAGTTTTAGTTGAAACCTCTGCAAGACACATTCACCTTTCAAGAGAAGCTGTTGACGTCCTCTTCGGTGAGGGATATCAGCTCACAAACAAGAAGGATCTCAGCCAGCCCGGTCAGTACGCCTGCGCTGAAAAGCTCGTTGTAGTAGGCCCTAAGGGCTCTATCAAGGCATCCATCCTTGGTCCTACCCGTCCTGCAAGCCAGGTTGAGATCTCCCTTACCGACGCTCGTGCGATCGGTGTAAGCGCTCCCATCCGTGAGAGCGGCGACATCGCAGGCAGCGGCGCATGCAAGCTTGTTAACCCCGACACCGGCGCTGAGCTTGAGCTCACCGAGGGCGTTATCGCTGCAAAGCGTCACATCCACCTCACTCCCGAGGCAGCCGAGGAAATGGGCGTTTCTGACAAGCAGATCGTTTCCGTTGAAATAAAGTCCGAGCGTACCACCGTTTACGGCGACGTTGTTGTTCGCGTAAACAAGAATTTCGCTCCTGCAATGCACATCGACACCGATGAAGCTAACGCAGCTTGCGCATTCGGCACCGTTTACGGCACGGTTATCGGCTAATTTACACCGCTAATAATTTTTTAAGGAGATACATAAATGGATAACAACTTTTCCTGCGAGTACGAAATGAGCCGTGAGGTTCAGGAAATGTGTACCGTAACCAAGGGCCCCAAGCACGGTCCCGCTCCCATTCCGGAAGAGGGCAAGTGGGTTGAGGCAAAGCAGATCAGCGACATTTCGGCTTACACTCACGGTGTGGGCTGGTGCGCACCCCAGCAGGGCGCATGCAAGCTTTCTCGTAACGTAAAGAACGGTATTATCGAGGAGGCTCTCGTTGAAACGATCGGTTGCTCGGGTATGACTCACTCCGCAGCTATGGCGGCTGAAATTCTTCCCGGTAAGACTCTTCTTGAAGCTCTTAATACCGACCTCGTTTGCGATGCTATCAATACTGCAATGCGCGAGCTTTTCCTTCAGATCGTTTACGGCCGTAGCCAGTCCGCTTTCTCTGAAAACGGTCTTGTAATCGGTGCAGGTATGGAGGATCTCGGTAAAGGCGAGAGATCAATGGTTGGTACTATGTACGGAACCAAGGCAAAGGGTGTTCGTTACCTCGAGATGACCGAGGGCTACTGCACCAGAATGGCTCTTGACGAGAATAACGAGGTTATCGGCTACGAGTTCGTTTCCCTCGGCAAGATGACCGACTTTATCAAGAAGGGCATGTCGCCTAACGAAGCATACGAAAAATCCATGGGTACATACGGTAGATTCAATGATGCTGCAAAGTACATTGACCCCCGTAAAGAGTAATT
>JAGCJI010000119.1 GCA_017648085.1 Clostridia bacterium | reverse complement strand
TAAAGATAAAATCGCAATTTTTCGCAATTACCCTCGCGCACGTTACCTCACCGCCGCAGCTTTCGGCAACCGCAGCCGCCTTTTCTTTATCCGGGTCGCAGAGGAAATCCTTGACGCCCTCTACCCTTGAGGTTGCCGTTGCCAGTGCGGAGCCCATGTTGCCCGCACCGATAAATCCTACTTTTATCATATTATTCTCCCGTTCAGCGTATCTGTCCGTTGCCGCTGATTATATATTTGTAAGTCGTAAGCTCCTCTATACCCACAGGACCGCGCGCGTGCATCTTCTGGGTTGAAATTCCCATTTCACAACCGAGTCCAAATTCGCCGCCATCGGTAAAACGGGTGGAGGCGTTTACGTAAACTGCCGCGCTGTCTGTATTTTTCGTAAAATATTCTGCCGCCCGGACATCGCGCGTAATAATCGCCTCGCTGTGCATTGTAGAATGCTCAAGCACGTGCGTTACCGCATCCTGAAGCGAGTTTACCACGCCTACCGCAAGAATATAGTCGAGAAATTCCGTGTCAAAATCATTTTCACCGAGAGGCACACCGCCGATAATCTCGCGCACTCTTGCATCACAGCGAAGCTCTACGGGATTTTCCTCTCTGTCGGTCACAAGCCTTTTGTAAAGCTTCGGCAAAAACTCGCCCGCAATATCCCTATGCACCAGGCATACCTCCGCCGCATTGCATACTGACGGACGGCTCGTCTTTGCATTTTCAATAATCGCAAGTGCTAAATCTATGTCCGCCGCCTTATCCACGTAAATATGGCATATTCCCGTGCCGGTTTCAAGGCAGGGAACAGTGGCGTTCTCAACGCATGCGCGTATAAGTCCCTTGCCGCCGCGCGGAATTAAAAGATCAACGTATCCCGTTGCGCGCATAAGCTCGTTTGCGCTCTCGCGCGTCGTGTCGCTGATCAGCTGTACCGCATCCTCGGTTATTCCTACCGAATTAAGACCTGCGCGAAGTGCCGAAACTATCGCGTAAGCGGACCTGTACGCTTCTTTGCCGCCGCGCAGCACGCATACGTTTCCGCTTTTAAGCGCAAGCGCCGCCGCATCAGAGGTAACGTTCGGGCGGCTTTCGTATATTACCGCGATAACGCCGAACGGCACGGAAACTCTTTTAATGTTAAGTCCGTTTGGACGGGTCAGCTCACGAAGTGTGTGACCGAGGGGAGAGGGAAGTGCCGCTATCTCACGTATTCCTGTCGCCATTGCCTCTATTCGCTTTTCGGTGAGCGTCAAGCGGTCTATCATAACCTCGGATATAATGCCTTTTGCCGCTTCAACGTCGCGCGCATTTGCCGCGAGAATTTCTCCCATCCTGTCGGTCAGCGCACCTGCCATTGCCAAAAGAGCCTCGTTTATTTTGCCGTCCTCAAGGCAGCATATTTCCCGCTTTGCAAGCTTGGCTGCCTCAAGGATCTCTCTTGTAGAGCTCATTTTTTATTCCTTTGCCTTGTGAAATTTAGTTCCGACTGCCTCGCCGTCGGCTATTTTGTAAAGCAGCTCGGGATACGCGCCGTTGGCTATTATCATATCGCATCCTGCCGCCGTAGCTATTTTCGCCGCGCGTATTTTCGTAACCATTCCTCCCGTGCCGAGACCGCTTCCCGCGCCGCCGCAGAGAGCTTCAATCTCGCTGTTTATCTCGTGAACCTCACCGATAAGCTCAGCATCGGCGTTTGTATGCGGATCGCTTGTGTAAAGTCCGTCTATGTCCGAAAGCAGTATCAATAGGTCAGCCTTGACTCCCTCTGCCACGAGTGCCGCCAGAGTATCGTTATCGCCGAATTCTATTTCCTCCGTCGCAACGGTATCATTTTCGTTTATTATCGGCAAAACGCCGTATTCAAGCAGCCTTGTAACCGTCGCCTCAAACTTTTCGTGCCTGTCGGCAGACTTAAGGTCGGGCGCGGTCAAAAGAAGCTGCGCGACCGTGCGGTTATGCGCGCCGAATTCCTTGTCGTATATGTACATAAGCTCGCATTGCCCGACGGCTGCCGCCGCCTGCTTGCCGGCAATATCCTGCGGTCTGGATTTGAGGTTCAGCTTTCCGACGCCCATTCCTATCGCGCCCGAGGAAACCAAAATTACTTGATTGCCCGCATTCATAAGGTCGCTTACAGTCTTGCAAAGCGACTCAATCCGTCTTATATTAACGCATCCGTTCTGATAGGTGAGGGTAGAAGTTCCTATTTTAATGACTATTTTCATCTTGTCCTCGCGCATTATTTTATTATGAAATAAATTTTAGCACATTAAAGTCATAAATTCAATAGAAAAGTACAAAAAACTTTAATTTTTTTGACTTTTAACGCGCGCAGGTGTATAATGAAGCAAACACTTAAATATAGGAGGACCTATTTATGTTAAGGGTTGGATTTTCAAGAGTTGACGTAACACCCCCACTCGGCACGAGTATGACGGGCTATTTTGAGTCAAGAAAGATGGAGGGCATACTCGATCCCATATATTTAAATTCCGTCGCGTTTTCCGACGGTGAGGAAACCGCTATACTAATAACCGGCGATTTTCTTGGCATAGCCGGCATGTTTGCAAACACCGTTCGCGCGGACATCTCAAAAAAAACCGGTGTCAAGGAAAACAGCATAATTATACAAGCACTTCATCAGCATACCTCTATAACTCCCGACCTTATTCCGGATCCAAACAATAACGTCACGCTTGACCGCGACTATATCAACCTCTTGATGCGCAAATTCGCTGACGTTGCCGTTATGGCGGTAAACGATATGTCCGACGCGGAGCTTTACGCTTCGGAG
>JAGCJI010000118.1 GCA_017648085.1 Clostridia bacterium | reverse complement strand
CTCCGTCACGGCGTTGCCGTGCCACCTCCCCTTGCACAGAGGGAGGCTTTGATTTAATCCCGCTTGGGCGGGATTTGCGTAATAATTGCATGGCTGACAGGCCAATAAAAAACGCACTTGTGCGTCGCCAGTAACATTTAGGGTTTTACCCATAAAAATATGCACCTCCAAAAGCGTCTAACTTTTGGGGTGCATATCATTGTATAGCGAAGACTTTGTAAAAGGCTTCGCTCGTAAACCACCAGTCCGGCTGGTGGTTCCAAAAAGCTTTAGCTTTGCCCAGTTTTTTATCCGAGCAAAGCGAGGAACCTAACCCTTTGCAAATAATAAAGTTTTAGCTATTAAAGCGGCTACAGAAATTTACTATTTCAATAGTGGTAGGGCAATTACCGCACGTGGCGGATTTTTCGACGAGCCTATAGGCTCAGCGTGTGAAGTGCCCCAAGGGGGCTGTCGCAAGCCACCGGCACGGCCGGTGGTCATGACTTTCACGGGTGGATTTTTATTTTTTGTTACTGTGCATTCCGAAAATGCAAGTAGCCGGGCACTATAATTGCATCAGGCTCGGTGGCGTGTCACTTTTTATGGGGAAGTTACGGGCGCGGGAGGTCCTTTTGCCGATTATTGTCATATCTCTTGACTTTTTCTGCGGTTAGTGATATAATATATGCTAATGCCATAAATATATTAAATATATAAATAAAGAGGTAAGGAGTTGGTTTTCAGATGGGTAGTGACAGTATACCCTTATGGATCGTATTCATTATTTGTGTTTTAGGAGGCGCTTATTTTGCCGCGACGGAAAGCTCGTTTTCGGCGGTGAACAAGATCAAGATCAAGGCCCTTGCGGACGACAACAACAAGCACGCAAAGGGAGTTTTGAGTGTTCTTAACAGATTTGATAAGGCGCTTACCACACTGCTTATAGGCAACAACGTGACCAAGATTGCCGGAGCAGCGGTGTTTACCATTTTGGCAACCGAAATTTTTGAGAAGGGGTTGAATAAGTCGCAGGCTTTTCTTGAGTCCTTCGCTTTTTCAATAATCTGCTCGGCGATGAGCACGGTTATAATATTCCTTTTCAGCGAGATGATCCCAAAAACGTTTGCAAACGACAGAAGCGAAAGCGTTTCGCTTTTCTTTGAGGGCTCGCTTCGTGTTTTAATGAAGCTGCTTGCACCGTTCTCTGCGTTTTTCGGCTTAATTACGTCGGCGGTAACAAAGACGTTTTCACCGAAGGATACGGAGCCGTCGATTACAGAGGATGAACTGACCGAGATCATCGATACCGCCGAGGAGGAGGGTGTCGTTGACGAGGAGCAGGGAGATATGCTTAAGTCCGCGTTGGAATTTACCAAGACCACGGTCGATGAGATCATGACGATGGGTAAGGATATCGGATACCTCAACATAAATGCAACGACGGAGCAGATTCTCGAAACCATCCGCACCACCAATTACTCGAGGTTGCCCGTTAAGGCGGCAAACTCGGACAGAATAATAGGAGTGCTTCGTACCCGTAACTTCTTAACGGAGTATAAGCGCAACCCCGCGGTGAAGCTGCGCTCGGTTATTACCCCGCCGTATATAGTGCGCGAGGACGCCAAAATTGACGACCTTCTTACGAGAATGCGTCAGCACAAGCTGCAGATAGCACTTGTTCAGGATGAACATAAAAAGATAGTAGGACTTGTTACTATCGAGGATATACTTGAGGAGCTTGTCGGAGAGATATTCGACGAGGAGGACGTGGTTGACCAGAACTTCCAGTCCCTTGGCGGAAACAAGTATATGATAAACACACATATGCTGGTAGCAAACGCATATGACAGAATGGGACTGGGAGTTGCCCCGAGAAGCATTGCTTCAAAGCCGCTTTTGTCCTTTATTCTTGAAACGAACGGACGTCTTCTTGAGGAGGACGAGAGCTTTATTTACCAAAACCTTGAGCTTACCGCAAAAACCGTCGTTGACGGCAGAGTAACCGAGGTAATCATTCATATCCTCGACGAGGAAGATTTGGCACGCCTTGCTGCTGAGGCTGACGGAGAGGAGATGAAGGCATGAAGGATATAACTTTTGCAGAGCATTTTGCCGGTATGTGGTGGGCATATCTCGTTATTTTTATAATGATATGTCTTTCCGCTTACTTCTCCGCATCCGAGATAGCCTTTAACTCGGCTAACAAGATGCGACTTCGTCGCGCCGCAGACTGCGGCAGCAAAACCGCAAAGGTGGCGTATGATATAGTTGAAAAATTCACGACCGCCCTTTGTGCAATTCTTATCGGAAACAACCTTGCAAACATTGCTATCTCTACCTGCACGACTCTTATCGTGATGAATCTGTTTAAGGACACGGTTCTTGCCGTTGCATCCACGGTATCTACGATACTCGTTACGGTGATCATCCTTATATGCGGTGAGATAGTGCCGAAGGTGTTCTCCAAGCAGAACGCAGACGTCGTTGTAAGAATAGTTGCTATTCCTACGCGCGTTCTGACATATATTCTCCTTCCCATCGTGTTTATCGTTATGTCGATCGTGGGCTTGCTCCGTAAGGTTTGGGGCAAGGACCGTTCCGATGATGAGCCGACGGTGAGCGAAGAGGAGCTCGTTACGATTATCGACACCGTCGAGGAGGAGGGTGTTATCAACGAGGAGCAGAGTGACCTATTACAGTCCACCCTTGATTTCGGTGACACGACCGTTGAGCGCATCATGACTCCCCGTATCAATATGACGGCTATCGACATAGACGACGAGGAGGAGGCGATCGGCGCAATTTTGTCAGATGCGACGCAGTTCTCGCGCCTGCCCGTATATGAGGACAGCATTGACAATATTATCGGTATACTTTCGGTTACCAGATATCACAAGGCAACCCTTGATAACGAAAAGCCTGACATTCGCGAGATTCTGCTCAAGCCCTGCAAGCTTCATAAGACGATGAAGCTGCCTGCGGCACTTGCAAAGATGCGCGAGTCGAAAATGCACCTCGCGATAGTTATCGACGAGTTTGGCGGCACGCTTGGTGTCGTTACCATGGAGGATATACTTGAGGAGCTTGTCGGAGATATATGGGACGACACAGACGTTATCGTCAACGAGTGCGTTGCCACCGGCGAGAATACCTACGAGGTTCTCGGCGATATGAATATTGATGATTTCTTTGAGGAAATCGACTTTACAAAGCCGGAGGATTTCAGCTGTGAATACTCAACCGTGGGCGGTTGGGCCATCGAGATGCTGGACGCAGATCCGCACACGGGCGACAGCTTCCGCTTTGACAATCTTTTCGTTATAGTGGCCGAGATGGATGAGGAGCGCGTAACGAAGCTTACTGTGCTCGTTGAACCCAAAAAGGAAGAGGAAGAGGAGTTTATTTAATCCTTTTTCAAAGACCAAAATACAAAAAAACCTTACAGTAGAATAAAATCTATTGTAAGGGGCTTTTTTGTACAATTTTATTATGCATCTATTATTTGGAAAGCACGGCGGCTTTACATTGGAGTGCAGCGGGGGCTTTGAAAGTGATTTTCTTTAAGTCGCCGGGGGAGCGAGAGCGAGTCATGGATAATTTTCCTTTGGAAAAGGCGCGGACTTATTGACTTTAAAGAATATGTGTGCTAAAATGAAGAAAAACACTAAAAGGAGATAAACATGGAAAACAACAAGACAAATGCTCCCTATGAAATAGGCAAGGGAACGTCCAGCATTCCCGTTCCGGATATGAACGAGGAGTGGTTCAAGGCCTACAGAGATGCGGGAGTTTACTATATGGAAATTTCCCCCGCTGAGGGTGACGAGTATAAGGTTGACTTTGAATACCTTGCGCGCCTTTCAAAAGAATACGGCGTAAAGCTCTGGTCATACCATCTGCCCTTTATGCCATTTGAGAAGATAGATATTTCGAGGCCCGACCTGGCGGACTTCAGTGTTGATTACATATCCGAGCTTATAAGACGTGCCGGCTCTGTGGGAATTAAGATTTTCGTTATACATCCGAGCGGAGAGCCCATCGAGGACAGCGACCGCCCGACCAGAATGGAATGCTCGAAGAAGAGCCTTGTAAAGCTTGCGGCTGTTGCAAGAGAATACGGTGCGACCATCGCGGTTGAAAACCTGCCCCGCACCTGCCTTGGTAAGAACTCGCAGGAAATACTTGAGCTTGTAAGCGCAGACCCCGACCTTCGCGTTTGCTTCGATACCAACCATCTTCTTGGCGAGAGCCACGAAAGCTTCCTTAAAAACGTTGGAGGCGAGCTTATAGTCACCACCCACATCTCCGACTACGATTTCGTTGACGAAAAGCATTTTATGCCCGGAGAGGGAAGGATCGATTGGCAGAAATTCCTCTCTGACCTTATCGCTTCGGGATACAAGGGAATCTGGCTCTACGAGCTTGGGCTTATCTCGGGAAGAATTCTTCGTGAGCGTCCCTTCACTCTCGACGATTACAGGATCAATTTCGAGGAGATCTGTGCAGGTAAAAAGCCTACAACGCTGAAGGGCAAGTATCTCGTACCCGTGTATATGGACTAAAGAAATCCGAGGTCTTTTAAGGCCTCAGTTATCAATTATTTAAGGCGTGAGTTGTATGAAAAGGAAAAGTCTTGTAAACCCCAAAATAAGCCTAATGCTTTTTATAACGGTATTCGTACTGTATTCACTCGTTTATATGACGAAAAACTGTTACAGCGCGGCTATGGCGTCTATCGTATCTGCAGAAATAATGACGAAGTCGCAAACCGGGCTTATAGCGGCGATATTCTATCTCGTTTACGCACCGTTTCAGATAATCGGCGGATGGGCGGCGGATAAGGTAGCTCCGGAGCGGCTGATACTCTTGGGCGTATTTGGGGCAGGAGTAGCAAATTTACTGATATACTTCTTTGCGGAAAACTACGTCGCGATGCTTATCATATGGTCGCTGAACGCGGTCGTGCAGTTCGGTGTATGGCCGTCGATATTTAAAATAATTACGACGGAGCTGTGTGAGCATCATCGCGAGGTCGCTATATTCTATATAAATCTTTCGGGCACGGCGGGACTTTTGCTTAGTTATCTTATAGCAGTGTTCGTCGGTAACTGGAAGTATAATTTCCTCATTTCCGCTGTAGTGCTTTTTTCCTTGACGGTCGCATTTTTCTTTATTTACTACGGCGTTAGTCAAAAAATGGAGATCGTTGAGATACCCGTACCCGTGCAAAATAAAAAGCGGTCAAGTTCTCCGATCCCCTTGATATTAAAGTCGGGTGTGCCGATTTTTTGCATTGCTTACGTTATCCAGGGTATGTTAAACCTTGGAATGAAGACTATCGCTCCGGTAATGCTGATGGAATCGTATGAGAAAGTCAACGATTCCTTGGCTAATGCACTTAATATCATTCTCGTTTTGGCAGCACCTGTTGGAACGCTTTTTGCCGGAATGCCGATTTTAAGAAAGAAGAGGGAGTCGTCGATCATACTTGCGGTTTTTGCTGCGTCCGCACCGTCCGTTGCGATTATGTACTTCGTAGGAAAAATACACGTCGCCGTCATCGTTGCCTCCCTCACCGTTCTTATGGCACTTCTCGCGGCACAGTCGATATTCTTCTCGAAAATTTCAAAGCAATTCGTCGCCATGGACTGTGTCGGCATTGTTTCGGGAATTTTTAACTGCATGGCGTCGCTTGGAATAACTCTTGCAAATCTCTGCTTTACAAGAATTTCCGAGCACTTCGGTTGGCGCGTGACCATGATCTGTTGCCTTATATTGTTGGGGGTTGCAACGGTACTTACCGTCGTTGCCGCTCCGATATGGAACAGATTTAAAGAAAAGCACCTTAAAAGTATAATATAAAGCTGTGGGATAGGGCTCATGGAATTTATTATAATCGTAATTTTAGTTTTTGTTTTGGTTATTGTTAAGACCGCGCCCGTCGGCGATGCCGACTCTCGTAGAAATACGAATGATATATCCGAAAACAAGGAGGACGATCACGATCCTGCGGACACCTTTTTCCGCGAGGATGGACTTGATCACGAAACCGACGAGGACGGCTATTGTGAAGAATGCGACGACTACCACGACGTGTAAGCTCGTAAGGACGGAAATGAGGCTTTTATTTAACGAAATCTCCGCGAAGAGCGAAGCTGACAAACTGAAAGACCGTCGGTAAAAGATATAGTATAAGCAATAAAAATCGGAACAGCACTCGTATGAGATAGCTGCTCCGATTTTTATTTACTTCGTCATACCGAGGAAGACGAGGACGCAAAGGACTACGCCCACTACGCTGTATATTTCAAGAAGTCCGCCGATTATCCAGAAAATAATTCCTATAATGGGGAATGCTGAAAGTATTCCGATAAGAAAACCGACCACCGCGCATACCACAAGGAAAATGATGAGCTGTATCACGAGCGATACTACGTCACCCTTTCTGATTTTGAAGGGTGTTGGCCAAAGGCTTCTGACAAGATCCATATAATTTTCTCCTTTTAGTTAATAGCTTTTTCATATTATGATTTTTATTTGTCAAATATGATGTAAATCAAAGCGTTCGTAACCACGACTCGATTTTGTCGCAGTAGTATTTAAGATATCCCGCCTCGTTCGGATGCCAGCCGTCACCGTTCATGGTATATGTCTTTCGCATTGCGTAAAGCTCGGGGTCGCCGTCCTCCTTGAAGAATGCGAAGGGCGGACAGCTGACGTTGAGGTCGCAGAAGGGAACGCCCCACTTCTCACAGCATTGCTTTGCCGCAAGGTAGAAGTTATCCTCTCCCTTGTATAGCGCGCTGAAGCGGTTGGTCATCTGATGCACGGCGATATATCCGATCTTCTTGCCGTGATATTTTTTTACAAGCTGCTTCAGCATAGACTCGAATGCGCCGATAAAGGTCGTATCGTCAAGTGGCTCGTTATAGCCATCGGTCATTTTGCCGAGCTTGATCTCGCTGATCGAGGCGTCGTTTACGCCGCCCTCTACTATCGCATAATCTGCGTCTGCGTCCATTTTATCTACCGTGCGAGATATCCAATGACGTGCCTCTCCGCTTTTGCGGTAGCTCTCCGCTACGATGGACGCACCGTTGACCGCAACGTTCTGATATTTCATTCCGCATCTTTCGGCGATGATTTTTACGTATCCGCCGCCGCACCCCGCACCGTTGCAGATGCTATCGCCGTTTACCGAGATGTATTTTCCCAAAAGCTTGTCCATAAGACACCTCCACTTTTATATATTGTACAATAAATTGGATAAAAAGTAAAGGGTTAGCAAAAATAATACTGTACAAATTTAAATAATTGTGTTAAAATAGACTTATCAAACAAAAGGAAACTTAGCTATGAACAGAGAAAAATTCGGAAAATCGAATTGGTTTATACTTATTCTTTTCGGTCTTATAGGGCAGATCGCCTGGGCGGTGGAGAATATGTATTTTAACACCTTCGTTTTTAATACCATTGAAAAGAACCTTTCCGCCATAACCCTTATGGTACAGCTGTCAGGTGTCACGGCGACGGTGGTTACGCTGGTTGCGGGTACTTTATCGGATAAGATTGGCAACAGGCGACGCTTTATCTCTATCGGTTATCTTATATGGGGTATTACAGTTGCGCCTTTCGGCTTTATTTCGCCGGAGCTTACAGCGAGCATTTTCGGCGTCGGCACGGAGCGCGCCATTGAAATCACCCTTGCGATAGTTATAATCGGCGACTGTGTTATGACTGCGTTCGGCTCTACTGCAAACGACGCCAGCTTTAATGCGTGGGTAACCGACAATACGAAGTCGGCGTTTCGCGGTACGGTGGAGGGTGTGCTTGCTATACTCCCCCTCGTCGCTATGCTTATAGTAGCGGGCGGCTTTGGTATACTCGTCGAGGCGGTTGGATACAGAACGGTATTTTTGATTATGGGTATCGTGATTTCGCTGTGCGGCGGTGCAGGTCTTCTTATAATAAAGGATAGCCCCGCGCTTCAGAGAAGCGGAAGTATGAAAAATATTTTTTACGGCTTCCGTCCTGCCGTTATACGTGCTAACTCTCCCCTCTATATATCCCTTTTGATAGTATTGGTATATGGCATAGCGTGTCAAATTTTCATGCCTTATCTTATAATTTATATGAACTACTATCTCGGATTTAGCGTGCCGGAGTATAGCGTGGTGTTTGCGCTTGCGATTCTCCTTGGTGCCGGGGTGAATCTCTATCTCACCCGTCTTTCAGACAGGCGCGAAAAAACGGGTATGCTTTATATTGCCGTGGCGATATTCGGCGCAGGACTTATCGCTATGTATTTTTCACGCGGACTTGGCAAGATGGGCACGCTCGTCGCCTTCGGAATCGCGGGCTTCGTTATGATTTGCGGAAACATATTTATTTCCGCCTTGACCGGCTCGCTTGTGCGCGATTACACACCGGACGGTGAGGTTGGCAAGCTTCAAGGTGTGCGAATGGTGTTCAGTGTTCTTATCCCGATGTTGCTCGGTCCTATGATAGGCAACTTAATCAACAGCGCGCGTAATATCCCTCTGCCGGATATGGATTCTGCGGACAGTATGACAACCTCGTATATCCCCGCACCCGAAATCTTCCTTGCGGCAGGGCTTTTAACCTTGGTGCTGCTACTCGTAGTGCCCCTGCTTAAAAAATCAATTGCCGCAAAGAAAAACTGCGAGAGTTAAATAAACAAATATGAGCTTGGCACCCGCGAGGGTATAACGCCAAAGCTCATATTTTTTATTCGGTTGTGCCTAAATGTGAAATTCCGTTTTTTTATTCCTCGGAAAACATATCCTTGCCGACTCCGCAAAGGGGGCATTCAAAGTCGTCGGGCAGGTCCTCAAATTTAGTTCCGGGCTGTATACCGAGCTCGGCGTCGCCGACCTCCTCGTCGTATATCCAGCCGCATGCATCACATACGTATTTCATAATTTTCTCCTTAAATATTTGTTTTCCAAAGGCCGTGAAGGTTGCAATATGCATACACGGCTGTGGGCTTATCGTCGCCTACGTTAAAGCTTACGGTGGGCTCGGAGTCGGGGGTGAGGTGCTTTGAGAATCCGCCGTTTTCAAACTCTACGTACACCCAGGGGATATAATGCTCGCTTGTCATCGGGTGATTTACAGAGCCGACGCATACCGATACGACGCCATTCTCGTAATTCACTACGGGAAGGTGCTTTTCTACGCTTGCTTCAACCTCGCCGGGAACAAGCTCCTTCATTTTCTCGCCGCAGCACACGACGCCGACGCCCGAGTCGGAAAGCTTGGTGATAACGTTTTTACAATGGGGGCAGATATAAAATTTAGTGTTTTTCATAGTTGTTCTCCTATATAAATTAATTTTTAAAAAGCTCTTTAGAAAGTGTTTTGAGTGCGCCAAGGCTCTCGCTATTCAGTGCGGACCTTACGGTTACGCGTATGGGGTGGATGCTAACACCGCTTGCCTCTTCAAGCATTTTTTGCATTTTGCCGTTTGCCGAGGGTGCCCAGCTTCCGTTTTCTATCAGGGCTACCGTGCGATTTTTGTAGTTGCGCTCAAGAAGGTCCAGGATAAAGTTTCTCATCGGTGGGAAAAGTCCTGCGTTGTAGGTCGCGGATGCTAAAACCAGGTGCGAGTATTTAAAGGCGTCCGCAAGAGCCGCAGAGCTGTCACGAGCCGAAAGGTCAAAGAGCTTGACCTCCTCTCCCGACTCGGCAATATAATCACGAAGTGTGCTTGCCGCGCGAGCCGTGTTGCCGTAAACCGACGCGTATGCTATAAGCACGCCGCGCCGCTCGGGCTCGTAAGCCGCCCATTTTTTGTAGAGGGAAATATAGTAATCAAGGTTTTCTGTCAGCACCGGTCCGTGCAGGGGGCATATTATGCCGACGTCAAGCCCCGCAAGCTTTGAAAGAAGTGATTCTACCTGCTTGCCGTATTTGCCCACAATACCGAAGTAATATCTTCTCGCCTCGTCCTCCCACTGCCCGTCGGTATCGGCTTTGCCGAATTTGCCAAAGGCATCTGCGGAGAAAAGTATTTTGTCGCCGTCATCATAAGCGACCATGACCTCCGGCCAATGCACCATCGGTGCGGCAACGAAGGTGAGAGTACGGCCGCCGAGTGGCAGGGTAGCTCCGTCGCCGACCACGATTCTCCTATCGGCAAAGTCATCTGCGAAAAATCCCGTCATCATAGCAAATGACTTTTGTGAGGAAACGATTTTTGCCTCGGGGTATTTCTTCGCGAATGCCAGGACGTTTGCCGAGTGGTCCGGCTCCATATGCAAAACCACCAGATAGTCGGGGGAGCGAGTGCCCAGCACACGCTCTATATTTTCAAGCCATTCGCCGCCGAATTCGGCGTCTACCGAATCCATAACGGCTATTTTTTCGTCGAGAATTACGTATGAGTTATAGGACATACCCTTCGGGATCTCGTACTGATTTTCAAAAAGACGACCGCTACCCTCGCTGACGCCTATATATCTTACGCTGTTTGATACCGTCATTCCAATATCCTTTTTTAATAATTATATCGCGTTTTTTGGAAAAATAATCAAGAAATATTATTTAAATCACTTGATTTTACGTCTTTATTTTACTATAATAGTTTTGTAAAATATGTTGAAAATTCAACAAAATAAAAAAATTTGAGGAAAAATGGAAAAATATCTTCAATCTTTGAAAAGCTGTCCCCTATTTTACGGAATTGAGGACGAAAATCTGCTCCGCATGCTTCACTGCATGGGTGCGCATATTGATAATTACGACAAGCGTGACACTATATTTGCCGAGGGCGATCCTGCGGTGGATATCGGAATTATTCTTTCGGGCAGGGCACAGAGTGAGATGATCGATTACTGCGGCAACAGAAGTATACTTTCTGCGGCGGGCGGCGGAGAAATATTCGGCGAGACCTTTGCCTGTGCCGAGGTGGACGAGCTGCCGGTCAGCATCGTGGCGACCGAGCCCACTACCGTTATGATCGTTGACTGCTCGCATATACTACACACCTGCGAAAATAATTGCGGATTTCACCGTCAGCTTATATATAATCTTATGAAGGAAATGGCACTGAAAAACATTGCATCCCACGAAAAGATTGAGGTTACCGCAAAACGCACGACCAGGGATAAGCTTATGTCCTTTCTTTATTCCTATGCTAAAAAGGCAAGGAGCGCGACATTTGAGATCCCATTTGACCGACAGGAGCTTGCGGATTATCTTGAGGTTGAGAGAAGCGGACTTTCAAGCGAGATATCAAAGCTTAAGTCAGAGCGCATTATAGAGAATAAGAAGAACAAATTTAAAATTTTAAAATAGGTGCATATTTTCCCGAAAGGTGCAGAAGATAACGAAAAAAGCGAGGGAATTATGTGCACGGCAATAAGTGATAACGGGGGACGCCATCTGTTTGGCAGAAGTCTTGATCTGGAATGCTCTTACGGGGAGAGTGTGATAACTCTGCCGCGGGCATTCCGCTTTTATTTTGCGCATACCGAGATAAAATATCCGCATTATGCGATGATTGGCGCGGGAGTTATACACGGGGGCGTGCCGCTTTATTACGACGGAATGAACGAGTACGGTCTGTGTGCCGCGGCACTTAATTTTCCTGCTAGGGCGGTATATCAGGAGAGGCGCGAGGGCAAGTTGAACCTCGCCTCCTTTGAGTTGATACCTTACGTTTTGATGAGCTGCGAGAGTCTTTCAGAGGCGCGAGAGGCACTGTCGGAGCTTAACGTTACCGCCGATGCGGTCTCAGCGAGTCTGCCGCCGACACCCCTGCATTATATGATTTCCGACGGCACGGGGGCGGTGGTTGTTGAAGCTATGGCGGATGGAGTGCATATTCACGAAAATCCGTACGGAGTTCTTACAAACAGCCCGGAGCTTCCGTATCAGGTGTTAAATCTTTCGGGATATATGGGGCTCGACTCTCGTGCGCCCGAAAATCGCATATCAAAAGAAGTGGATCCGGAAAATTACTCGCGTGGGCTGGGAGCTTACGGACTGCCGGGTGACTATTCTTCGACCTCGCGGTTTGTGCGTGCGGTTTTTCTCAAAAATCACACACGCCCCACCGCTTCGGGTTGCGATGTGGGACGAATGTTTCATATTATGGACTCCCTTGCCGTGCCCGACGGCGCGATAACCTTGCCAGATGGGCGCGGGGTAAGAACGGTTTACACCTCTGTCGCCGACACGGCTGACAAAATATACTATTTCACTACCTACGGCTGCCGTAGAATACGCGGGGTGAGACTTGATAAGCTTGAGGGGGAATTCCTTTCAAGCGTTTCGATAGAGGAACACGAGGATATACTGTTTAAAGAGCTGCCGATCTAGCGATGTATTGGGGCAGAATGCGCAGGTATTCTCCTCTTGTTCGGTATGCCCCTCTTCGATACATCCTCGCGAGCGCAACGTGTGCTTCGCGCGGCAAAAAGGACAGAGAAAATTAAAGTGATACGACCTCTTAAAGCGTTTAACTTTTGGGTTCACTTCAAAGCTTCTCTGTCCTTTTTAGTGTTTTAAATTAGGTTAAGGTTTGATACTCGTTTTATTCTTCCCGTGCGGACTTTGTACGGTAGTGGTCGGCGAGTCCGATGCAAAGAGACACGATTATTATCACGTGGAAAACGATATCCCGAATACCGGGCGCGTTTGTGAGCATTATTACCGTGTCGATAATAAACAGTACGAGTGACGCGATAAGCCAACCGCCTCTGCCCTTGCCCGAAAGGAAGTAGAGCGCAACGTATACCAGCACGATAGCTATTGCTATTGCGACGAAAACGTAGAACACTTTCTCATCCAAAAATTCCATTGAAGCGTATCCACCCTCAAAATTCTGGTCGTAAAATTCGGGAGGAAATTTTCCGCAAAGCGACATCCCTAAGCTCGTAATTAAAATCGGAATGTAGGCGGAGAAAAGAAAATACATATCAACCCCCGCAGCCATTATCACGATGCTTATTAGAGATAAAAGTGCTACAATCAAAAGAGTTAGGCGGCTATCGTTATACTTTGAGAGTCTTCTGCGAGCGCGTCTGTTTTTGATACCCATGGTGATCTCCTTAAAATATATTAAAATTTTTCAATTTTGAATTTGTCAGTGCATTTTGCGGGGAATTCCTGCTTGCCCCACGGCTTATGCCAGGTGAGCGAGCCGTGCAGGCGGCCGTCGTTGTCGCGCACGCCGTATTCAAGGGCGCAGACGGAGGGCAGCAGTCCTGTGCCGCACTCAAAATTCAGGCTGCCTATCTCTACGTTACACCTGCCCTTCGGCATACCGAAAAGGTCAATGTCGGTTGTGGAAATGATAACGGCGTTGTGCTGGGCAACTATATGGTTGAATACTGAAAGGTGGGAGCAGTCGTGGAAGGTCACGCCCTCCTCACAGTTATGCACGTAAAGATAGTCGCAAACTACATGCTCGCCCGATACGAATCCGTAGCGGAAGCCCTGCACGGCTACGTTACGAAGCACGTTGTTGTCGTTCTGGTCGCCCGAAATGATAAGGCCCGCCGCGTGGGTGGGATTCTTTTGTAATTCCTTTTCAAGCACCGTGTCGCCAACGCTTTCGGAAAGGCAGAATTGGCTGTCCGAAATATGTACCCGTGACACGTTTTGCAGGTTTACCGCGCTTTCTGTAGGGTACATTTTATCCTGCCGCATAGGCACACGGAAATCAAGATTTGCTATGGAAAATTGCGTCGTGCTGAATTTTCCTTTGCAGATTGTGCCCTCGGGGGCGGCAAGTATTGCGTAGGGGCGCTTTGTGCCGTCGGTTTCCTCCGGTGCATCCCAATCCGAAAAGATACGTGTGTTGTGCGAGCCGGGCAGGGTTTTGCAAAACTCGGCAAATCTCGTAGGCGTATATCCCTTAGCTGTCGAATCAAGCGGACGAACTATATATGCGTTCAGCATTATCGGGGGCATTTCGCCCTCAAGTATAATATTATGACTTCCCGGGGGTATCATAAGCTGCGCTCGAAGCGGCTTGCCCTCGTATTCCTCTATCGCGGGGGATGCTATTCTGTATCCGCCCTTTGTGTACGGAAAAAGAATTTTTCCGCCGCCGCGCTCTGCGGCATAATTTATAGCCGCCTGTATTGCCTCGGTGTCGTCGTTAATTCCGTCGCCCTTCGCACCAAAGTCAAAAACGTTTATTCCAAAGGTCATCTCGCACCTCCGCGTTTCGTTTAAATCATTCTATCACAAAATATAACCGCAGTCAAGTAAAAAAAGACATCGGTAGCACTAAATTCTGTCGGTGTCTTTTCATACGTATTTCTTTGCGGCACTTAATATACGTCGACCTTGTCGCATTTTGATTTGATAAAATCAACGAACTGTGCGTACTCGTGGTTTGATTCAAACGCAGTGATGGGAATGATCAGTGATATGACGTTGTTCAAATGAATGTAAATTACCTCGCCGGCAATCATACTTACGCGATCAATAAGCTTATATTTTTGTTGCGTTTTGTAGTCCTCGGTGGTTTCTACAAAGCTGTTTTCAAGAAATTCAACGTCAGCGTTGGCAGAATACTTGAGTTTACCCTGACGCTGCATGGTTTTGAACGCCTGATTCAGCTGTGCGCGTGAGATTGAGTTTATAAAAAGCTGGCTCAATATAAGCACAATTAAGGTGGTGACTGCCGCGATTCCGGAGAGTCCCTCAAGCAGCGTATACAATGCGAAGCCTAAAACGCAGCCTGCGCCCAGCGCAATCCTTTTGCGCCTTTGCCGTATCTTTCCGTAATACGAGCGAAATGCCATAAAATAATTGTACCGATAATAAAGCTCGTCGTTTATATTAACGTTAAATTTAAAGTGCATTTTAGTACCTCAATGTGGTTTTATTTAACACGGATCTATCCTCAGCCGCTCCGGGTTGACGAGGAATATTCTACACCGTGCTTTTTACAAAATTTATAGAAGTCCGGGTCGTTGAAGGTTCTACCAAATGCGGCTTCTATCATTTTATCAAGTGAGCCGCGGTATTCCTTTTTCAATGCGGCAACGAATTTCTTTGAGTTTTCCTTATTTAAATAATAGTTTTTTTCAAAATCTCCGCCGCCAAATTGTGATACGCCGTAGGTCATCGTATCCTATACTTATTTGACCGCCTGCTTTTGTCACCCAAAAGCCGCTTGTTCCTTCTCGCATAAAGACCTCCATTTTTATATTATTGTCCCCATTCAGCCTTGAACTTCCTTAACCGCCTTTTAATTGCTCGGCGATTGCAACGCCTGCGCCGGCTCGAAATCAGTAGGTTATCCAACCGTGGTTGCCCAACAAAAGATCAAGGAGCAGGACGGCAAGGAGAATTGCGCTTAAAGTCACGGTTGCTATTATGAGGATTTTTTTATCTCTCTTTAAAGATGCGACTTGCTCTGCGTTAGCTTCTCGCACATCCTTAATGCGTTCCTCATAAACCTCCTTGACAGCTATCAAGGAATTGATGTGCGAATCTTCGCCCTTATCGATATTTTCCTTTTTATCAATGTCGTTTATCTTGCCAAGCGAGCCGCCCATTGCGCTTACCAAGCGCACGACGGTTTCAAAACGTGGGTCTGCGGTTTCCCCCGAAAAAATTTTGCGTATAGTGGCTTCGGGCAGTCCGCTTGCCCTTGAGATATCCTGCCAGGAGAGATTTGCACTCTGCTTTAAAGACTTTAAGTACTCTTTTATCAAATTTTACCACCTTTCTCCCCGAATTTTACCGTGTTTTATAAAATTTTATCAATTGTCAAACCGATAAAAATAATGTAAAATTCAGACAAAGTAGATTGTAAATGAAGTATAGCAAAGAATTTTGCCCTTGTCAATAAAAAAATACGAGAAAAAAGGTAAAAGGAAAAAATGAAAAAAACACGCAGAAAACGCAAAAAAAGAAAAAGGATTGGTTGCACGCATATAATATGCTGGACGGTCCTCCCCATCGCGCTCGTAGCCTTGCTCGTGCTTGACGCATTGGGGTTTTATACCTTTAACGGCGAGCGGCTTTTGGTGATGGGAGCGTGCGCGCTGGTGGTGTTAATTCCGCTTTTCAGCGAAATTACCGTCAAGAGCATATCTTTCAAAAGAAAAGAAAACAGCGAAGAAAAATAAAACCGCCCCCGCACACGCGGGCGGCGGAGATCAAAAGGAGAGCTTCCGCGGAGAAGCTCTCTTTTTATTGATATAATTCAATCGGGATGATGCGCGTTGCCGTCAGTTTCACTATAGCTTTGAATAAAGCGCTTGATTCTGGGGTGGAAGCACATAAATATCATAATGGGAAGAGAAAGCGCGCTTCCGATCGCAAAAACAACATATAAAGGGAAAAATTCCCCCAAAAAGCCGTAAGCGAGAGCCGAAAGAGCCGAGCCGCCAACGCTTGCCGATTGAAAAACACCAAGTATGGCACTTCTGTTTTGTTCGGGCAGGGCCAGCATCATAGCCGCGTTAAAAATTGTATTTCCCACGCAGTTTGAAAATGCGAATGCAAATACGAATACGCACGTCAAAACGAAGCTTTTAAAAAAGCACGCGGCAATCATACACGGTACAGACAGAGTAAATCCGATGCTCATAAACCAAAACTGCGTTTTGGGATTCAGTTTTATGATTCCAAGCATCAAAACGGCGAGCAGACAGGCGGCCGAATAAATGGAAATCAAATAGCCGTACATATCGACGGAGAAGCCCTTTTCCATACAAAACGGAAGCACGAGCGCAAGTGTGCCCGCCGCAAGCAGATTTATGAGCAGGGCGCAGGGCACGAATATGCGCAGGCATCCATCCGATAAAATGCTTTTTGCGGCAGCAAGCGAATCCGTGAACACTCCTTTTACCGTGACGGGCTCTTTTTCCCCGACGGTTTTGGGAACGCGCACGAAGAGCTCCGTGAGTGCGGAATACAAGTTGCTAATGCCGTTGATGACTACGATTAGCGGAACGCCGAAGAATGCCACCATAGCTCCGCTGAATGCAGAACCGACAAGGTTGATTATAGAAGACGTGCCGGAATATATGGATTGACCGCGCACCATATCGCTATGTGGAATTATGTCTATCATAAGGGTGCTGATTGCCGGAGAATAGAACACGCCTCCGAATGCCGCAATAAACGCCGCCGCGAGCACGATTGGAACGTTTAATGCATCGAGATATGCCAACACGCCGACCGTGAACATGATCACGCCCTGAAGGACATCAATGCCGACGATCAGCCATTTTCGGTTGCATTTATCAACGATACTTCCGCAGAACGGAGATAAAAACATGGTGACAAACATCGAAATAGATGACATGATGCCCATTAGCGCGCTTGAACCGGTTGCTTCGTATACCCAATATCCGATAGCTATGCTGTACATCACGTCACCGATCATGCTGACCGCGTTTCCCTGAAGCAACAGGATAAAATCTTTGTTCCACAGCTTCCGTCACATCATATCAACGCCTTTCTGATTTAATTATAGCATGCTTTGGTAGGATTTTCAACATCAACGAATCAACTTCTTCACTATTCACTATTACTTATTACTTTCCCAAAATCCGTACGCACCGAATTAGTGAAAAGCGAAGAGTGAAAAATTAAAAAATTCCGCACACTCGCGTGTACGGAATTTTTTGGAGGCGCCACTCCGCAACCGTCGCATAGTCGTCGCCTATCGCCACGGTGCACTCGGCTCTGCCGACTCCTTGCTTGTCGACGGGCGGTGCTGTCCGCCCGTCTGGGTTGTCAACCTGCGAAAAAACGATACTCAACCGTTTTTTCTTGGTTGCAAATTTGAACTACGCGCCCTTTGGCGCGACAGCTCAAATCAAGTGGTGTCGCAAAAACAAAAAATCCCAACCGCGAGGGCTGGGATAACGTTGCCACCCAGGTATTCGCTGTTGGCGAAGATTCTTTCGCCTTGCCGCTTACAAGCGAGCTTGACGCGCTCTTCGGCGAGAATGTGAACTGGTTTCCTTGCGCGGCGCGCTGCGGAAACCCGGCACAAAGCGTGAGTGACGTATACAAAACAAAAAATCCCAACCGCGAGGGCTGGGATTTTTGTTTTGGAGGCGCCACCCAGATTTGAACTGGGGGATAAGGGTTTTGCAGACCCGTGCCTTACCACTTGGCTATGGCGCCGTCTTTTGAATGCTATAATATTATAACAGAGCATTTTGGATTTGTCAAGAGCTTTTGACGGAAAAGAGAAAAAGTTTTATCTACCTTAATAATATGCGTTCGTTTGGGCGGATGTGACTGTTGACAACGCCCATTTTTAGATATATAATTTAATAAAGGTCGCGAGACTTTAACAGCATTTTGGAGATAGGACGATGAAAAAACTTTTAGCATTGATTGTTTTGCTCGCTACTCTCGTAGCACTCGTTGGATGCTTCGGATACGGTGAAGTGCCGACGAGAGGAGTCATAAAAGGAAACGTGTACACGAACGAATACGCTGCGTTTACTTTCACCAAGCCGTCGACGTGGAGATATTACAGCGATGAGGAGATTGCCGCCGCAATGGACATTGCGGTAGAAAATCTGGGCGACAAATATGAAGAAGCGATCAAGAATAATCCCAACATATACGATATGATGGTCGCACACGATGCTACGGGCACAAACATAAGCGTCAGCTACGAGAATCTTCGCAGAACGCTATCCGCTGATATTTCTATGAATAAATACATTTCAATAATGAAGCGTCAGCTTTCCGAGGTGGAGGGGGTAACGGTGACATTCACGAGCGACGGAGACGAGAAGGTCAAGCTCGGAGAGAATGAATATACAAAGTGCACCTGCCTCACGAAGATGTATGGATACAGTATGACTCAGGTGTTCTATCTGCGCAAGGCGGACGGCTATATGACTATTATAATCGTGACCACTGCCGGCGGACACACCACGGCGGAGATCGAGGCTATGTTCAGTTGAAAAAAGCACCCATCACAAGCTGTTGCTTTTAATCGTTAAAATAGCTTCACGAGGAGCGAAGCATACACCCGTGTAAGCTAAAACCGCTATTTGTGTAGGTAAATAGCATTAAACAACCAAAAGGGAACGCTTAGTTACAAAGCGTCCCCTTTTATATTCATCGGATTAATGCGGGCTCTTTTTCTTCGTTCTCTCTGTCGAGGGTGGAGAGGTCCATCTGACCGAGCTCGTTGCAACGGTCACAGAGCCTTTGCGCCATTTCTGCACGGCTGACGCCCTCGCCGAAAAGCTCGGAGAGCATTATAGGCTTATCAACGACGTATTTTTTCTCTTTCTTTCTGTAATAGGCTACGGTAATCGGCATATCCATACCCTTTTTGAGCAGTATGCTGCCAAGCACCGTAAATCCCTCGTGAAATCCCTCAAGCACGTCAAGATAGCCCTTGTCGGACACCTCGGGGAAAATTATGATGCTCTGTCCTGCCTCGAGCGTGGTAATGCTGTCGGACACGGTTTTCTTAAATCTTATATCTCGATAGGTGGAAATAAGGTTGATGCCTTTGTAAAACATATTGGTGAGGGGGGATGCTATAAGGCAAAACAGGCGCGCAAGGTGTAGATTCCAATGCTTTTTCTCGTGATAGAAAACGCGCGACTGGTACTTATACATCGCGACAAGGCCGGAATTCATTTCGCTCGCGCCCCAGAATCTGAAGGGCAGATTGCCGTAAAGCTCCCAGGCAAGCGGTGCGGACGTTCCGACGTGGTTTGACAGCACTATTGTGGGCGTATCTATTTTTTTATCAAGATAGATAAATTCGGTGGGTTTAACGAACAGGCGCATTATCTTTTTTATTGCTCTAAACCAAGGCTTTCGAATATCCTTGTATCCGTCCTTTGACATCATAAACCTCCAGATAAATAATAAAGACAGGGAGCGCTACTTTGGCCTAAAAAGACCGTTTTGATACCATTATATTAACATGCAAAAGTAAACTAAAAATAAACTTTGAGGCTTTTTGCTAAAAAAAGGTGTCACATTAAGAGCCGAATAAGATCAATTAAATAGAAAAATGAAAGTGGAGACATCTTTTAAGCGTCTCCACTATTTTTTATTCGGTTATCCCTAAACGAGGCAGCCCGTTTCGGTTATTTTTGATTGGCAGCACCCTTTTCGTCGCCTATCGTGCCGCGCGCGCTCGTTTTGCCATCGGGCACTATGTCGCCCGATTTCGTAAGTGCGATTTTCGTCAGCATAGGACCGATAAGCTCGTAAATCAGCACGGCAAACAGCGTTATGTTTGCCACTATGTGTCCCGAAGTGCCAAGCTCTGCCGCCTTGATTGCCATACCCAGCGCCACTCCCGCTTGCGGAAGAAGCGTTATGCCGAGATAGCGCGTTATATTGCTGTCGCATTTCATAGCACGGGCGGAAATGTACGCGCCGCTGTATTTTCCGAGCGAACGGAAGAGGATATACACCACGCCTATAAGGACTATGGCAAGGTCGGTGAACACGGAAAGCTCAAGCTCTGCTCCGCTCAATACGAAGAAGAGAATGAAAAGCGGGGCGGTCCATCTGTCAACTCTGTCCATAAGCTCCTCGGAGAAGTCGCAGGCATTGCAAAATACCGAGCCCAGCATCATACATACGAGCAGGGAGGAGAAGGCAAAATGAAGCCCGAATGCTTCAAACTCCACCTTCGAGAGTGCGACGGTGAGAAGCACGAAGGTGACAGACACGGCAAGTCGCTTTGAACGGGAGTGGAAAAATCTCTCACATAGGGTGAAGAGAAGTCCCATAATAAAGCCGAGAATGATAGAGAATACCACTTCAATTATAGGCTCTAAAATTATCTTCCATATTTCAACGTCTCCCTTCTCAATTGCGCGCGCAACTCCGAACGAAGCCGCAAACACGACGAGTCCCACCGCGTCGTCAAGCGCAACGACAGGGAGCAATATGTCAGAAAGCGGACCCTTTGCCAAATACTGACGTACTACCAGCAGCGTTGCGGCGGGGGCGGTTGCGGTTGCTACTGCGCCGAGAACTATGGCGGCGGAGAGAGGGAATTTATCGCCGAGGATGAAGTGCAGACCGATAAGAGCGGCATCCACCGCGACGGTGGTGATAAGTGCCTGCAATATTCCAATAACGGTTGCCTGCTTTCCTATTTCCTTAAGCTGTGCAAGTCTGAATTCGTTTCCGATCGAAAAGGCGATAAAGCCGAGCGCGACGTCGGATAACAGAGAATACTGCTTTACGTTTTCAAGGCTGACGAAGCCAAGGCCCTCGATTCCGAAAGCACCGAGCAAATACGGACTGACCAGAATTCCTGCAACGAGATATGCGGTAACTGCGGGAAGCTTTAAAAGCTTCGCCACGCGTGAGAGAATGAGTCCCACGAGAAGGGAAATTGATAGATTTAGTAAGATTTCCATAGAAAGTCCTCTCTACTTGTTTTGCGTATAAAATCAAATAAATAAAGGCCCTGAACGCTTCAAGGCCTTTTGTCGTTTTGGCAACGGTTTCTTAACGGAAGTATTATAATACATCAATTACCGTTTGTCAACAGCTTTTTTAATTTAATTATCGGAAATTATATCCTTAATTACTTCGCCCGCCATAATGAGACCGACGACGGAGGGTACAAAAGGGACACTGCCGGGGGCGTGTCGCGAAAATTCCGAATCCGCGACGGCTTTTATCGGAGCTTCTTTGGAGTAAACCACCTTTAAGTTTTCAATTCCCATGCGGCGAAGCTCGCTTCGCATAACCTTTGCAAGCGGGCAGACGGAGGTGTCGTAAATATCGGCAATCGTGAAGGAGGTGGGGTCGAGCTTGTTGCCCGCACCCATTGAGGAAATAATCCGCACGCCTACCGCCTTTGCCCTCGCGATCAACAGAAGCTTGCTTTTTACGGTGTCGATCGCATCTATTACGTAGTCGTATGCCGAAAGCTCGTAGGAGTCGGCGTTTTCCGCCGAATAAAATACCTCGTATGCCCGAACCTCACATTCGGGGTTTATATCGAGTATCCTATCCTTCATAACCCCCACCTTGCTGCGTCCGAGAGTGGAACGTAGGGCAACTATCTGCCTGTTTAAATTTGACACGGATACCGTGTCGGCGTCAAAAAGGTCGATTTTTCCGACGCCCCCGCGACAAAGTGCCTCCGCCGCGTGTCCGCCGACGCCGCCGATGCCGAAAACGGCAACGCGAGCCCTCTTCAGCTTTTCAATTCCATCTTCGCCCAATATAGGGGCGCTTCTTGATAAAAAATCACTCATTTTGTAAACCTTTATTTACACTTTTTCCTTTTTATGCCGGGTTTTTCGGTTTATCGTGTGAACGCGAAACCGATTTGCTTTGATGATACGGCGCGGTTTTGCCGCCGATACAACACCATAATAGCATATTCAGCACAAAAAGTCAATAAATCTCTTGATTTATGAAGCGCGCAGGTGTATAATATGGGTATAATAATTTTGACACTGCTTTTTGAAAGGACTCATTTTATATGCTTTCAAGAGTTTTCTCTTCCGGAATATTCGGTATTGAGGGATTTGAGGTGGCGGTTGAATGCAGCGCGTGGGACAGAATTCCGCGCTTTGATCTCGTTGGTCTGCCCGACGCGGCGGTCAAGGAGGCGAAGGGCAGGGTGCAATCCGCCTGCGAAAACTCCGGCTTCAAATTCCCCGCCCTTGACATAATGATAAATCTAGCGCCTGCCGACGTTAAAAAAGAGGGCACGGCCTTCGACCTTGCTATTCTAGCGTCTATTTTGCAATGTGCCGGTGTGATTCCTTACGATTACGATTTTTCCGATAAGTGCCTCGTGGGCGAGCTTTCGCTTTCGGGCGAGGTGCGTGCCGTAGGCGGTGTACTTCCTATGACAGTTTCGGCGAGGGATTCCGGTAAAAAGGAAATTTTCGTTCCCTTCGATAATGCGGGAGAGGCAGCCGTCGTGGATGGGATCACCGTTTACGGTGTAAGAAGCTTTAAGGAGCTTGTCAATCACATAAAGGGAAGTGAAAGAATCACTCCCGAAAGCTACGACAGAGCGTGCTTTGGACACAGAGATGCGGTGGGAGCACTTGATTTTTCCGAGGTGCGCGGACAGTATAAGGCCAAGCGCGCGCTTGAGGTAGCCGCGGCGGGCGGACATAATATCCTAATGATAGGCCCTCCCGGTGCGGGTAAATCGATGCTCGCAAAAAGACTTCCCACGATCCTGCCGGATCTTGCGTTTTCCGAAGCGATAGAGACCACAAAGATACATTCCGTAACCGGAACGCTGAAAAGCAATCTTATCACCGAGCGACCTTTTCGCGCACCGCACCATACGGTCAGCAGAATAGGAATGGTGGGTGGCGGAGCAAGCCCGAAGCCGGGTGAGATTTCTATGGCGCACAACGGAGTTCTTTTCCTTGATGAGCTGCCTGAATTTCCGAAATCGGTCAGCGAATCCCTCCGTCAGCCGCTTGAGGATGGGGTGGTAACCGTAACCCGCGCCGTCGGAACGGTGGTCTATCCTGCATCCTTTATGCTGGTTTGCGCGATGAATCCGTGTAAGTGCGGCTACTTCGGCGATCCGAACAAGCAATGCACCTGCAGTGCGGCGGCTACCAAAAAGTACCTGGAGCGCGTGAGCGGTCCGTTGCTTGACAGAATTGATATAGAAATTGAACTTCCTTCGGTGTCGTACGACGAAATCTCGGGCAAATCCGCGCCCGGTGAGCCATCGGCTAAAATTCGAGAGAGAGTTAATGCGGCAAGAGAATTTTGTAATGAAAGACTAAAGCGCGGCGGAGATCCCGAAGGCGTGCTTAACGCTAAAATGTCGGTAGATATGCTTCACAGATACTGCAAGCCGACCGATGAGGCAAGCGAGCTTATGAGACAGGCGTTTGACAGCCTGGGACTTTCTGCAAGAGGTCACGACCGAGTTCTGCGCGTGGCGCGCACCGTTGCCGATCTTGATGGCTCGGAGCAAATACGCCCGGAACACGTTGCCGAGGCGATTATGTACCGTTCGCTTGATAGAAAGTATTGGAAAAGATAGCGCATTTTTTAACACGGATGCCATCCGTGTGACTTTTCGGAGGTTTTATGGTTAGACTTGACGTACGATGGCGACTTTGCTTTTAAGATGGATGAAAAACAAAGCAAAGGAGCAAGAAAATGAATAAATACAGAGAATTTGACAACTATTTAAAGGAATTTCCCACAAAGGATGGATACTTCGGTGATTTTGGCGGAGCATATCTGCCCGAGGAGCTTGCCCGCGCCTTTCGCGAAACGGACGAGGCGTACGAGGCGATCTGCCACTCGGCACAGTTTATAAACGAGTTGCGCAGAATCAGGAAGGAATTTCAGGGTAGGCCCACCCCCGTGTATCATTGTGAGCGGCTTTCGCGCCTTTTCGGCAACTGCCAGATATACTTAAAAAGGGAAGATTTGAACCATACCGGCGCGCACAAGCTCAATCACTGTATGGGCGAGGGATTGCTCGCTAAATTTATGGGCAAGAAAAAGCTGATAGCCGAAACCGGCGCAGGTCAGCACGGAGTTGCTCTCGCTACGGCTGCCGCTTATTTCGGCCTTGAATGCGATATTTATATGGGCGAGGTCGATATAGCGAAGCAGCATCCCAACGTTATAAGAATGAAGATGCTCGGTGCTAACGTAATACCCGTCACCAAGGGGCTGAAAACGCTGAAGGAGGCGGTTGACGCCGCGTTTGAGGCATATCTTAACGAATACGACAGGGCGATATATTGTATCGGCTCTGCTCTCGGTCCGCATCCCTTTCCGAAGATCGTGAGGGATTTCCAGGCGATCATAGGCATTGAGGCGCGCGATCAGTTCAAGGAAATGACGGGAATGCTCCCCGACGCTATTGCCGCATCTGTCGGCGGCGGCTCTAATTCGATAGGTATGTTTGTGCCTTTCCTTTCCGACCCGGTTGAGATATACGGCGTTGAGCCGCTCGGCAGGGGAAGTAAGCCCGGCGACCACGCCGCAACCATGAAATTCGGCACACGGGGTAGGCTTCACGGCTTCGACAGCTACGTTTTGCAGGATGAATCGGGTGAGGCAATGCCGGTGTATTCCATCGCAAGCGGACTTGATTATCCCGGCGTCGGTCCGGAGCACGCATACCTTCGCGACTCGGGAAGAGTTCGCTACGAGGCGATAAGCGACGAGGAGGCGATGGAGGCGTTCTTCTACCTTTCAAGATACGAGGGCATTATACCTGCGATCGAGAGCGCACATGCCGTTGCGTTTGCTATGAAATATGCGAGGGAAAACCGCTTTGGCTCTATACTCGTGTCACTCTCGGGCAGGGGAGATAAGGACATAGATTACGTTTATGAAAAGTACGGATGCGGTGAGAGATTTTTTGACAAGTCCGACAGATGAGGGCTGTCTTACGGCTGACCGCCGTGCTTGATACGGGTAAAATTTAACGAATTTTTTTGGCAAGGATGCTGATTTTTTGCGTCCTTGCCTTTTGATATTGGCGGCAAATAAAATTATTTTTGTGTAATATGGCAAAAAATACTGTCAAAATGTATAAACTTACGAAAAAATATTGAAAGGCGCGCGCGTTTGGTGTTATAATTATATAACAAAAGATTATTTAATCTACTTTTGAGGAGAATAGCATGAAAAACTTGAAAAAACTTTTTGTGGTGCTAGCGGTTCTCGTCGCAATGGTTTGTGCGGTTACTACCATCGTAATAGCCGAAACGACCTATGACGGAACGCTTGCGAAGGCTGAAATTAAGCTTGCAGCCTTTGATACCGCCAAGGATCAGGTTGACGAGAGTGGCGTCATACTCGTTAGTGCGCTGAAGGCAAAGGAAAATGCCCTCGCCGATACGATGGCGTATCTTAAGACCGTCGATCCTGCTTCCGAAGGATACGATGCGTTCGTAGCAAAGCTGAACGGAAAGCGCGTTGATCTTGGAAACTTGTATCTTGCCGAGGTTGACAAGGCGGCTGTTGATACCGACAGAACCAAGGCTTTGAAGGTGGCTTACGATTACGCTGCAACCCTCACACCCGACATGGCGGGCTATGCAGACTTTATCATGGCTTACAATGAAAAGAGCTTTGCGATCGTAGAGAAATATCTCGATCAGCTCTTCGGCACCGGCTAGGCTAACTACTATAAGCTCATTGACGTAATGAATACCGTTAAGATCATTACTACCGTTCCCGAGCTCTCATACAAGCTTCCCGCGAGCAGCCTTTACACAGGCAAGCAGGCTGACGTCGAAGCTAAGCTTTCGCTCCTTGACGAAAAGGATTCGCTTGAGGTGCTTATGGCGGGACTCGCCGACGTATATACCTATCTTATTAAGACTCCCATAAATCCCACCGCTGATTCATATAACGATTTCCTCGTAAGGTATCAGAAGGCTTACGGGCTGCTTATAAGCAAGCTTACCGCTTCGCTTGACGCGACCAACGTCGCAAGCGAGAGACTTGCAATACTCACCTCCGTGCGCGACTTCCTCAAGGCAACCCCCGTTAGCTACGAGCTTGTTGCGGCTTACAACGGCGAGGTAGTGAGAATGGTCAACTCCTACGCCGACGTGGCAAATGAGGCACTCGGAATAGAGAAGCTTGCGGAGCTTACCGTATCTCTCCCCGTATCGGATCTTTCCGATCTCGCGGCACTGATAGGTGAGGCAGAGGCTGTCTCCGGTGCGGCGATGGCTGATAAGTTCCGTGCCGTATTTGCTTACGTTTGCGCAAACGAGCTCGACGTTACGGCGGCAGATTACGCTGCACTTACCGCAAGATATTCCGTGCTTCGCGATGCGGTTGTAGATTATCTTCTTGCTTTTATTGACGGCGAGTCTTATTTGCCCGCAAGATTTGAAAACATAAGAACCGTTCGTGCATATCTTGTAGCTGCTCCCGTATCCGAATATGCGGTAGCACAGTACAATGCAAGATACGAGTCTGCCATAGCAGAGCGCAATAGCTTTATCGGCGAGATAAAATCTCTTGCCGCTATCGCAATGCCCGACGCTGTCGCACCTACTCCGAGCGCTACAGTTTCCGCGCTCAACTACATGTTGGGTGACTATAATGCGGCAACGACGCTTGCTTCCCGCATGGACGAGATGGCAAAGCTGTATAGATACATAAGCGCGGCTACTCTTCCCACGGCGGAGCGCGGCTACGCTTCCTTCCTCGCAAGCTATCAGGCTTCCTGTGAGGGTCTTATAGCGGAGCTTTTCGAAAAAACCGTAGATGCGGCGGCTGACGATGCGGCGAAGGTTGAGGCACTTTCCGCTATCAAGGCATTCCTTGATGCTAATCCTCTCTCCAAGGCTATCGTAGACAGCTATAACGCGAAGGTTGATGCAACCGTTACCGAGGGCGCGGACGCACTTAAATCCTACACCGTATTCCATGACATAGACGCGGCATTCCGCGCATACGAGGCTGCACAGAGCGTGGCTGAAAAATATGCGGCGTTCACCGTGATTTACGGATATTCTCTTGAAAAGCTTGACGTTACCGACGTTGATTCCGTAGTGGCATTTAAGACTGCTTATGCGGACGTGTGTGATGATGTTACGCTCGTAATGCTTGCAAGCTTTAACGTAGACGGCACGCTTGACAAAATAGTGGCTATAAAGGCGGCGCATGCCTTCCTTGCCCGTGCGCCCTTCTCCTCCGGCGCGGTAGAGGCATTTGAAAACGCGTGTGACGGCTTTGTAGATAACTACGGTGAGGGTGCGGGCGAAATACTCGCACTTACCTCAAGATATTATCAGGTGGGTGAATACATCGCCACCTTCAACGCCGCAAATCAGCTTGATGAGAAAATAGCGGCTTTCACTACCCTTTATAATTACGTAACTCTTGAAAACGATAAGTTTACATCCCTTGAAGCTGACGCGTACGCGAAATTTTTCGCGGAATACACCAAGGCGTGCGCTGACATGACTGCGCTTATTGCATCCCTTGATTTTTCTGCAGCTCCCAAGGATTATGCTATATTCCTTAATAAAATATATAATTTCATCACCGATTGTCCTTACTCAAATGCTGCGGTAGAGGCTTACAACGCAAGACTTGAAGCCTTCAAGGCTCTTGATTTCGACGGTATCGCGGCAGCCCTGTCAGCAGCGTGCCCCGCTATGACCTACGAAAGCGGCAACGCCCTTATCGGCATGCTTGACGAGCTTGTAGCCGTCGTAGCAGAGGCAGGACAGTCTAAAGAAAAGCTCGCTATTGCATACGCGCATCTTATGAGCGTCGCAAAGCCCTACGACATTGGTGCAGAGGGCTTTATAGCTGCTATCGTTAAGTTTAACGAGGCAAAGAAAAGCATTACTGACGAATACGTGCTTGCAAGCATTCGTGCGGCTCTTGCGGCTGAAAATGCTACCCCTGAATCGATCAAGGCGGCATTCCTCCTTGAAAGAGAATTTATCGTAAACACTCCCACCTCTCTTGCTATGGTGCAGGCGTTCAACGAGATTAGAGCTGAATTGCTTGGCGTTTTCGCGGCAGAGGTTACACCCGTTTCCAACAAATTTAATAATAACATTGATGCGGTCGAGGCGCACGTTAAGTCCTGCCCGATCGATACCTCCAAGCTTTCCCCCGACGCTCAGGCAACCTACCGCTTGATCGTGAACAATATGAGCGCGCTGAAAGCCGCCGCAGATCACGTGAAGGTTGAGGCGTACGGTATCTCATTTGATAACGTATCCGGCGACAAGCCCCTTATTACGAAGAACGTAATCGTGGATAAGGTTAACGCGTTTATGAAGAAAAGCGAAATCAGCGAAACGTTCAGCTATGCTGAGATTACGTCTTATCTTTTCAAGGCAATGTTTAACGAGCTCGTTTCTGAAATAGACGCCCTTGAAGGCGAAGACAGAATGAGTGCGGTAGCAGAGCTTAAAGCCTTCATAACCGAGCATCACGTGCCCGGTGAAATGGTTGAAACCTTCAGCGAGAAGTTCCTTCAGGACGGCGAAGAAACAGTTACTACCCCGAAAGAAAATATAGCGAAAACCGAGGGTTTGTTTGAAGAGCTTTGTGTTATCATCAACGAATTCTACGGCGCTGACACCACGGCAGACGCGATTGCGAAATTCTTCGCGGTTGCTGATTATCTCAATGCAAAATCCATTAGCAGTGAATCTCTTCTTACAAGCATTCGCGAGAACGTTAACCGTATGGTAAGAACTCTTGAAGCACTGACGCAGGAAAGAATTGCTTACCTCGATTCTCTCGTTCCCTTCGAGGAGTACTCTCTCGGTTACGTTAGACAGACTAACGCAAAGAACGGTCTTTACAGCATGAACTACGACTTTACCGGTCTTGGTTCGACAGAATATGCTCACAGACAGATAAGCTCGACGAACCCAGAAACACTTGACTATATAGTTAAAGATCCCATTACCGGCAACTACTACAGAGAATACTACACCGGTTCGACAAAGAACCCGTATATTGAACTTGCTATGGGTGATAACAAGGGAAGCATCGTATTTGAAATCGACATTATGTCACCCGACGTTCTTACCTTCAAGAACCTTACGCCCCAGTTTACCGATGCGATCACCGGTAATACGGGTTACTCCGATAACAGAACCTTCAGATTTACCGACAACCTCTTATACGTTTATCCTGAAAAGAAGGAGGGGGCTACCGACATTGCCGAGGGCGACGGAATTCTCGTTGAGGGAGTAGAGGCTATTCCCGGAGAATGGATGCACCTTACTGTTATTTGGGATTGCACTAACAATACGAAGAAAATTTACGTTGATTACGAGCTCGTTTCGGAGTCTCTCATCAAGCCCCTTCAGCTTAACCCCGAGCTTGAGGTTTCACTCTACGTTAACTCTGCAAGATGGTGTAACAACCAGCCCGGTGTTTACACCGCTTACGACAATCTCCGCGTATACAACGGAACTCACATCAGAATAGTTGATAAGTTCGAGAAGATGAACGATCTTGAGAAGTTCGAATACTATCTCGAAAAGATCTCGGATACCTCCGAGACTGCTATCGGACGTCTGCGCGCTTACAATGAGGCAAGTACGCTTTACGGCTCTATTTCAAACAGCGTTCCGCAGGAGCAGAAGGAGGAATTCCTCGGCATTGATTACGACGGAATCATTCTTCCCAGCGCACGAGTTGAGTTTATGCAGTATTTCCACGAGAGAGTTGATGCACTTTGGGATATAACGCTCAACACCTCTACTATCAGCAAGGCAAGAGGCGATCTTGACGAGTTCTACGACTACTTCATGCAGAATTCAAGGCATATGGACCAGTCCAACGAGGAATTCCTTGAGATCCGCCGTGAGCTTTCGCGCTTCAGAATAGCGGTTGAGCGGGTCGAGGCCGTTATAAGCCTTGTAAAATCGCTCAAAAAGCTTGACAGAGCAACCACCGCGGCGTCCATGAAGCGCCATATGCAGACTTCGATGGAATATTACGCAGCCTGCGCGTTTGATGAGGCAGGAAATTACGAGACAGCACACGCTGACGCTACCGTACAGAATTTCCTTAAGGAAGTGAATTTCACCGGAATTAACGAGTATCTCGCTTATGCGGAGGCGCGTATAATCAGTCAGGAAAGATACGAAAGCGCAGAGAGAATTATAGACTGTATTGCATTTATTGAAAAGATCGCAAACGTTGACAGCACTCTTCCGTTTGAGGAGTACGTTGCAGCACTAAAGGCTGAAGCTATTCTGAACTTTGAGCGTACTAACCCTTACGTTGACGTAATTCGCGAGCTCGTTGAAACCGAAGCTTACGACGAAAACTGTGAGGGTGTTGACAGAGCGATAGCAATATTCAAGGCTCTTGACGAGATCTTCTATGAAACCTACAGAGACGGTCAGTACGCGGTGATAGAGGAAAAGCTTAACGCTTATGCAGCGGCTTCCTCTTATATTGAAAAGTACGGTCTTTGGATGTTCGTAAAGAATTACATAGAAGAAAACAGAGTTGACATGAACAGCGAGCTCGGCAGAGTTTACAGCGATGCCATTGCAGCTTACGAGCGCGAGCTTGAGGTCTACAGAAACGATTACGTTGAGGTCGTCCAGGCAAATACCGCGGCGTTTATCGCAACGGTTGAGAAGATGGGCTCTTACGTGACCTACAGCGAGCTTAAGCCCCTTTACGACGAAGCGCACGACAAATACTACTACAATATGAACGTTGACGCTCCCGAAACGCAGGCTGCGATCGCGAAGTTCCTTGAGTATCAGAAGCAGCTTGAGGAAATCGAGCTTAACAGCCGTATGTTCATAGACACCGTCGAGGAGTTCTCAATGTCGAACAGAACTAACCAGATATACAGAGTACTCGTAACCTGCGGTAAATACGTTGATATGGCAGACGAGGGTGTTGAGGGAGTAAGCGAGGCACTTGCTATCTACAACGCTAAGCTTACAGCGTATAACGCAAAGGCAGATGCGGTCAATAGCGATATTAACGACGCGACCGAGATCGCTTGCTCGGTTCGCACCGGTAGCATATCCGCCACCGTGCTCGCTATACTTAAGGCAATATTCAGTAAATAAGGGAGGAATTATTGACAATGAAAAATACTATTCGTAAAATACTTTCATCTCTTTTGATACTTTCCTTCCTTGTGTCGGCAATGGCGGTGTTCTCCTTCGCGGAGAGCACCACCCCCGATCCCGGAGTGGATGACGGCAAGTATCAGGTTTTCGTTAACAGAACCTTTGATGACGGATGGGAATTTTCCAACGGTATGAGTACCGTTACGCCCAACGGCAACAGCATCACCATCGAATACGAGGAGGATGCTCTTTACAACTACAACTACTTCACTCGCTTTATGGCGACGAGTAACAATCTCACCACGGCGAGATTTGACCTTTCGGAGTACACGATCTTTCCTGCAACCAATGCGGAAACCTTCATAGCAGAGTTTTCCATTAAGGCGGACGACGTAGCAACGCTCGGTACGATAGCATCTGCTACGAGTGCGGCTAAGGGTACGCAGTTTACCGTTGCTTACGTTGACGGAAAGGGCGACCTTATCCTCTTCTACAAGGAAAACTACGAGGATCACGACGACAACCCATACAACGACCCCAATATTAATATAGGAAAGCTTGAGAACGAATGGATCAATATCGGCGTAATTTTCGATTGCACCGAGGTCCAGAAGATGAAGGCACAGATCTGGTGGGGAACGGGTGACGGATACCAGTATCACCAGGACGTTGAGTTCCTCTACAGCAAGGATGGCGACGGCGGACTCAGCTACTTCAACTTCCACATTCCGAAGCTCCAGGACCGTCCCGGCGGCGACGCTGATAAGACTGACGGAATGAGCTGGTGTCTTGACAACCTTAAGTTCTATTACGGAACGGACACCTTCCAGAACCTCAATATGAACAACAGGGGCGAAAGAATAGACACCTACGCGCCCAAGACCGTTGATATCAAGAAGAACGCAACCGAGCTGACCCGCTCGCAGATAATAGCAAACGCGCTCGCGATGAAGCTTGGCGTTGACTCCGCTCTTATCAGAAACAAAAAGTACCCGTTATCAAACAATTCGGCATCTACCGAATATACGGGAAATTACGGTACGCCCGCTCTTGACGAGGCAGGAAACGTAATGATTCCCCTTGAGCTTATCCTTGATTATATCGGACTTCGCTTTGAGCCTCACCAGGATGGCAAGAGCTTCGATATAACGACCGGAACAAGCACCACGAGCATACAGGTTGGCAACGTTTTCGCGCTGGTTAACGGAGTAAGAACCGAGCTTAAATCGGCACCGAAGGTTATCAGCGGTGCAAGTGGCAAGCCGTATATCGCGATAGCACTTGAAGACGTGGCGACTATATTCCCCGGCCTGCTTTCGCTTTACGATGAGGTTGGATTTATCTTCATTTACGAGGATAACACACCGGAGAACCCCGACGATAACGCTCCTATACTTACAAGAGAATCAGATCTCGGCACTATGGTAGACATAATGAAGAGATTCGTATTTGATACAGCTGATCTCGAAAAGCTTGAGGATTCCTACGTTGCTACCGGTAATGCGGTTTACGAGGCGGCAAAGAAGAATACCGATAATTTCGCTCACCCCTATCTCCTTGCAGATGCAAGCGTATTCAACAATCTTAAGGTCGCCTTCTCTCTTAACGCCGGTCAGGCGGGATACGATCAGGTGCTTAAAGCCTACATTCAGAGAATAGTGGACGAGGCGAGAGCTTATTACAATGCCAACGCCAATACCGAGGGCAATAGATATCTCGGTATCAAGGAAGGCAAGACTCCCGTAAACCTTTATTACGACGGCAAGGATGACGTTCCGGATTCAAACGACGGATACGATCTCGTGCACGGCAGACTCGACATCATCGTTGAATACACCGAGATGCTTCCCATTCTTGCGTTTGCATACCAGGTTACCGGCGACCTCAACTATGCAAGACTTGCATACGACTGGTCTGTGGCACTTTCCGAGTGGGCACACTGGGGACCTGCATACTTTGAAAACTGCGCGGAGGCAACCGCTTCCTACGCTCTTTCCTACGACTGGCTTTACAACGCGTACGTAGAGCTTGGAAAGGATCCCAACGTCGTAAGAGATGCTATCTACGAGTTTGGTGTTCGCGACGGATATATCTCCTCCTCCGGACAGGAGTGCGAGCATCCCGCATCTCACGGTGATTACAGCTACTATCTTGATTACACAAACGAAAAGATCGCGGTTTGCACCAGCGGTATGATACTTGGCTCTCTTGCAATACTCGATACCGAGAACGAGAAGGTGCGCTCTGAGGCTATATATCTTATCGGCAACAACGTACAGGGTATGATCAACAAAGGCCTTGACGTATACGCTCCTGCGGGTGCTTACGATCAGACTCCCGTTCAGTGGGAGAGAGGCACTTCCGCCTTCTTCCACATGGTAATGGCGCTCATCTCCTCCACCGGCTCAGACCTTGGATTTATGAAGAGCGTCGGAATCGACAAGACCTGTTACTACGCGGTTTACATTGAGTCTCCCGACGGAAAGTACTGGAATTACAACGATACTACCGAAACCGGCTATCTCAACACCGATATGTTCAATTTCGTCGGTGCATACTACGGCGATGCGGAGCTTATCAACATTCGTGCCCATCAGATTAACGCGGGCAAGAGAGTAACTATATTTGACCTTATATCCTATCCGTTTGATACGGAGATCAAGAATCCCAACGTTTCTAACAACTACTATATGGAAGGCCTTGAGGCGTTCATATATAAGTCGGACTGGACCGCCGGCGCGCTTTACACCGGTATGATGGGTGGCTCTAACTCCGGCGATATGGCACAGATTGACTCCGGTAACTTCATTTACCACAACAAGGGCATTGCCTGGTTTATAGACGCGGGCGGCGAAAACCCCGGTGTCTACGGTTACAACGACGTGGCACAAAGATATAAGTATTACAGAGTAAACGCCGAGGGACAGAACGTGCTCTACGTTCTTTCTCACCCCAAAATGCCCTTCGGTCAGCTAGCGGAAGGCAACGGCGTTATCGTTAAGACTATGGAAAACGAGCACGGCGCGTTTGCAATGCTCGACAACACCACCTCCTACGGCGGATACGTAAGCCACGCTTACCGAGGTGTGCTTGTAACGAACGATGAAAAGACGGTCGTTCTTCAGGACGAGATCTCGTTTATAGGATCTTCAAGCGTATGCTGGTCGCTCCAGACTACCCAAGAGGTTCGTGTTGACGTAAATAATCCCCAGATTGCTTACATCATAGGTAAGGATGCAAACGGCGTTGAGTACACCTTGAGAGCAACTATGGTAACCAAGATGAAGTACTTCAGATTCAGTGTTCTCGACAGCAGCGCAAGCAACAATCTGCTCGGTCACACCTCGCCCGCAACGGGTGGTACTGTTGAGGAGGCTTCGAGAAATCGCATTAAGCGTCTCGTTATCAAGCTTGATGAGCCTATCGGTACGTTTAACGTAGCGGTCGTATTCGAGATGCTGGATAAAACAGAGCTTGGCAATCCCGTAACCTACGAGTGGGCAAAGATCTCGGATTGGGTTCCCGCAACCTTCGTTCCCAGCGAGGAGGAGGACGGACCTGCAAAGCGACCCACTCCCGACAAGTATAACATTATCGACTATACTGCAATAACAGGCAATCTTCTTTTGAAGGAAGAGGTATTTTCGACAATGCTTGTAGAGCTCTTAGATGCTATTGCCACGGTAGAGTATGCGGCAATTCAGTACGAGGTTGATACCCTTGATGATAGGCACGAAGAATGTTACTACAAGGAGTTCCTTACCCTTGCCAGCGAGTATACCTACTATGCTGACTGGATAAACGAGGAGATTGAAAGCATCAACGATTTCGTTACCATTCTTTCCGGCGGATACGTTGATTAATCGGTTAAGATCAAACAAACTAAAACAAACTGCCGCAGCTTTATGCTGCGGCAGTTTTTCTCTTTTTTGACCGACGCGCCCCAAAAACGCGCAAAATTTATTAAAGAGGCGTGATCATTGAAACTTTAGTAAAAAACATGAAAAATCAAATAAGTGATTTTCTGCGGTTTGAAAAGCTTGAATAATTTTACACGGATACGGGGTTGAGCACTTCGAGGTAGCTTTTTGAAAAAGCAAATGTAAACTAAAGATTACGTTTTGGTGAGATTGCTTCGAAATGGCGGTGCGTAAGAAAAAACGAAATGCACGCCAAAAAATACCGACCGGACTCTTGACTTCGCGCATGCTGTGTGCTATGATACAGAGTATAAAGTTTATTTTGAATTTGCTGTAGGAATACGGCGGAGGTATTAATATGGATATTAAAATAATCGAGAGCGAGAAGGCAATGTCCTTGCCGAAGGAGAGCGAGCTTGGCTTCGGTCACTATTTCACCAACCATATGTTCGTTATGGATTACGAGGCGGGACGCGGATGGTATAACCCTAGGATTGTTCCGTTCGCAAACATATCCCTCCACCCCGCATCAACCGTGCTTCATTACGGATCGGAAATTTTTGAGGGGCTTAAGGCGTATCGCACCGAGGACGGCGAAATCAGACTTTTCAGACCTATGGAAAATATAAAGAGGATGAACAGATCCGCAGAGCGTATGTGTCTGCCTACTCTTGACGAGGGGGAGGCACTTGAGATCCTTCTCGCCTACGTTCGCCACGAGGCAGATTGGGTTCCCCATTCCTTTGGAACGTCCCTCTATCTTCGCCCCTATATGTTCGGCAACGACGAAACGCTTGGCGTTCATACCGTCGGACACGCGACCTTTATGATCATAGCTTCTCCCAGTGGCAGCTATTACAAAGAGGGTATAAACCCCGTTAAGATAATGATCGAGAGCGAGGACGTAAGAACCGTTCGCGGCGGTACGGGTTATGCTAAATGCGGTGGAAACTACGCGGCGTCCAACAGAGCGGGCGAGCGGGCGAGCAAAAAAGGATACTCCCAGGTGCTTTGGCTTGACGGCGTTGAGCGCAAGTACATAGAGGAGGTCGGCGCGATGAACGTAATGTTCAAAATAAACGGCGAGATAATCACCCCCGCCCTTACCGGATCTATCCTCCCCGGTATTACGAGAAACAGCTGTATAGCGGTGCTTCGCGACCTTGGATATAAGGTTACCGAGAGGCTCTTCTCGGTCGACGAGCTTATCGCCGCGCTTAAGGACGGCACTCTTGAGGAGGCTTGGGGCTGCGGAACGGCGGCTGTCGTTTCTCCTATCGGCAGACTTATGTATGAGGACGTTGAATACGTTATCAACGGCGAAAAGATCGGCGAGGTCACCCAAAAGCTCTACGACATACTCACCGGAATTCAGTGGGGCAAGCGCGAGGATAGCTTCGGTTGGATAATGAAGGTGTAAGTCCTCGGACATCCAAAATGGCGGCGCATGGGATTTTTATTCGCCGTGTCATAAGACAGAATATTTTAACTACCAATAATCGCACCCGACTTGTGCATAATCAACACAAGTCGGGTGCTTTTTTGTCTTTACTTCGTTAAAGTGATAAATTTTTTATCTTAATGTAGCTTTTTTATTGACAAACCGAACTTTATAATATAAAATATTCTATATTATTATATTTTCACGGGCGCACTCGTACTCGCGCCCGATGCGTGAAGCTTTGAAAGGACGAAAAATGAAGAACTTCGGCAAATATCAAAAGCAATATTTTGCCCCCGTCGGTATCAGCATGGATTGGGCAAAGAAAAATTCAATAGAGAAGCCTCCGGCGTGGTGCAGCGTGGATCTGCGCGACGGAAATCAGGCACTTATAATTCCTATGAGCCTTGAGGAAAAGCTTGAATTTTTCAAGCTGCTTTGCGAGGTGGGATTTAAGGAGATAGAGGTTGGATTCCCCGCGGCGTCCGAAACCGAATACGAATTTTGCCGCACGATAATTGAAAAAAATCTCATACCCGACGACGTGACGATACAGGTGCTCACACAGTCGCGCGAGCATATTATCGCCAAGACGTTTGAGGCAATACGCGGTGCAAAGCACGCCGTCGTTCACCTCTACAACTCCACCTCGGTCGCACAGCGTGAGCAGGTCTTTAAGAAGAGCAAGGAGGAGATAATCAATATCGCTACCTTCGGAGCAAGGCTTTGCAAGGAATATAAGGCGAAGGCCGAGGGTAAGATCACCTTTGAATATTCCCCCGAAAGCTTTACCGGCACTGAGCCGGAATTCGCCGCCGAGATATGCAACGAGGTTATAAAGATATGGGAGCCCACCCCCGAGGACAAGGTTATTATAAACTTGCCCGTTACGGTTTCCCACTCGATGCCCCACGTTTACGCAAATCAGGTTGAGTATATGCACAAAAATCTCCTTTGCCGTGAGAACGTCATAATTTCTCTTCACCCCCACAACGACCGCGGATGCGCGGTTGCGGACAGCGAGATGGGTCTGCTTGCGGGTGGCGACCGAATTGAGGGAACGCTTTTCGGAAACGGCGAGCGCACGGGCAACGTGGATATAGTAACGCTTGCGCTCAATATGTTCTCGCAGGGCATTGACCCGGGTCTTGATTTTACCGATCTGCCGAGGATAACCGAGGTTTACGAGAAGGTCACGAGAATGCACGTGTATGAAAGACAGCCCTACAGCGGTCAGCTGGTATTCGCGGCGTTCAGCGGCTCGCATCAGGACGCTATTGCCAAAGGAATGAAATACCGGGAGGAGCACGATGCGAAGTGGACCGTGCCATACCTTCCGATAGACCCTACCGACGTCGGCAGAGTTTACGAGGCGGACGTTATCCGCATCAATTCCCAGTCGGGCAAGGGCGGCATCGGTTACATAATGGAAACCCAGTTTAAGTTCAACCTTCCTCCAAAGCTTCGCGAGAAGTTCGGCTACCACGTCAAGAGCATTTCCGACCGCGAGCACAGAGAGCTTATGCCGCGTGAGGTCTACGACATATTCATTCGCGATTTTGTGAATATTACCACTCACGTTAACGTGCTCCGCGCGAGATATAACGAGCTTGACGACGGAAATATTGAGGCATCGATAAGTCTCGACTTTGACGGAAAGAGCATCGGAGTAAATTCGGTAGGAAACGGCAGACTTGACTGCGTAAGCAATGCGATCCGCTCGGCTATCGGTGTGGACTATACGCTTGAGGCGTATTCGCAGCACGCGATAGAGGGCAAGAGCGATGCGCAGGCGGCAGCGTACGTAAGCATAGTGGCGGACGGCGTGACCTATTGGGGCGCGGGCATTGACAGCGATATATCCACCTCGTCGGTGAAGGCACTGGTCAGCGCGGTCAACGCGATGCTTGAGAAAAGATAAACGGTTTTAGGAGAGAAGAAAATGAAATTGACAGGAGCAGAGATAATCGTTCGTACGCTTATCGAGCAGGGTGTAACCGACGTTTTCGGATATCCCGG
>JAGCJI010000117.1 GCA_017648085.1 Clostridia bacterium | reverse complement strand
TTCTTTGATAAACATATCCAAGATTTCCTGCGTTTTTTCGATAGTTTCGTGATGCTTCCATCCTGCCATCTCGCCAACTCCCGGAACAGATGCATATTCGTTGAAATCGTGCAGGTCGGATTGCTTAAAAGGACGTAATATCAATCTTTCTGTTTCTATAACCAATTCACCAATCTCAAAGTTTGCGTTCATATATGAATAACCCACTCAAATTCTTATTTATAGATGAGTTTATTATAGCATAATATCTAACGAAAATCAATGAGTTTCTTCAGCATATTACAAATTGAACGATACCCCATAAATTGAACGAAAGGGGGTATAAAGTGAACGATTTGTATTTTACGGTTAAAAACAAAAAAAGGCTTATATTTTTAATCACTTTCGCAGAAAGTGTATATCATCAGGCACGAAGTGGCTGGATATCATCCGTCCGAAAACGAGTATATCTCGCTTTCGGGCGAGTATCTCATCAAACCGCAGGGAAATACACTCTAACAAGTGATGATATGCAGCCAAAGGGCTGATGAGATACACGCTAAAGCGTGATGATATGCCAAATCTGCGGTTTGGATAAAAAAAGTCGTATCAAAATGATACGACTTTTTTGGTGCGGGTGACAGGACTTGAACCTGCACGGAAGTCCACCAGATCCTAAGTCTGGCGCGTCTGCCAATTCCGCCACACCCGCAAGCACCTGTCATTCTACCATAAAAAGTTGCAAAAGTCAAGAGAAATGTGTATGAATAAATAAACATAATATACATATTTCTGTTGACTTTTAAATATTTACGCGTTATAATAATATCGAATAATTATATATTATGCATGGAGAGTCAGTATGAACAGAAAAACTGCTAGAGAAAACGCATTTATACTTCTTTTTGAGCTTGCAAGCAAGACGGATGAAACAGCCGAGGAAATTTTTGAAAAGGCAACAGAGATCCGCTCTCTTGAATGCGACGATTTCGTTAAGCGCGTTTTCTTCGGTGTAAACGAAAACCTTCGCGTTATTGACGAGTGCATCGAAAAGAGCATCGTAGGCTGGAAGTCATCCCGACTTTCTCTCGTTTCGCGTGCCTCTCTTCGCCTTGCGGTATACGAAATGATGTTTATGGAGGACGTACCGGTCAAGGTATCCATAAATGAAGCTATCGAGCTTTCCAAAAAATACGATGACGAAAAGGCGTATATGCTCGTTAACGGAGCGCTCAACTCGGCCAAAGAGCTTCTTGGTAAACAATGAATAAAGGAATAACTCTGGGAATAGATACGAGCAATTACACTACTTCGGTTGCCCTTATCGGTGAAGACGGAGTGGTTATTGCCAATTTGAAAAAGCTTTTGACCGTTAAAGCGGGGGAACGCGGTCTGCGTCAATCGGACGCGGTCTTTGCACACGTAAAGAACCTACCCACTCTTATGTCGGAGGCAAGGGGAATTCTAAACGGTCGCAAGATCGCGCGCGTCGGTGTAAGCACCCGTCCGAGAAATCTTGACGGCTCTTATATGCCTTGCTTTCTCGTTGGTGCTGCCGCGGCTGAAAGTATAAGTGCCGCAATGAATATTCCGCTTTATAAATATTCTCATCAATGCGGTCACGTTATGGCGGCACTGTATTCGTCGGGCAGAACGGATCTGCTTGATGGCAGGCACTTTTGCGCCTTTCACGTGTCCGGCGGCACGACCGAAATGCTTCGCGTTTGTGCGACCGATAGCGGTTTTTTCGCATCTGTAATTGGTGAAGCAGCCGACTTGAATGCCGGCCAGCTTATAGACAGAGTAGGAGTAATGATGGGACTTTCCTTTCCGGCAGGCCCGCAACTGGAGCGCCTCGCGCTTGAAAACGTGGCAAAGATCCCGAAGAAAAAGCCGCATATTTCAGATTTTAAGCTCAATCTTTCGGGAATCGAAAACGCTTCTGCACGCCTTTACCGTGAAAGTGGATCGGCAGAGCTTACGGCGGCGTTCGTGCTTGATCACGTCGCCGATGCGCTTAGTATGCTTGCCGAGGGGTATGAGGAAAAATTCGGGAAAACCGAATTTGTGTTTGCCGGCGGTGTAATGTCAAACTCCATTATCAAAAACAAGCTATCGGGGCGATTTAACGCGTCCTTTGCCGAGCCCGCAATGTCCGCGGACAATGCCGTTGGAATTGCAGCCTTGGCATCAAGAGAAATATAAACTGAAAGGAAGGTGCGGAAATGGATATTTCGTCGCTCCGAGAACCGCGTAGCACGACCGCTCTTACTGTAACCGAGCTTAACGGCTACATTAAAAATTTGTTCGATTCCGACCGCACCTTGTCCGCCGTCAGCGTTAAGGGCGAAATATCAAACTTTGTAAATCATCGCAGCGGCCACCTTTACTTTTCATTAAAGGATGCAGACGGACAGATACGCGCTGTGATGTTTCGTTCATCTGCCATGCGCCTGAAATTTATTCCCGAGGATGGAATGAAGGTCGTCATACGCGGCTCTGTCAGCGTTTACAGCCGTGACGGCTCGTATCAGCTTTACGCAACCTCAATGGAGCCGGACGGCATCGGTGCTTTGTATCTTGCATACGAGCAATTAAAGGCACGCCTTGCAGACGAGGGACTTTTCGACGAGGAGCATAAAAAGCCCATCCCCAGAATACCCGAGCGCGTGGGTGTTATAACCTCGCCGACGGGTGCTGCAGTCAGAGATATAATCAACGTCACGGAGCGACGCTTTCCGCAGGCGAAGCTATATCTTTATCCCGCACTCGTGCAGGGTGAGGGTGCAGAGCCCGACCTCATACGTGCTCTTGACTATTTTGAACGCACGCGTCTCGTTGACGTTATAATTATAGGTCGCGGTGGCGGCTCAATAGAGGATTTATGGGCGTTTAACGGTGAAGCATTGGCAAGGAAGATTTTTGCATCCTCAATACCCATAATTTCCGCGGTAGGTCACGAAACAGATTTCACAATATGCGATTTCGTTGCGGATATGCGCGCACCTACACCGTCTGCCGCTGCGGAGCTTGCCGTGCCTGACATGCGCGAGCTGCTATTGCGTATTGACGGCAATTATCAGCGCCTCGTTACCGCGCTTAATACGGCGGTGGAGAGAAAGCGCGAGCGGCTTGCCCTAATATCCGAAAAAAGCGTTCTTGAAAAGCCGACGAACGTCCTCGCACAAAAGCGGGATGAGCTTTCGGACATCAGGGCGGTGCTGACGACCGCTATGCGTAATTTTATGAAGGATAAGCGAGCTGCTCTTGCCGTCGAGGCGGAGAAGGCAAACGCCATGAATCCGCTGTCGGTACTTTCGCGCGGCTACAGCATTACCGAAAAGAACGGAAAGCCGCTGCTTGGCGTGTCGGAGCTGTCGGTTGACGATACCGTGTCAATAAAGCTTTCTGATGGCACGGTTCTTGCTAAAATTGAACAAATCACCGAAAGGAAGGTTTGAAAATAAAATGAAAAAGAATATGACGTTTGAGGAAGCTATGTGCTCCCTTGAGGATATAGTAAGACGTCTTGAAAGCGGCAATGCGACTCTTGAAGAGTCCCTAGCATCATTTGAGGAGGCGGTCGCGCTTATAAAGATCTGCAACACTAAGCTTGAGAGCGCAGAGGAAAGGGTAAGGATTCTTACCGAGGGCAAGGACGGTACGATCACCGATTCGCCCTTCGAAATTAACGGTAATGAGAATTGACGTATTTTTAACCCGAAACGGATACGTTGAAAGTCGGACCGATGCGCGCCGCTTTGTTGAGGCGGGCACTGTTAAGGTGGGGGGTAAAATAATTACCAAGCCTTCCTTTGAGGTAAGTGAGGATACTACCGACCTGACAATTGACGTCAGCTTAAAAAAATACGTAAGCCGCGGTGGTCTGAAGCTTGAGGCAGCACTCACGGAGTTCGGACTCGCCGTATCCGGCAAGCTTGCCTTGGATATTGGTGCATCAAGCGGTGGATTTACCGATTGCCTTTTACAAAACGGGGCGGCACACGTTATAAGCGTTGATTCCGGCTCGGGGCAGATTGCGACATCGCTTCGCTCCGATTCGCGAGTAACCGTTATAGAGGGATACAACGCCAGATATATGAAAACCGACGATTTTGAATATATGCCCGAAATCGCGGTAATGGACGTATCCTTTATTTCCGCGACTTATATAATCCCCGCGGTTTACGGGGTGCTTTCTGCGGGCGGCGATTTCATCTGTCTAATAAAGCCGCAGTTTGAGGTAGGACGTGCGGGACTCGGCAAGGGCGGAATAGTAAAGGACGATAAAATAAGGCGTGCCGCCGTTGACGGCGTAATAGCCTCGGCTGTTGAGTGCGGCTTTGAATGCATTAAGCTTATAACCTCTCCCATAAAGGGAGGGGATGGAAATATTGAATATCTTGCACATTTCAGAAAGTGAAAAAGGATATGAAACACGTTGTAGTAATACCGAATCCGAAAAAGGATACGGACCTCGCTGTGACAGAGGCACTCACAAAGAAGCTTCTTCACTTAGGAGCGGCCGTTTATATAGAGGACCGTCCCGAGTTTGATAAAATCACCTCTGCAAGCCGATACGTTGATTTTCCTACGGCGACAGAGCTTATAATCGTTGTCGGCGGTGACGGCTCGGTGTTGGATGCGTCTATGATAGCTATCGAGAGGGATATTCCAATTTTAGGTGTTAATCTCGGCAAGGTAGGCTATCTTAGCGAAATTGAGCCGGACAATCTTGATATCCTATCGGGAATTATCAGTGACGAGTATAAAATTGAGGAAAAAATGCTGCTTTCGGTGTATTGCAATAAGTGCGGTGCCGTTACTTCATCCGCTCGCTGTGCCGTAAACGACGTTATAATTTCTCACGATACCTTCCTTGGAATTGCAGACTTCACACTGGAAAACGATATGGGCGACTGCGTTAAATATCGTGCGGACGGTATGATACTGTCAACCCCTGCCGGCTCTACCGCGTATAATCTTTCTGCCGGTGGACCGATAGTTTCTCACGACGTTGATTCAATAGTTGCAACGCCCATTTGTCCGCACTCATTCTTTAACCGCTCAATTATATTCAAATCAGGCGATCGCATCAAGTTGAAGAATACGAGCGATACCGAGCTTAACGTAAGTGTAGACGGAAGATATTTCGCAAGTCTTAAAAACGGCGACGAGTGCGTGGTTTGCGAGGCTGACAAAAAGCTCAAAATGCTCACCTTTACGAAAAATAATATGTTCACGACGCTTTTCAAAAAAATAAGAATTCTTGACGATATAAAATGACGGTGTCACTTTGAATAAGGAGATAATATGAAAAACGCAAGACAGAAAAAAATACTTGAGCTTATAGAAAAATACGACGTTGATACTCAGGAAAGCCTTATTGAGTTGCTTCGCGACGAGGGATTTTCGGTGACCCAGACCACCGCATCGCGAGATATACGCGAGTTGAAACTGGTAAAGGGAATGACAAACAAGGGGGGATATAAATACATTCGCCCCGACGTAAAAAGAGATAACAATACTCCCGTGCTTAATTCCGCGCTTACAGAGGCGGTGCTGTCTATTGAGGCGGCTAAAAATATAGTCGTCATCAAAACCTTTCCCGGTATGGCGAACGCCCTTGCAGTATGCGTGGATACGCTTGAGCATCCCCACATCGTCGGCTCGGTGGCGGGTGACGATACTATTCTGCTCGTTATTAAGGATGACGAAATCGCTACCATGGTAGAGGAAAAGCTCAAAAACGTTTTTGGAGTTAAATAAAAATGCTACTTTCGCTTCACGTAGAAAATCTTGCGGTCATAAAGAAAATTGACGTTGATTTTTCCGCGGGATTTATGGCACTCACGGGTGAAACCGGTGCCGGAAAATCAATAATCATAGACAGTATACATATACTTCTCGGCGGCAAGGCTGACCGTGAACTTATAAGAACAGGGGAGAGTACCGCTATGGTCAGCGGAGTTTTTGCATCGCTCTCCGACGCTTGCAGAAGGCAGCTTTCCGAGCTTGGTGTTCCCACCGATGAGGAGGGGAGCGTTCTTGTGCAGAGAACTATATCACAAAGCGGACCTTCGAGTGTGAAAATCAACGGCAGAACAGTAAGTCTTACCGTTTTGCGCAGTATTTCTCCACTTCTTGTCGCTATCCACGGGCAGAGTGATACCGCGGCACTCACTGATTCTAAAAATCAGCTTGAGCTTGTTGACGTGTACGCATCGGCTACGCTTCTTTTGAAGGAATATGCCGAAAAATATGAGGAGCTTGAGGCGATAAGACGGGATATAAGAAATATAACGGAAAAAGAAAACGAACGCGAGCGACTTTGCGAAATTCTTGATTATCAGATCAAGGATATAGATTCTCTGGCTCTTCACGACGGAGAGGAAGAGGAGCTGGTTGATAAAAAGCTGAAAATCAAAAACAGCGAAAAGATACTTAAGAATGCGGGATTTGTATTTAAAGCACTTAAGGGAAGCGAAAAGGGAAGCGTCGCCTTTCTGCTTGATAAGAGTGCAGCTGCACTTGATCAGCTTTCCGACGTAATACCCGATTTTTCGGATTATTCCGAGCGGCTGCGTGATTTTCTTTATCAGATAGAGGACGTTGCCGAGGAGGTATATGCCGAGATCGAGGATATTGACGATGATCCCGAAGAGTCGCTTAACGAGATAGAATCACGTCTTGACAAAATTTCAAAGTTAAAGCGTAAATACGGATATACTGTAAAGGATATACTTGAATTTAGAGATAAGTCGGCGCGCGAGCTTGAGGTGCTTAAAAATTCCGAGAGCATGCTAAAGGAGCTTAAAATTAAGGAGAACGCAGCCTATTTGGCAGCACTTGAGCTTGCAGATATGCTGCACGCCTTAAGAGTGGGTGCGGCAAAGGAAATAGAGAGGGAGGTAAAGCAAACCCTTGAATTTCTCGATATGCCTAAGGTCGTTTTCTATATACAGCTTAACGAGGCGTATGAGGATGGCAAAAAGGTTCTTACTTCGGTCGGCTCGGATTCGGCAGAATTTTATATAAGTGCCAACCTCGGCGTTGACCCCCAGCCGCTTTCAAAGGTTGCCTCCGGCGGCGAGCTTGCTCGCGTTATGCTCGCACTAAAAAGCGTAATTGCCGACAAGGACGGTGTGTCTACTGTCATTTTCGACGAAATAGACGCGGGTGTATCAGGAAAAACGGCAAGGAAAATAGGCATCAAGATGCTTTCGCTCTCAAAGAGCGCGCAGCTTTTCGCGGTAACGCACAGCGCACAGATCGCCTCGCTTGCCGATGTGCATTTTCTTATTAGCAAATCAAGCGATTCAGGTGCTACGATGACATCCGTTAAGCCGCTTGACCGCGATGGCAGAATTAGCGAACTTTCAAGAATACTCGGCGGAATTGCCGTAACCGACGCGCAAAGACGTGCGGCGGTTGATATGCTTGACGAAAAAAACGATTACTTAAGTTAAGGTTTTACTATGACGCAATGCTTTATTGATTTTTTAAAGGAGCAGGACGTCAAATTTATAGAGGATCTTGATATAAAACAGATATCATCAATAGGAATAGGCGGTAGGGCAAAATTAGCCGTGCTGCCAAACAGCGAAGAAAAGCTTTTAAAAACCGTAAGCTTTCTTACACAGTTGGGTGAAGGTTACAAGGTCGTCGGAAACACCACCAATATCCTTTTTCCCGACACCGACTTTCGCGACGTGTTGATTCTAACGCGAAATGTCAACGGCTACCGTATTGAAAATGACATGTTTTATGCCGAGTGCGGTGGAACTTTTTCCGCGTTGATACGAAAAATCGCAGACCTCGGATACTGCGGGTTCGACGAGCTGTACGGTATTCCCGGCAGCGTCGGGGGAATGGTGTTCGGAAATGCGGGCGCATACGGAAAAGCTATGTCGGACGTTACCGTGAGCGTGAGGATATATTCACCCATAGCGGATAAAATTACGGAAATACCACTTGAGCAAATGGTTTTTTCGTACCGAAGCTCCGCTCTAAAGCACTCGGGCGAAATCATTCTTTCCGCTCTCTTTAGGACGGAACGGGACAGTGCGGAAAAAATACGTGCGCGCCTTCTTTCTATCGTTGAAAGAAGAAAAAGAGCACAGCCATCCGGTAAGAGTCTTGGCAGTATATTCAAGCGACACGGTAACCTTCCTGTATCAAGACTTATAGATGAGCTTGGAATGAAGGGGCTTACGGTTGGCGGAGCAGTAATATCAAATAAGCACGCCGGTTTTATTATGAATGCTTCGGAGGCGTCTGCGGCTGACGTGCGCGCGTTAATATCTGAAGTCAAGCGCGGTGTATATTCGCAATATGGGTTTATACCAGAGGAAGAAATAGAAATACTGTAGCTTTTAAGGAGGGAGAATGCTTGTCTTTTTTATCGGAGCTGAAAAATGAAATAATCAATTCGAGCTATAAAAGTGCTTGCTGTCGGCGCGCACTTCTTAACGGCATTCTCTATTCAAAAGGTGCGGCGGCAGACTCAAGCATTACGGTACGACTTGAAACGGAGGAGGTTGCAGGCTTCTTTTCATCTCTTGTGCGCGAGGTTTTCGGCAAGGAAACGGAGATTTCCTCATTCGAGGGCGGTGGACGCGGAAGGACCGTATCGTTTAAATCTCCCGCAGCGGAAAAATATCTTAACTCTCTTGAATTACCCACCACCTCACCGTTTGCGGAAAAATGTGCATTTTGCCGTTCAGCTTTCGTTCGTGGAATATTCCTTGCCTGCGGCAGAATTACCAATCCTAAAAAACAGTACCGACTTGAGCTTGCACCTGCGTCCGGACTTGAATTGCACCGCGATTTTTTCTCGGAGCTCGGTATTCGGTTTTCAATAGCGGAGCGTCGAGCTGAAAGGCTTCTATACACGGGCAACAGCACGGTTGCGGAGGACTTTTTTGCTCTGGCGGCGATGAATTCAACGGCGTTTATGCTGATGAATTCCAAAATAGAAAGTGAATTTAAAAACAACGCCAACCGTATCCGAAACTGTGAAACTAACAATATATTAAAAACCGTTTCGGCGGCACATAAATGGATAGAGGCTATTCTCGCGCTGGAAGCGGCAAACCTGCTTTCAAGCTTGCCGGAGGAGCTTGAGAAAACCGCCAGACTCCGACTTGAGTTCAGGGATTATTCGCTTGCCCGTCTTGCAGCAGAATTCACACCACCTATCTCAAAGCCGGGGCTATCTCACCGATTGAATAAAATTCTTGAAATGTCCGAAAAACTTTTAGGCAGAACCGATGATTGAATTAGAAAGGATTAGCTATGGGAGATTTTGTACATCTTCACTTGCACACAGAATACAGCTTGCTTGACTGCGCGGCAAAAATCTCCGAGCTTGCAGATAAAGCCATTGCCGAAGGGCAAAGTGCCGTGGCGATCACCGACCACGGAGTTATGTACGGCGCGGTCGAGTTTTATAACGAACTTAAGAAAAAAGGGGTTAAACCCATTATCGGCTGCGAGGTTTACGTATCGGCACGTAGCCGTCTTATGAAGGAGGGAAAGGCGGATTCCTCGGGAAATCACCTCATCCTTCTTTGCAAGGACGCCGTCGGTTACAGAAACCTTTGCTATATGGTCTCTCGAAGCTTCGTTGACGGCTTTTATATGAAACCGCGCGTGGATATGGACCTTATTCGTGAACACCACGAGGGACTTATTGCTCTCTCGGGATGCGTAGCGGGCAAGATACCGCAATGTATCCTCTCCGGCAGTATGGACGAGGCGGAAAGGTATGCCGTTGAAATGCGGAATATCTTCGGGGACGATTTTTATCTTGAGATACAAAATCACGGACTTGACGATGAGCGCAAGGTTGCTTACGGTATAAAGCTTTTGAGCGAAAAGCTCGGAATACCTATGGTTGCTACAAACGACGTTCATTACGTT
>JAGCJI010000116.1 GCA_017648085.1 Clostridia bacterium | reverse complement strand
GACGCATTCGCTGTACTTTGCGATAAGGCAAAGGCTGCACTTTAATAAATATTCCCGGTTTTCCGACGTCGGTCAACCGGGACTTTTTTAAATTACGGAGCATTTTTTATGATAGTTTTAAACGACATAATTACCAGCCGAAGTAACCCCCGTGTCAAATGGGCGGCATCTTTGACTACAAAAAAAGGGCGTGATGATGCGAGATCCTTTATAGCTGAAGGGGAGAAGTTATCCTTTGAGGCAATGGAGGGGGGATTGCCCGTCAGTCACGTCTTTATTTGCGAAGATAAAAGGGATAGGCTCTTGCCAAAGGTTGCTCGCCTTTTGGCAGGGGAAGAGTATAGGGACACCGAGGTCGTAATACTCTCCGAGTCCGCTTTTCTCAAGATTTCTACCGAAAAAGCACCTCAAGGCATCATAACTGTTATAAAATACCTTGACTTTTTTCGCGAGATGGATATAATATATAAGGAAGAGTTTTTTTCTCGCGCCTACGAGCGCGTGATCTTGCTCTCTTCCGTACGTGATCCCGGCAATCTCGGCGCGGTTATAAGAAGTGCCGTTGCGTTTGGCGTTGACCACGTAATACTTACCGCGGATTCCGCCGACCTATATAATCCTAAAACTGTCAGAAGTGCAATGGGCAGTCTTTTTCGCGTTAAAGCGACTGTGGTTTCGGATTTTACATCCGTTATTCGTGCGCTGCAGGACTCCGGCAGGCGCGTTTTCGCCGCAGAGCTTTCGGAGTGCGCTGTTTCCGTAAGCGAAGCTCGCTTGCGCTCAACAGATGCCGTGATTATAGGCAACGAGGGGCATGGAATACCTACGGATATATCCTCGGTATGCGACGGTAGCGTATATATTCCGATCTCACATAAAACCGAATCTCTCAACGCATCCGTTGCAGCGGCGGTTTTTATGTGGGAAATGGGAAAAACGGTATAATCTTCTTAAGGGGGACGTTATGAATCAGCTTGTATATTCCGTGTGGTTATCACTCGCCACAACTCCGGGCAGTGAAAGCTTTGGAAAACTGCTTTCTCGCTTTAATTCCCCCGAAGATATTTATAACGCCGATGCAACGGAGCTTGCTGCCTCCGTCGGCTCTTCATCGCGCGATTATAGGGCTCTTTGTGATAAGGAGCTTCTTCGTGCGGAGGAAATAGTTGATTTTTGTATTCGCAAGCGGGTGGGCATTACAACGTTTTTTGATAACGATTTTCCCCCGTCGCTTAAAGAAATTAAAAATCCGCCGGTCTTGCTTTATTATAGAGGTACTTTGCCGAAATTTGAGGACGGTGTTTTTATTTCCGTCGTCGGAACTCGTAAGCCTACCTCATACGGCAGAACGAACACGTTTAAATTGTCGCGTGACCTTGCGCTATCCGGTGCAACGGTGGTTTCGGGTATGGCAGTCGGTATTGACGGCGTGGCGTTAGCAGGTGCACTCAGCGCCGATGCTCCTACCGTTGCGGTTATAGGCAGCGGTATTGACGTCTGTTACCCCGCATCGCATAGACGCCTCGCACAGCAGATCGTAAAGGCCGGATGTGTTATGACGGAATATGCGCCCGGCACGAAGCCGGAAAGATATAATTTTCCGACGCGCAACCGTATTATAAGCGGACTCTCATCCGCTACCGTGGTTATGGAGGGCTCTGAAAAGAGCGGCTCGCTGATAACCGCGCGGCGTGCAAGGGAGCAGGGCAGGGGAATATATGCATTTCCCGGAAGCGTTGGGAATAAGAATAGTGAGGCATCGAATCTCCTTATCAAAAACGGTGCTAAGCTTATTACGTCGGCTGACGATATAATCGCGGATTTTTCCGACCATAAACCAAAGCTTTTAAATCCGTTCAAGCTTATTGATGCTCCGCGCGTGAATATGAATGACTTTTTGATCGAGTATAAGGTAAGCTGTGTTGCGATAGATGATGAAATCTTTAAAATTAAGCGTCCACAAAAGAAGGAAAGGTCGGTCGCAGAAGAAAAAGCGACGGTGAGCACCACCGAAGTAGGTGAGCAGTCAGGTTCTCTTTTGGAGGAGAAGGTTGCCACCGCATTTGATAAGAAAATACTGGAGCTGTATAAACGTATTCCTCTAGGTGAGGGATGTGCCATCGAGCGCCTTATGAGCGAGGATTGCGGTGTGCGCGACGTTATGCAGGGCCTTTTAAAGCTTGAGATCGGCGGCTTTGTTACAATGCTGCCGGGTGAGCGAGTAAAGCGTAAATAGAAAGGTTAATTATGGCAAATTTAGTTATAGTGGAGTCGCCTGCAAAGGCGAATACCATTAAAGCATATCTAGGTTCAAATTATAAGGTTATAGCATCCAAGGGACACGTAAGAGATCTTCCCAAAAGTACCCTCGGCATCGACGTTGACCACGGCTTTGAGCCGCATTATATAAACATTCGCGGCAAAGGTGACGTCATACGTGAGCTTCGCCGTGAGGCAAAGCTTGCAAAGAAAATATTTCTCGCAACAGACCCTGACCGCGAGGGAGAGGCGATATCTTGGCATATAGCTACCGAGCTCGGAATTGACGAGGATAAGGAATGCAGAATCACCTTTAACGAAACCACCAAGGACGCGGTTAAGGAAGCTATTAAGAATCCGAGAAAGATCAATCGCGATCTGGTAAATTCGCAGCAAGCAAGGCGTATTCTCGACCGAATAGTCGGCTTCAGCTTGAGCGAGGTTTTGTGGAAAAAGGTGAAAAGCGGACTTTCCGCAGGTCGTGTGCAGTCCGTTGCTACAAGAATTATAACCGAGCGCGAGGAGGAGATCAGAGCCTTTATTCCTCAGGAGTATTGGACCTTTGATGCAACTCTGAAAACCGAGGGCGGCGAGGAGCTTACCGCAAGACTCTACGGCAATGCTAACGGAAAAATAAAGATATCCTCGGCGAAGGAGGCTGAACTGATCGAATCTGCCCTTAAGAGCGGAAGCTTCAAGGTTGCCTCTGTTAAGCACGCCGAAAAGCACAGAATGCCCGCTCCCCCATTTACGACCTCCACTCTTCAGCAGGAGGCGGCTAAAAAGCTTGGATTCCAGACGCAAAAGACTATGAAAATCGCACAAGAGCTTTACGAGGGACTTAACCTCGGTCCGAGTTACGGCGGTTTCACCGGTCTTATCACTTATATGCGTACCGATTCGCAGAGAATCTCTCCCGTAGCGCAAAGTGCCGCCGCAGAATTCATAAAGCGGAATTGGGGTGAGGAATTCCTGCCGAAAAATCCGAGAAACTATAAGAGTAACAGCAACGCACAGGACGCACACGAGGCAATTCGCCCCGCAAACATCTTTATACAGCCCGCATACGTGCGCAAATCGCTCACTAACGACCAATACAAGCTTTATAAGCTTATATGGGAAAGATTTATAGCAAGCCAGATGCTCTCCGCCGTTTTGGACACGGTCAGCATCGAAATTGAAAACTCCGGTTATATATTCCGCCTCGGAGGTTATACCGTAAAGACACGCGGATATATGGCAGTATACGATAATACCGTTGATGAGGATGAGGAGGAAATGCGCCTTGGAGCGCTTCCCAAGGTCAAGAAAAACGAGAATCTTGCTACAAAAGCTATATCAAAGCAGCAGAGATTTACCGAGCCGCCGCAGAGATTTACCGAGGCATCTCTCGTTAAATTCCTTGAGGAAAACGGAATCGGCCGCCCCTCTACCTATGCGACGATAATTTCCACCATTATCGCTCGCGAATACATTAAGCGTGACGGAAAGCAGCTGGTAGCCACCGAGCTTGGAGAGGTTACGACCAAGTTCATGCGCGAGAATTTTCCGAACATCGTAGACTATGAATTCACAGCGTTTATGGAATCCCGCCTTGACTCGATCGAGCATAAGAAAAACAGTATGGAGGGGGTTCTTTCCGACTTCTACGGTCCTTTTGTTAAGGATATAGAAGCCGCCTCCAAAAACGGAAAATCCTATCACGTCGTGCCCGTTCTTGAGGAAAGTGACGTCATATGCGACAAGTGCGGCGCAAGAATGGTATATAAAAGCGGAAAATTCGGCAAATTCCTCGCTTGTCCGAGCTATCCCGCCTGCAAGAACACAAAGGCGGTTGATAAAAACGGCAAGGTAGTAGAGAAGGTTCAGCCGAAGATAGAATACGCAGGTAGTAAATGCGAGGCGTGCGGTGGCGAAATGGTAGTGCGCCGCGGCAGATTCGGTATTTTCTATGCGTGCGAGAATTATCCCACCTGCACCTTCACCAAGCAGAAAACAACAGAGCTTGAGGCAAAGTGCCCGATATGCTCATCTAAAATACTTGCGCGGCACGGAAAGTCAAATTCGCTTTTCTACAGTTGCGAAAAATATCCCGAGTGCGATTTTTCATCCTGGGATATGCCCCTTCTTGAAAAATGTCCCGATTGCTCCGAGATGCTTTATTATCGTAAAAGTCGCAAATCGGTAATCTGTAAAAAAGAGGGCTGCGGATATAAGCGTGCCGAGGAAATGACGGTAGTGGAGTAATGGCTGAAGCTAAAATTAAAGTTATAGGTGCAGGTCTTGCAGGATGTGAGGCGGCGTATCAGGCTTCAAGGCTCGGCGTTAAAGTAGAGCTTTACGAAATGAAGCCGGAGAAATTCACACCCGCTCACAGCTATTCCGGGCTTGCAGAGCTCGTATGCTCAAATTCTCTGCGTTCAAATCAGTTAAATAACGCCGTAGGACTCCTAAAAGCAGAGATGCAGATGCTGGGCTCGCTTATTTTAGAGGCAGCATACGCGACCGAAGTTCCTGCGGGAAGTGCGCTTGCGGTAAACCGTGAGCTTTTCAGCAACTATGTTACTGACAAAATAAAATCAGACCCCAATATCACCGTGATAGAAGGGGAGGTAGATAAAATTGATGCCGACTCTATAGTCGTCGTCGCATCCGGTCCTCTTACCACCGAGCCGCTTGCAAATGCGATATCGGAAATTACCGGCGGTGGCGAGCTTCACTTTTTTGACGCCGCTGCACCGATAGTTGATTTTTCCACGGTGGATCTTGATAAAGCCTTTTTCGCATCAAGATACGGTAAGGGCTCTCCTACGGACTATCTTAACTGTCCTATGACCGAGGAGGAATACGATGCCTTCTATAACGCGCTTGTTTCGGCTGATGTTGCACCGCTCAAGGCGTTTGATAAGGAGCTTCAGTCCGATCTTACGGTCTTTGAGGGATGTATGCCGGTTGAGGTTATGGCAAAGCGCGGATACGACACCTTGAGGTTCGGTCCTATGAAGCCGGTCGGGCTTCCCGTTCCTAGTACGGGAGAGGATGCATATGCAACCGTTCAGCTACGCCGAGAGAACAAAGAGGGCACGATGTATAATATCGTCGGTTTTCAGACGCATCTCACCTTTGGTGAGCAGAAGCGTGTTTTTCGTATGATACCGGGTCTTGAGGGCGCGGAATTTTTCCGTTACGGCGTTATGCATAGGAATACCTACCTAAATTCTCCCGGGTTTCTTACACCCACCTATGCGACGGCAAATCGCTCAAGCCTTTTCTTCGCAGGTCAGATGACGGGTGTTGAGGGGTACGTTGAATCCGCATCATCAGGTTTTGTCGCCGGTGTAAACGCCGCAAGGCTGGCACTTGGTGAAGAGCCGATAATATTCCCTAAAGAAACCGAAATAGGCGCGCTTGCACATTACGTAAGCGAGGGCGGCGTAAGCTCGTCCTTCCAGCCGATGAACGCCAATTTCGGAATAATTGCTCCCTTTGAAAAGAAAATAAAAGGAGGAAAGAAAAACCGTAACGAGGCGTATGCCGCCCGTTCGCTGTCGATTATAGAATCCGACTTCGGTTTTTTTAAAAAGAATGAAAATACTCGTTGATGCAATGAGTGGCGATAACGCCCCTCTTGAAATGGTAAAAGGCGCTGCAATGGCGTCCTTGGAATTTGAACACGAGATAGTCCTCGTCGGTGACGAAAACGTCATATCCGATGTGGCGGTTAAAAATGAAATAGACCTCTCACGCGTGAGCATAGTAAACGCCGTATCGGTTATTAATATGGAGGACAAGCCGATGTGCGTTGTCCGCGAAAAGCGCGACTCCTCAATGAGCGTGGGACTGAAAATGGTTGCCGAGGGGCAGGCAGACGCCTTTGTAAGCGCAGGTAATACCGGCGCACTTATAACCGGAGCAACTCTTATAGTCCGCCGTATTCCCGGTATCAACAGAGCTGCGATAGCAAGCGTGCTTCCGCTTGAAAATCCCGTTCTGCTTATGGACTCGGGTGCTAACCTCACCGTAACTAGCGACAATATTTCGCAGTTTGCCTTTATGGGTGCGAAGTATATGGAAAAGATATACGGAATAGAGCGTCCACGCGTCGGTCAGCTTAATAACGGTACCGAATATAACAAAGGTAACGCCCTGCAGGTTGAATCCTACCAGGTGCTTAATGAAAGCGGATTGAATTTCGTTGGCAACGTTGAATCGAAGGCTGTTCCGTTTAACGTGTGCGACGTGCTTGTGACAGATGGCTATACCGGCAATATATTTTTAAAGACGGTTGAAGGCATGGGCAAGTTTATGATGGGATTGCTCAAGGACGTAATTAAAACCAATATTGCAACGATAGCGTCGGCGTTAACAATGAAGCAGAAGCTTCAGGACATAAAGCACAGATTTGACACCTCCGAGCACGGCGGCGCACCGCTTCTCGGTATTTCAAAGCCGGTCATCAAGGCGCACGGCTCGTCAGATGCCAAAGCGATTAAAAGCGCGGTAAGACAGGCTATACATTTCGTTGAAACAGGAATAAACGAGGATATAATTGCATTCGCAAAGGATTACGACGATAAAAAAATATTGGCAGAAGCCGAAAAAATGTACGACCAGAATTAATGGGAAGGAGGGCGCGTGATGGCGATTGGAAAAGAATTTTTAGAGCTTCAGGAAAGGCTCGGATACCATTTTTACGATATCAAATATCTCCAGACCGCCCTCACTCACTCATCATATTCAAACGAACAGAAAAGCCGCGGGCTAAATTTTTCATCTAACGAAAGACTTGAATTTCTCGGTGATGCCGTTCTTCAATTGGTTATTTCGGAGTATTTGTTTGAAAATTTTAAGCATCACAGCGAGGGCGCGCTTACCAAGATGCGACAGCACCTCGTTTGTGAGAAAACTCTCTCTAAAATCGCAAGGGAAATGAACCTCGGCGATTATATTAACCTTGGTCGCGGTGAGGAAATGACGGACTGCAGAAGACGGCCGAAAATTCTTGCAGATGCCCTTGAGGCATTGCTTGCCGCCGTGTATCTTGATTCCGTCTTGTCGGGATCTGATTACCGAGCACCTATTCTCGCTCTCTTTGCAGAGGAGATAAAAACTTCGGCAACGTCTCCTTCTACGGATGCAAAAACTCTTCTTCAGCAGCTTGTTGAAAAGGACGGAGCGTCTATTCTTGAATACGAAATAACCGAGGAGAGCGGTCCTGAGCACGAAAAAACCTTTACCGTTATTGCGAAAATCAACAACAACGTTGTGGGCAGCGGTACTGCAAGAAGTAAAAAGGACGCCGAAATGCAGGCAGCACGCGCCGCACTTCGTCTTTTCGGGGTTTCGGTATGAAGCATCACGTAAACGTTCCGATCTTCATTCCGCATCTCGGATGTCCGAATCAATGTGTTTTCTGTAATCAGCGAACTATATCCGGAGTGACCGAGTTTAATATTTCACTCGTTACAGAGCAGATCGAGACAGCACTTTCCACCGTGGGTGGAGATACAACGGCTGAAATTGCCTTTTTCGGCGGCTCGTTCACCGGTATAGACAGAAGCCTTATGATACAGCTGCTCGAAATTACTGACGGCTATGTAAAAGCGGGCAGGGTAGAGTCGGTAAGATGCTCTACGCGCCCCGATTATATAAGCGCGGAAATACTTGATATACTTGAAAAATATAACGTAAAAACTATTGAACTGGGTTTGCAAAGCATAGACGACGGCGTTCTCTCCGTTGCCAAGCGCGGACACGACTCCGCCTGTGCGACGGCGGCGTGCAAAATGATAGTGGAGCGCGGCTTCTCGCTTGTCGGACAGATGATGATAGGCCTGCCTGCCGCCACATCCGAAAGTGAGCTTGAAACGGCGGATTTTATTATAAACAGCGGTGCTGTCGGTGCGCGTATATATCCAACCGTTGTCTTTCACCAAACCGAGCTTGCCGATATGTCGCGATTTGGAGTATATACTCCGCTCACGGTGGAAGAGGCGGTCGTACGCTCTGCCGCGGTAATGCGTAAATTTATCGATGCGGGTGTTGACGTAATAAGGGTGGGGCTTTGCGCCTCGGAAAACCTTGCGGGCGAGGACACGTATTTGGCCGGACCTAATCACCCCGCAATAGGTGAGCTTGTGGAAAACGAAATCTTCTACGGGCTTATTAAGGATGAAATAAATAAAATAAACATAAAAAGCAATTCGAAAATCACGGTTTCAGTCCCGCGCGGCTCGCTTTCAAAGGCGATTGGGCAGAAACGTAAAAACAAGCTGCGCCTACTTAAGGAATTTTCAATTTCGTATATAGCTTTTGAAGAAAACGAACAGCTTTTCGACTATTCAATCGCCGTAAGAGAAGAAAGGTAGAAAGATGTACTTAAAATCACTTGTACTTCACGGATTTAAATCATTCCCGAACAGAACGGTCCTCACGTTTGAACGCGGTGCGACCGTAATCGTCGGACCTAACGGAAGCGGTAAGTCAAACATATCCGACGCTATGCGCTGGGTTCTTGGTGAGCTTTCCAGCCGTAATATACGCGGTACTAAAATGGAGGACGTTATATTCGGAGGAACGGATGACCGTCGCCAGATGGGATTTGCGGAGGTATCGGTAACTTTTGATAATTCCGATCCCGAAAACAGGCTCGATTCGGAGTTTGACGAGGTAACCGTTACCCGCCGTTATTACCGTAACGGAGAAAGTCAGTACCTTATAAACAATCAGCAGAGAAGACTTCGTGATATATATGAGCTGTTTATGAATACCGGTGTCGGCCGCGAGGGATATTCTATAATCGGTCAGGGTAAAATAGCCGAAATCATATCCAAAAAGAGTGACGAGCGCCGTCATATCTTTGAGGAGGCTGCAGGTATATCTAAATACCGTCACAGAAAAGAGGAGTCTGAGCGCAAGCTTAAGGCTACGCAGGACAACCTTGACAGAGTAAAGGATATACTTTCCGTCCTTGAAGGTCAGGTTGGCCCTCTTGAGCGCGAGGCTGAAAAGGCACGTCGCGGACTTGCTATTTACGAGGAGAAAAAGCGTGCCGACGTATCTCTTTGGCTTTACGATACAAAGAAAATACGAGAGGATATTGAGCTTGCCGAAAATGCATGGAAGCTCTCGCAAAACGAGCTTGAGATAATCGACCAGGCTATCGCCGATCTCGGTCTGCGCGAAAATACCCTCTTCGAAAAATCGCAGGAGAATCACTCTCTTGCGCTTGACGTAATGCAACAGATAAGAGAAACCGACAACAAGCTCCACGAGCTTGATAACGCCATGCAGATGGCAGATTCTGATTTCCGTCATTCCGCCGAGCTTATAAAGAACAGCCGCGACAGAATCGCGGAGATAGAGGGATATAAGAATAACCTGATTGACAAGCGCACGGAATACGATGATAAAAAGGCTGAAATAGAGGCGTCACTTAAAAAGCTGCTGGATACACGCCTCGAATTCCTTGCAGAGCAGAATAATTTAATCGCGCAGGTGCGCGCCGCAGAACGCGAGCTTACAGAGGCACTTGATGAGTTGACCGTTGAGGAAAACGGTGCGGTTGACCTTAAGGTCAGAATAGACGTTTTGAAGAACTCCAAGGTAAGTGACAATACGAAATCCGCAGATATTGAAGAAGAAATAGCAAAATACGAGGCAGAAGGCGAAAAGCTTCGCGAAGAGGCTGACAGATGCGAGCAAAACGCGGCGGGCTTTAAGTCTAAAATTGCCGAAAAGGACGCGGAAATAGAAGCTGCTACGGAGAAGATAGAGGAGCTCTCGGCAAGTAAGGCTGAAAGCACCGAAAAGCTTAACGCTCTTACCGTTGAAGCCGATACTATGTCAAGAAGAGCCGAAATGCTCCAACGAATGATAGATCATTTCGAGGGATATGCCGAGAGCATAAAATTCGTTATGCGCGAATACAACGCAGGAAACATAAGGGGAACGGGTATAATTCACGGTCCGCTTTCCTCGCTTGTCAGCGTTGATAAAAAGTACATAACTGCTATTGAAACCGCTCTTGGAGCAAGCCTTCAGAATATAGTCGTTGATAACGAGGATATGGCAAAGGCGGCAATCGCTGCTTTGAAGCGTGCAAACGCCGGAAGAGCAACCTTCTATCCAATAAGCGCGATCAGACCTATGAGCGAAACCGACGAGATAAGAGCGGCGTCGTCTATGCCCGGCTATGTCGGCAGAGCAGACACGCTGGTTAAGACCGACTCAAAGTACCGCTCTATTGTTGAGTGGCTCTTGCTTCGCACTGTCGTGTTTGATAATATCGATTCTGCATCCGATGCGGCTAAAAAGCTTCGCTATAAGGTTAAGATAGTAACGCTTGACGGACAGATCATCAACGCCGGCGGTGCTTTCACCGGCGGTAGCGCAAAAAGAGATAGCGGTATACTCTCGCGTGTAACCGAGATTGCTACGTTGCGCGAGCGTGCGGATGTTCTTTCTAAAGACATAGAGCAGCTTCGTGCCTATATCGAAAAGACAAGCATTGAAATAAAGGCTACGCAGGATGCTCTTAAGGATAGGGAGCAGGAAAAGGAGCTTTTGCTTACGCTTTCCCGCTCGCAGTTTGCCGCGCTTGACAGTGCGGAGGCTAAATTTAATGCCAACCGCAATATCATCGAGAAGCTGACCTATGATTATAATAACCTCGTGGGGCTTCAGTCAAAGGCTGAAGAGGAAATCAAGCGCCTTCTTGGCGAGTATGAGGCTAACGTTGAAAGAATCGCCGCGCTGAAGAAATTCAGAACTGAGAAGAGTGAGGCGGCAGGTGTTCTTGACGAGAAGGCAGACGAGCTTGGCGAACGCGCTAACGAGGTGTTCATCAAAATCACCGAAACTCGCAAGGACGTTGAAAACGTCGACTTTATGATAGACAACCTCAATTCCAGAATTGCCGAATACGATGCTGAAATTGCAGGACAGAAGACCAGAATTGACGACCTTGTATCCAAGCGCGACAACATAGACACCATCAAAGCAGAGAATAAGGCGGAGTATCACGCCCTTGAGGTTGAGCTTGAGCGCTTGTCAGAGCGTCGCCGCGAGCTTGAAATCGGCGGTGATGAGTTTGAACGTGAGCTTACGAAAATTAGAGAAACCACCAAAGAGAAAAACGGCGCTCGCCAGACTCTCTTTGAGGTTATGATCAAAAACGAGAACCGCTACAATCAGCTTCTTGAGAAGCAGGATAAGCTTGGCTCGCAGTTGTGGGACGATTATGAAATCACCTATGAGGAGGCAGTTGAGCTTGAATATCCCGCCGTGACTGATGAAAACAGGGAAGAGGTCGCCGCGGTGCAGACCTCCTGCCGTGCAAAGCTTCGTGCGCTGGGTAACTATAATCCCGGTGCTATCGAGGAATACGCGGAGGTTAAAACAAAATACGACGCGCTTAACACGCAGTTCGTTGACCTTACCAGCTCTTACGATGAGCTAGTCGGCATCATAACGCGACTGGAAGGCGAGATGCGTACAAGCTTCATAACCGCTTTTGAGGCAATAAATAAGAACTTCGGCATAACCTTTAAGGAACTGTTCGGCGGCGGAAATGCGGAGCTTTCGCTCGTTGACCCTGAGGACGTTCTTACAACGGGTATCGAAATCAAGGCAGCACCTCCCGGCAAAATTATCAAGAGTCTTTCTCTTCTTTCCGGTGGTGAGCAGTCCTTCGTTGCCATAGCACTTTTGTTCGCTATTCTTAAGGTTAACCCCACGCCCTTCTGTATCCTTGACGAGATCGAGGCGGCACTTGATGAGGTTAACGTATTCAGATTCGGTGAATACATTAAGAGATTTGACGACAACACGCAGTTCATTCTCATCACTCACCGTCGCGGTACTATGGAGATAGGCGATAAGCTCTACGGCGTAACCATGCCTCAGCGCGGTATTTCGCAGGCGATAGAGCTTAACGTAAATGAAATTGAAGGAAAGCAAAAGGAGCTTTTGGATGGGGTTCTTTGACAAACTGAAAAGCGGACTCAGTAAAACCAAGTCCGCAATAGTGGGAAAAATCGACGAGCTTTTTAAGAGCTTCAGAAAGGTTGATGAGGATCTGTTTGACGAGCTTGAGGAGCTGCTCATATCTGCGGATATAGGAGTTAATACGACAGAGGAGATACTTGACGAGCTTCGTGAAACGGTCATTGATAAAAATATTAAGGATGCTGACGAGGTCAAGGGGGAGCTTTACAGAATGCTTCGCGAGCTTATCGGTGAGCATGAGCCCCTCCGACTTGATACTACGCCTTCGGTAATACTTGTAATAGGAGTAAATGGCGTCGGAAAAACAACTTCCATAGGAAAAATCTCGGCAGAATTAAAATCGGAAGGCAAAAAAGTCGTAGTTGCAGCTGCCGATACATTCAGAGCTGCCGCGGCTGAACAGCTCACCGTATGGTGCGAGCGCGCCGGAGTTGACATCGTAAAGCAGGCAGCAGGTGCTGATCCCGCATCGGTCGTATTTGATGCTATAAACTCTGCAAAAAGCAAAAAGGCAGACGTTCTTATAATCGATACCGCGGGCAGACTTCATAACAAGAAAAATCTTATGGATGAGCTTGCTAAAATCGATAGAGTTATCGCGCGCGAGCTACCCGATAGCGCAAAGGAAACGCTTCTAGTTCTGGATGCGACCACCGGTCAGAACGCTGTTATGCAGGCAAAGGAATTCAAGAACGCGTCGAAAATTACCGGTCTTGTGCTTACAAAGCTTGACGGCACGGCAAAGGGCGGAATTATTCTCTCGGTTAAGCGCGAGCTCGGAATACCCGTTAAGTTTATCGGTGTGGGAGAAAAAATCGACGATATGAAGCCCTTTGACAGCGAGGCGTTTGCCACAGCACTTTTTGAAAAGGAATAATTATGATTAACAGTAAACAGCGAGCTTATCTCCGTTCACTTGCCAACGGACTCGATACTATTTTTCAGATAGGTAAGGGCGGAATAAGCGATGAAACCTGCACTCAAATAGCCAATGCGCTTGAGGCGCGCGAGCTTATAAAGGCAAGAGTCCTTGAGAACAGCGGATATACCGCAAAGGAGGCGGCAAACGAAATTGCGGCAGCCATAGACTGCGAGGTAGTATCCTGTGTTGGCACTAAATTTGTTTTGTATAAGGAATCGGTAAATAAAAAAAGGATCGAGCTCTGATGGAAAGGGAAAGGATCGGAATTTACGGCGGCACGTTCAGTCCGCCCCACCTCGGTCACGTCCGTGCCGCTGAAAGCTTTGCTACGGCAATATCCCTCGACCGACTTTTGATAATACCTGATTTTTTGCCACCGCATAAAAAAATTGACGGCGGTGCTTCGGAATGCGACAGACTCCGTATGTGCGAGCTTGCTTTTTCGCATATACAAAAGGCGGAAATATCAACTCTTGAAATAGATCGCGGCGGCAAAAGCTATACCGCGCTAACCCTAACCGAGCTTTCAAGGGACGGGCGTGAGCTTTATTTTCTCGTCGGCACGGATATGTTTCTGACTCTGGACACCTGGTATGCACCCGAAACCATCTTCAAGCTTGCTGTGATCTGCTATGTCAGGCGCGAGTCGGATGCGTATAACGATGCTCTAATTATGCGAAAATCCGACGAATACAGGAAACGATACGGCGCGCGAGTCATTGCTATAGAATCGGATGCCATCGAGGTATCCTCAAGCGAAATACGCGAGCTTATAAAGACGCCGCATCTGGCAAAAAAATATCTTTCGCAGTCGGTGTATGATTATATTACCGAAAAGGAGCTTTACAAATGAGATTTTCAAGCGATGACGTTATCAAGCTCCGTTCCTTGATAAAGCCAAGGCTTTCGGAAAAGAGATATTCCCACACACTTGGGGTTGAGCGTGCGGCGGTGCGGCTTGCAAAATACTGTATTCCCGAGCTCGCCGACGAGGCGGCGGTAGCGGCTCTTCTGCATGACGTTACGAAGGAAATACCGTATAACCGCCACGTTGAATTGCTCAAAAGCAACGGTGCGCTACTTGACGCGAGCGACTATGAAAGTCCCGCTATACTCCATACTTTTACCGCACCGATTATTATCCGCTCCGATTTTTCGTATTACGCTACGGAAAACGTGCTTTCTGCGGTCTATAATCATACGGTGGGCTCTCCCGATATGTCGGTTTTTGACGAAATAATATTTCTTGCCGATTTTATCGAGGATACCAGGACGTACGAAGCGTCTATAAATCTTCAGTCGTTCGTATGGAAAAATATGAAGGACCAGGATATATCGGCCAACCGTAAAGTTTTGCACCGTGCTTGTGCGGAGGCTATCGATGCGGCAATCATTAACCTTATCAGGTACAAAAAGCATATAAATATTAAAAACATATTGACAAGAAATGCTTTGTTGAGTAAAATATAACTCAATTGAAATACGCCTTTTTGTGAACACTAAAACAAAAAAGAGGTTTTTATGAAAAGCGTATTACAGAAAATAACCACCTTGCTTCTATCCTGTGCGCTGGTCGTCCCCGTGGCGAGTAGTGCTATCACTCTGAAGCGGGCGAGTAAAACGAAATTTACTTATCTATTAGCCGGAGTTGATGATGCGGCTTCAAATACCGACGTTTTGATGCTCGTCACCTTTGACAGCGCAAGGAGTGCCGGCTCGGTGATACAGATACCGAGAGACACCTATTTTGAATCCGACGGAAAAACAAACAAAATAAATCACGTCTACCCATCCGAGCTTCAAGCTGGAAAAACACCGCGCGCCGCGATGGAAAGCACCGCGGAACTGATATCGGATCTGTTTTCTGTCGAAATTGACGGCTTCGTTTCGGTGACTACCGCCGCATTCCGAGATTTCGTGGATTCTATCGGCGGCGTTCTTATAAATATGCCTGCCGAGCTTGAATTCTTTAGCGGTGAACAAAAAATATCTCTCAAAAAGGGCGAAAATCTCTTGGACGCGGATACCGCACTCGCTTTCGTGAGGCACAGAAAAAGTTATCCTACGGCGGATCTTGGCAGATTAAATGCACAGAAGATTTTTCTTGACGGACTTTACTATTCCGCTACCAAAAGGGCAGGGTACGATACCTTGTTAAGCCTTGTGTCAAATTTTGGTGACGGCGTCGTGACTAACGTTTCGATAATTGACGTTTTGATAATGATATTCAAGCATTCCTCAAAATTCAGGGATGCTGTGACGACCTACCTCACTTTGCCCGGTGAGCCCGTGGAAAAGGGGGGCGTATGGTATTACGTTCCAAACAAAATTGCCGCCACTCTTGCCTTGAATACGCACGTAGGTTGTACGGGTGAATTTGATAGTGAAATGCGGCTTCTCGATACTCGGGACGAGCAAATGCTAGGGGTTTACGGCAGGCGAAAATTCAGATATCCCGAGTATATTAAAAACGATATTAATTACGTTGTTACAGAAAACGGTTGAAAGGACTTCGTTGTAATGGAAAACGCAAAAAACAATACTTTATCCGGGGCAGAATCGCTTGAACTCGCGAAAGCAATAGCCTACATTCTTGTAGAAAAAAAGGCTCTTGACGTGCGACTATATAACGTATCCGATGAAAGCTCAGTTACCGATTACTATCTGAACGTCACGGGTCGCTCCTCAACCAACGTCCGCGGTCTTGCAGATGAAGTGACCTATAAGATCGGACTTGCCGGCAGGCAGGAGGCACGCGTTGAAGGACGCGACGGTAACTCTTGGATTCTAATCGACTACGGCGACGTCATCGTTAACGTGTTCGATCGCGAAGCCAGGGATTTTTATAACTTTGATCGATTGCTACCCGAGTCGGGCTTGGTTGATATATCCGACGTCGTGGAGGCTGTAGATAAAAAATATGAAATCAATAATGCAAAGGAAGACTGATATGAATTACGATTACAAAAATATAGAGGCGAGATGGCAGAAAAAATGGGACGAGGCAAACGCCTTCGCCGCAAAGCAGGATTACTCCCTTCCGAAGTACTTCGCGCTCGTTGAGTTCCCCTATCCCTCGGGTCAGGGCCTTCACGTAGGTCACCCCCGTCCTTATACCGCGCTTGACATAGTTTCAAGGAAGAAGAGAATGCAGGGCTACAACGTTCTTTTCCCGATGGGCTGGGACGCGTTCGGTCTGCCTACCGAAAACTTTGCTATTAAAAATAAGATCCATCCGAAGCTCGTGACCGAAACCAACGTTGCGCGCTTTAAGTCACAGCTTAAGGCACTCGGCCTTTCTTTCGACTGGTCACGTGAGATAAACACCACCGATCCTAATTACTATAAGTGGACACAGTGGATATTCTTAAAGCTTTTCAAGGCGGGACTTGCTTACAAAAAGGAAATGGCAGTAAACTTCTGTACCTCCTGTAAGGTGGTTCTTGCAAACGAGGAGGTTGTTGGCGGAGTTTGTGAAAGATGCTCCTCCGAGGTCATCAGAAAGGTAAAAAGTCAGTGGATGCTCAAAATTACCGAGTACGCCGACAGACTTATATCCGACCTTGTCGGACTTGACTACATAGAAAG
>JAGCJI010000115.1 GCA_017648085.1 Clostridia bacterium | reverse complement strand
GTTGGGGTCAATCGTGCAAAAAGGATAGTTTGCAGATTCAGCACCCGCGTTAGTCAGCGCATTGAACAAGGTGCTTTTGCCAACGTTAGGAAGTCCCACGATACCAAGTTTCATTATATATCTCCTATGTCTTCTTTAAATTACAACACATTATACCACAAGCTCTCATTTTTTTCAATACTTCCCCACAAAATTAAAGGAAAATATTCACATTTTATTCTTGACAACGTCAAAAATATATTGTATAATCTAATTGTTAAGATTTCAGTTTTTTTAACAAAGTTAACAATTTGGAGGATTAAAATGGATACCAAGCTTTTGATAGTAGACGACGACCCTAATATATGTGACATGCTGAAGCTCTATTTTGAGAATGAAGGCTACAAGGTAAAGACCGCCAATGACGGTGTTGAGGGTGTGCAGAGCTTTAAGATTTACGAGCCCGACCTCGTTCTTCTTGATATTATGATGCCGAGAAAGGATGGCTGGCAGGTGTGTCGCGAGATCCGCGAAATCTCCGCTAAACCGGTTATTATGATCACCGCCAAGGGAGACGTTTTTGACAAGGTGCTTGGTCTTGAGCTTGGCGCTGACGACTTTATAGTAAAGCCGTTCGATATGAAGGAGCTTTCTGCTAGAATAAAGGCTGTGCTCCGCCGCTATAACGCCCACACCAAGACGATCGACGATGAGGTCGTCCGCTTTGAGAATATCGAAATCAGCCTTCAGAAATACGAGCTTAAGCTTAACGGAAAGGCAATTGATATTCCGCCGAAGGAGCTTGAGCTGCTCTACTTCCTTGCATCAAACTGTAACAGAGTTTTCACCCGCGACCAACTTCTTGACAAGGTTTGGGGATTTGATTACCTCGGAGATTCAAGAACCGTTGACGTTCACGTAAAAAGGCTTCGCGAGAAGCTGGAGGACGTGTCGGATAAGTGGGTACTTAAGACCGTTTGGGGTGTAGGTTATAAATTTGAAACCTTTATTTAATATTTTTCTGCCCTAAAATATTACGCGTTTATCGCGATAAAAAACAGCCCGTGCAAGCGGGCTGTTTTGTTTTGTCAAAACTTGAATGTAATCTGTGAAAGTGCTACTCCCGTGGATGGGATAGCAAGCTTGCGGCACTTCGTCGCTTCCTCCCCAAGCTCATCTATTCTCTCGGTTACCAGCTCTACCTTTCCCTTATTTCTCGGCATCTGCATTATCTGCACACCCGATGCGGTTCTGGTTGCTTTTTCGGGAATGAGTGATGTTTTAATAAGCATTCCTTTTCCGCCGTCACTTTTAATAAATATAGGCTTCGGCTTATCTCCCTCATAGATCGCGCCGGCAAGCGGAGATTCGCTTGAGTAAGCACCGGTTATTTTACGTCTGCGCGACTTTGCCTCGTATGACTTCATATCAACACGAAGTCCCTTTCCGTTTTCAAATACGTAGACCATATGATGACCGGGCACTATATCGTAAATCATCTTACATCCAACAACGTGCTCATCCTCATCCATAGAGAGCTTCATTGGAACATAATCGCCCATATTAGACGCCTTACAAAGATCGAAATCGGCAACTCGTGCTCTGTATATCTGCGCTTTGTCTGTAAAGAACAGCACGTCGCCCTTGTTGTCGGTATCCTCTTCGTAGATAATGAAGTCGCCCTCCTTAAACTTATGCGCTTCGCTTGCTCTTGCCGCCTGGACGGAAAGCTTTTTGAAGTAACCGCCTTTGGTAAGCACAAGGCGGCAGTTATAGTTTTCAAAGAAGATGTCTTCCTTGGGTGCGGCAACCTCCGTCTTTTCTACGAGAGCGGTTTTTCTCGGCTTTCCGTAGGTTTTCTTTATCGTTTGGAGAGTTGCGATGATCGTTTGTTTTAATTTTATCTCGTCGCGCAAAGTTTCCTTGATATCCGCAATATCTTTTTTGAGTGCTTCTATTTCCTGAACTCTGTTGAGTATGTACTCACGGTTAATATTACGAAGCTTAATTTCAGCAACGTATTCAGCCTGCGCCTTGGTAAGATGGAATGCGGCGGAAAGGTTGGGAACAACGTCCTCCTCCTTCTCGGTGTTACGGATAATTTTAATAGCCGCATCTATATCGAGAAGTATTGCGGCAAGACCGAGTAAAAGCTCGAGCTTATGCTCCTTGTTGCCGAGGTCAAACGTCAGCTCGCGTCTAACGCACTTAACGCGGAATTTTATCCACTCATTAAGTATCTCTCGCACGCCGAGCTGCATAGGCGTTCCCTCAACGAGTATATTAAAGTTGCAGTCAAAGCTGTTTTCAAGCTCAGTAGCCGCAAAGAGCTTTTTCATAACGAGATCGGGATTTGCATCCTTTTTAAGATCAAAAGTGAGCTTAAAGCCGTTAAGGTCGATCGCATCACGAACGTCGGCTACCTCGCGCAGCTTGCCCTGCTTTATCATTTCGGTTGCCTTCTTCATAATACTTTCAATGGAAGAAGAATAAGGAATTTCTAATATATCGATGCAGTTATCCTTTTTGACGTATTCATATTTCGAGCGCATCTTAAAGCTACCAACGCCGGTTTCATAAATCTTGCGCATTTGCTCGCGATCGTATATTATTTCAGCTCCGCCCGGAAAATCGGGAGCTTTGATTATATCAAGAATTCGGTCAAGCGACGTATTGGGGTTCTTTAAGAGTGCGATAGTACCGTCACATATCTCCGCAAGGTTGAAGGAGCAGATCGAGCACGCCATACCGACGGCAATTCCGAGGTTTGGGGAAACGAGAATATTCGGGAAGGTGGTGGGTAAAAGCACCGGCTCGTTTGTCGTGTTGTCATAGTTGGGGACAAAATCAACGGCATCCTTATCAATACCCGAAAATAGCTCGTTGCAGAAGGCGTCAAGCTTCGCCTCGGTGTATCGGGATGCGGCGTATGCCATATCACGCGAATACTGCTTACCAAACGAGCCCTTGGAGTCAATGAAGGGGTGCAATAAAGCCTCGTGTCCCCTTGTAAGTCTAACCATAGTTTCGTATATGGAAGCATCACCGTGAGGGTTAAGCTGCATAGTTTGTCCGACTATGTTGGCACTTTTTATTTTCTGCCCCTTTAAGAGTCCCATTTTATACATCGTATAAAGAAGCTTGCGGTGAGAAGGCTTAAAGCCATCTATTTCAGGTATAGCACGTGAAATAATTACACTCATCGCATAGGGCATATAGTTTTTTTCAAGCGTTTCTGTGATGAGCTGCCTTGTGGCAACACTCTCATTCTGCTTTAAATCTTTTACGTCCTGCTTTTTCTTTTTTGCCATTTAAATGACCTACCCTTGTTTGTTAGTCCTTTATAGTTTTACAACGTTATGCGCCGCCGCGCGTATCATACGGTTATAGAGTGCAAGTCCCACACCGCGTAAAGATGGCAATGGCGCGTATATAATATCGTAATTTTTCTTGTCGATTTTGCGCAGAAGCGCGAAAAGTATTCTTGCCTGCGCTATCTCGTCGTTACGCTTACCGAAGGCGTAGCAGTCGGAATTTCCGAGGGCGCGGGAGATAATCTCCACCTCGTCCTCGTATGCTATGATTGCCGCTCTTTGCTTGCCTTGTTTTTTTATATAAGAAATAGCCGCGTCCACCTCTCCGTCAAGAAGCACGAGCGGAGCAGTCGGCGCATAATGGCGATATTTCATACCGGGAGAAAGAGCGCGCTCCCCCTCACGAAGCTTATTCGTTACTGCGTCTGCGATCTTGACACTTCCACACACGGAAGATAACTCGTCCACGGTTATTTTTCCCGGGCGAAGAAGGGTGACGGTAGCATCCGCGTCTATTTTAACTATCGTCGATTCAATGCCGAATTCCGAGTCACCGCCGTCAATTATAACGTCTACCCTGCCCATCATATCGTCAATAACGTGCTGTGCGCTGGTTGCCGAGGGTGTGCCGGACAAGTTTGCCGAGGGTGCAGCCACCGGTTTGCCGGCTGCAAGAATAAGATCGTGCGCTATTTTGTTTTCGGGACACCTTACCGCCACGGTTTCAAGTCCGCCGCGCGTTGCAAGCGGAACTGTGTCCTTCGAATCCATAATTACGGTCAGAGGGCCCGGCATAAAGGTTTCTGCAAGCTGGTAGTAAACATCACCGGTATATGCATACCCCTCTGCTTCCTCCGGCGAAGAGATATGAATTATAAGCGGATTGTCGGACGGACGTCCCTTTGCCGCGAAAATTTTCCTCGCCGCCTCCGGATTCGTAGCATCTGCACCGAGTCCGTATACCGTTTCCGTAGGAAATACTACAAGACCTCCGCTTTTTATAACTTCAGCCGCCTTAGCTATTTTATCCGAATAATCGGCATCCGTTTGTTTGAGCTTGAAGATTTCGGTGTTAATCACGACTGTCCCTCTCCCTTCAAGCGCTCCGCCGTATCCTGCGCTATAAGATCGGTTATAAGGCCGTCAATATCACCGTTTAGGAAAGAGGTGAGCGCGAACAGCGTTTTGTTTATTCTATGGTCGGTAATTCGCGATTGCGGGAAGTTATAGGTTCTTATTTTTTCACTTCTGTCACCGCTGCCTACCTGACTTTTTCTAGTAGAGGCAATTTTCTCATTCTGTTCCCTCTCCTTCATATCGTAGAGCTTGGTATAAAGAATTTTCATTGCCTTTTCCTTGTTTTGAAGCTGACTGCGCTCCTGGTCACATTCGATAACTATGCCC
>JAGCJI010000114.1 GCA_017648085.1 Clostridia bacterium | reverse complement strand
TTCACCCCTGTTTACAAGGTTGAATATAACGTAGAGAATACCCGTGTAGGTAACAGCATCGACTATGATAAGCTTACTATCAAGGTTCAGACGAACGGAACCATCGCAGCTAAAGAAGCTGTATCTCTCGCAGCCAAGGTTCTCAACGAGCACCTCAAGCTCTTTATCGATATGTCCGATGACGCAAAGAACAAGGAGATAATGGTAGAAAGAGCTGAAGTAAAGAAGGAAAAAGTTCTCGAGATGACCATTGAGGAGCTTGACTTGTCTGTACGTAGCTTTAACTGCTTGAAGCGCGCAAGCATCAATACGGTTGAAGATTTGATTGACCGCACCGAGGAAGATATGATGAAGGTTCGTAACCTGGGTCGTAAATCACTTGAAGAAGTGATTCAAAAGCTGAATTCTTTGGGCCTTAGCTTGAAGAAGGACGAAGAATAAGAAGTATTAGGAGGAAACATACATGAGAAAGCTCGGCAGAACTACTGCACAGCGCAAGGCTATGCTCAGAGGCATGGTAACTCTTCTTCTTGAAACCGGCAAGATCGAAACCACCTACACCAGAGCACAGGAGGTTTCCGCAAAGGCTGACGAGATGATCACCCTCGGTAAGAAGGGCGACCTCGCTTCCTACAGAGCAGCTCTTGCTTATATCACGAAGGAAGATGTAGCTAAAAAAGTATTCTCCGTTATCGCACCTGCATATGCAGAGGTAAACGGCGGTTATACACAGATCTATAAGATGGGACCCCGTCGTGGCGACGGAGCAGAAACTGCTATCGTTAAGCTCGTAGCTGTTGCGGCTGCAAGCGAAGAGGAAAGCAAGTAATTTCCACAAAAAAATGCGAGAACTTCGGTTCTCGCATTTTTTATTTTGTCGCACGGTATTTCACACGGGTGGGGCGAAATCACTTGTTATGCTTTCTTTTTAGGATCTGCACGTTCTTTTCAACCTCTTTTTTGTGCAAGGGATACCAAAACCACAAAACCAAGGCAAGCGCACCGAAGCCTATCGCCGGCAATATTGTTGATATGTTGAAAATACCTTCAAGCACCGCCGGCTCAAATGCGGTTTCCGTGCTGTATCCGATAGCGGAAAGGAGTATTCCGGATGCACCGGCGCTTGCCGCTTGACCGAGCTTTCGTGCAAATGAGTACATCGCGTATATAGATCCGTCCTCGCGCACCCCGTTTTTAATTTCCGAGTAGTCGATAACGTCGGTAATAAGTGCCCACGAAACCATTGTAAAAATGCCCATGCCCAGCCACGATACCAGATTTATGCCGATATATACCCACACGTTTTTAGGCCTTATGAAAAACAGCAGAATACAAATGACTGATGCCAAAAGATTTGCAGCCACGCTTATTTCCGCCTTACCGAATCTTCTCGCAAGCGGCTTTGCAAATGCTGCCGAAACCAAAATTCCCGCCATCATAGCCACTGTTGATAGCGATTGTGCCTCTGCGTTGTTGTAGTAGTTAGGATAGACGTAATTTGCCATTGATTGCATCGTCAGCTGCGCAAGCAGCATAAGCACCGATGCCACTACAATGGATAGAAGGGCACGGTTTTTTACCGCATTTTTTAACACGGTACCTAGGCTGTTATGCTCGTGCGGTGCTGTTTCTGTGCTTGCTCTTTCTGTAACGAGGAAATAGCAAACAATATAACACAGTATCGCGAGAATAGAGAAAATACCCGCGATAGTAGTAAATTTAGGGCCGCTCAAGACGGTTTGCCCCCCGACCGTGTCATATGCAAACAGCGGAATACCTACACCGACTATAACGCCCGCAAGCGTGCTTCCTACGCTTCGGTAGGTGGACAGAGACTGGCGGTCCTCGGGTTCTCGGGAAATTGCGGATGCCATCGATCCGTAGGGAATATTGATGGAGGTGTAGAATACCGAGCCCCATAGGATATAGGTGGCGAAAAGCCAGCCTATCTTAAATCCCATAGGCATATCCGAAAGAGAACTTTGATAAATGAGGAATGAGGAAATTGCCACGGGTCCGCACATGCGTAAAATCCAAGGCTTAAATTTTCCTGCGCTCCGCACCCTGCTTCTGTCGCATATTCTTCCCATCGCAACGTCGGTGAAGCCGTCAACGAATCTTGCTACCATCATTGCAATTCCTACGACGGCGGCGGATACGCCCATAACGTCAGTATAAAATTTTAAAAGGAAGCTTGAGGAAAGGATAAAGGTGAAATCGTTTCCAAAATCACCGAAAAGATAACCTACCTTATCCCTTATTCCAAACGGTCTTGCCGCGCGTTCGCTCATAAGTTTGACCTCGCTTTACAAATAACTGACGTTATTGTGCCCCGACGGAAGAAAATTATTAAGAGAAAGTAAAGTAATGAATATACTGTTGCAAAAATAGTAAAAATATGGTATAATGAAATAAAAAATAAAAATGGAGTGTAGTTATGAGAAATATTTTGAATTTTAACAATAGCTGGTCCTTTGTTAAAGATTCCGCAATTCCTACATCGGCACCCGAGTCTTGCGAGGTAGTTAACCTTCCCCACAGCTGGAATGCAACCGACGGTCAGGACGGCGGCAACGATTATTACCGTGGCACGTGCACCTACTCCAAAGCGTTTGCGAAAGCGGAGCTTCCTGCGGGCGAGGTTTATTACCTTGAAATTTGCGGTGCAAATTCAAGTGCCGACGTTTATCTTAACGGCGAGCAGCTTGCCCATCACGACGGCGGTTACTCCACATGGCGTGTGAACTTAACAGATAAGCTTGGCGACGAAAACTTCCTTGTAATTGCCGTAGATAACGCACCTAACGAAACAGTATATCCCCAGACCGCGGATTTCACCTTCTACGGCGGACTTTACCGCGACGTAAATATTATCGCCGTTCCCGCGTCTCACTTTGATCTTGATTACTACGGTGCACCCGGCATCAAAATCACGCCGGAAATATCGGGAAATTGTGCAAAGGTTGAGATCGAGGCTTTCCTCACCAACGCAAATGAAGGCGACAACCTTGTCTATAAGATTTTTGATAAAGAGGGCGGTGTAGTTTGCGAAGCAACGCTCCCCTCATCCGAAACCAAAGCAAGCTTTGATATTGAGAACGTTCACCTCTGGCACGGAAGGCGCGACCCTTATCTCTACTCCGCATCCGTTACTCTCGTTTCGGGAGATACAGAGCTTGATACCGTGAGCAGCCGTTTCGGTTGCCGTACCTTCGAGATTGATCCCAATCGCGGATTTATCCTTAACGGTGAGGAGTATCCTCTTCGCGGTGTTTCTCGTCATCAGGACAGACTTGGCGTAGGCAACGCGCTTCTGCCCGAGCATCACAGAGAGGATATAGAGCTCATTATGGAAATGGGCGCAACCACGATCCGTCTTGCTCACTATCAGCACAGCCAGTATTTCTACGACCTCTGTGATGAAAACGGACTTGTTATCTGGGCTGAAATTCCCTATATCTCAAATCATATGGCTTCGGGACGCGAGAATACTATCTCGCAGATGAAGGAGCTTGTAGCTCAGAACTACAACCACGCATCCATCGTAGTATGGGGACTTTCCAATGAAATAACCATCGGTGGCTCAACCCCCGACCTTCTTGAAAACCACAAGATACTCAACGATCTCGTTCATTCTATGGACAAGACTCGCAAAACCGTTATCGCTTGCGTTTCTATGTGCGATATGGACGATCCCTACGTTCAGATTCCCGACGCCGTATCCTACAACCACTATTTCGGCTGGTATGGCGGCGACACCTCTATGAACGGCCCTTGGTTTGATAAGTTCCATGCAAAGCACCCGAATATTCCCATCGGTGTCAGCGAGTACGGCTGTGAAGCACTTAATTGGCACACATCAAATCCCATGCAGGGCGACTATACCGAGGAGTATCAGGCGTATTATCACGAGGAGCTTATAAAGCAGCTCTATTCAAGACCTTATATTTGGGCAACTCACGTATGGAATATGTTTGACTTCGGCGCGGATGCAAGAGCAGAGGGCGGCGAGAACGGACAGAACCATAAGGGACTTATCACCTTTGACAGAAAGTATAAGAAGGATTCTTTCTATGCATATAAGGCTTGGCTCTCCGACGATCCCTTCGTTCATATCTGCGGAAAGCGTTACGTTGACAGGGTAGAGGATATCACCCGTGTAACCGTATATTCAAATCTCCCCGAGGTTGAGCTCTTCGCTAACGGCGAAAGCCTTGGTAAAAAGACAGCCCCCGATCACTTCTTCTATTTCGACGTTCCGAACTCCGGCGAAACAAAGCTTGAAGCGATAGCGGGTGAGTGCCGCGACGAGAGCCTTATCCGCAAGGTTGATACCTTTAACGAGGATTATCGCCTTAAGGAAAAGGGCGCAATACTCAACTGGTTTGACGTTGAAGCTCCTGAGGGACGCTTCTCTCTTAACGATAAGATGGGTGAGGTGCTTTCTACCTTCCGCGGTAAGATGATATTTATGAAGCTTATGGCAAAGATCATGCCCAAAAAGAAAAAGGGCGAGCAGGCGAGTGCCGCAGGCTTTAAAATCACTCCCGAGATGATGGCAATGCTCAACGGCTTCACCGTTCTCCGTCTTACCTCTATGATGGGTATGATGAACGTCAACTTCACCAAGGAGCAGCTTCTCGACCTCAATAAGAAGCTCAACAAAATCAAAAAGCCCAAGAAAAAGTAATCTTAATATAAAATAAGAAGAGCAGATATGCAAGAATTAAAATCTTGCGTATCTGCTCTTTTCTAATAACGCCTAAACACTCCGAACGGCGATATTTATTATTTGCACGCCTTTAACTATATTAGGGTTTAATTGCTTCATATATTACGGGCAGGGTGTAAACCTTTTCCCACTTGCCGTCTACCACGGCTATACCTACGGTATATTCGTTTTCGAAGAATATCATATCCTCGCGAGCATAAGTTTTTGCCACGTTGAAGATTATAGGTCCTGCATCGTTCGTATTTATGGCATATTGCGATTGCGGCACGAATAATACCGATGCCTGTACCGTGTGGTATAGACTCTTAAGGTCGTTCAGTGCATGGTGTGCCATCTGAATTGCATCTGATTTTAAATGATCTGCCGACCAGTTTGCAAGCAGATTTTTCTGTGCTGATTTCTTGCTCGCATCGCCAAGTACAAGGAAGGTTTCGCCGTCGATAGTGATTCTTACAACAGCTGAGGAATCGTTATAATCGGTGATATAGCTTACGCCCGTTGTGGCAGTCACGCCGTCCTCGTGGGTGTAAAGCACCTCAAAGGAAACGTCGGCAATATTAAACGTCTGGCCTGTGTGTAAACGAAGGAAAACGGGGTTATCATCGGCGTAGTATTTATTAACCGTGTTTATGATATCACGGTACCCGTTCGCGCCGCTACCCGTGTTAAACTTTTCATTAGGTGAATTGACCGACGGGAATCCAAAAGCAATTCTCTCTACATCAAGATACTGGGAGTAAGAATAAGTAAACTGCCTAAAGCCCTGGTAATGATCTCCGTGGGCATGGGTTATATACCAAGCGGCAATTCTTATTTTTCCGCCCTTTTGCGTACCGGTAATATCCCACAGCATATTCATAAGATTTTCGCACTGACTATCGGGGAATTGCACGGTATTTGCACCGTCAATAATAATTACGGAGTTGTCGGCAAGCTTTATGATATAAAACATTCCGTTGTTTTTGAATCCGTCGTACCTTGAGTGAGTTTCATCCTCCATACCGAATGCGTACTGATAAAGGATGGTGCTCTCTCCGAGTTGCTTTTCATAAACATATCCGAAATCCGAGAGGGAAGCGGAGTTTTTCGCGTACTCCATAATTATTCTTGCTTCGCCGGTTCTTGACATAAAGTAGGCGTAAACCCGTATACCGTCTTTAAAGTAGGACGCAAAAAGATTATTGTCAATCTCGCGGTAAAATTCCTTCTCGTAGTCTGCTATCTCAAGCTTTGCGATGTACGCCTTAAATTCCTTTTCCGATGTTCCCGATACTGCCTGCATCAAGTTCTCGTCAAAGGTGGGCATGTCTGCATTCATACCCTGGCCGGCAATGTATACGTCACTTGCAAGAGTGCCGCCCTCATAGCTTGGAATGTCGAGCAGCCACTCTGTGACCGGAGTTTCCATGGAACTTGTGCAATTATCGCAGAACAGATTACCGTCAGCATCTGAATGCGTGCATTTTGTGGGGTTATTCAGCGCCTTTAAGCAAAGTTCGCAGTAAAGGTAGCCCTTGCTGTCCACGTGTATGCAGGTAGCGGGATTTTGGAATGTTTGTGTACAAACGTCACAAACGAAGTCGCCGTTTGCATCCGTATGCATCTGGAACGGCGTGAAGTAGACGACTTCCCACTGACCGTCAATAACCGCAATACCTACGGTAGCTTCGTTCTGGAAGAATATCATATCGTTGCGCAGGTAGGATCTTGCTACGTCAAGTGCCGCTTTTCTTGATGCGACGGTCACTATAGCATATTCCGACTGCGGAACGAAAACGATCTCTGCCTGTATAAGCTTGTAAATATCGTCAAGCTCGTAAAGTCCGTGGTGAGCAAGCTGCATCGCGTCGGACTTAAGATATTCTGCCGACCAGTTTTTCATCATCGTGGGCTCAGCACACTTGTAGTGCGAGTCGGCGAGGAAGAGCATTGTCTGCCCGCCAATGGTCACTCTTGCTACCGTGGAGGTATCGTTGAAATCGGAGATCTTGGTTATGCCGGTTGTGGCATCTACACCGTCCTCGTGCGAGTAGATGATCTCAAAGGAAACGTCTGCAAGGGTAAAGACCTGACCCGTGTGAAGTCTAAGGAACGTCGGCGCGTCATCGCCGGTGTAATATTTGTTTATAACGGTTGTGATCCTGCCGAACTCCTCTGCCTGTGCCGCGATCTCCTCGTGATCAAGGTTGAAGGAGGGGAAGCCCCAAACAACTCTTTCAAGATCGAGCTGCTGGTGGTATGCGTCGAAAAACCTTCTCATACCTGCGTGGTGGTCGGAATGCGCGTGCGTTATATACCACGCGGCGATTTTGATCTTTTCAGTCGTCGGGGTACCGGTGATTTCACGCAGGAAGCTTAACAGGGCCTTGCGTCGTGCCTCGGGGAATTGGTTGTACTGTGCGCCGTCAATGATTACAACGGAGTTGTCGGCAAGCTTTATGATATAAAGCATACCGTTGTTTTTGTAGCCGTCCTCTTTGGTGTGCGTTTCATCGGCCATTTCAACCGCGAACTGATATATTACGCTTTGCTCTCCGGCCGTCGGTGTGTAGGTGTAGGAAAAATCGGAGAGGGAAACAGACATATTCGCGTCTTCCTTGACTATTCTTGCTTCACCGGTTCTCGACATAAAGTAGGCGTAAACTCTTACGTCTTCCTTTATATATGAGGCGAACAGATTATCGTTAGCTTCGCGGTAAAACTCTGATTCAAAGCCGGATTTTGCAAGCTTTTGAAGATATGCGCTGAATTCGGCAGCTGTCGTACCCGATACCGCCTGCATCAGATTTTCGTTTTCGAGGAGCTGTTCATTTGCGTATCCTTGACCTGCAATGTAAAGCTCGCTCGCGGGTGTTCCGCCCTTGTAGCCGGGAACTCCCTCAAGCAGCCAACCTTGAACGCCAATCATACCGCAATCGCTGCATATTTGCTTTGAATCCATAACGTGATTGACTTTATCCGACGCATCACCGCATATCGTGCAGGTCTGCCAATGGTAAGCGTCATCGTAGTCGTACTCAGTGCCATACAGGTGATCCTTTTCGGAGCCCTTTTTCCATTCAAGCATGTTGCACTCGGAGCAGACTCTATAGTAAAGTCTGTTCTCGCAGCTTATGTTGCCGTTTCCGCTATAATCTACCCATGCGCCGCATTTGTGCTGGTGTGCGGAAAGAAGCTCTGCGATCTGTGACTCGATAATAGTTATTCTGGCAGCATAGCTAAGGTCGGCTTCCTCTAATGCGGAAATAACGGAGTTGACCTCAGCAAGCTTCTGCATATATTCATTTTGAAGCTTGGATATCTCACTCTGCATCTCGGATCTCAATGCGGTGATCTTCGCTTCGTTTTGAGTAATAGCGGCTTGGATCGCAGCTGCGTTTTCGGAACTTTCCGATTCTATTGATGCCTCAAGGATCTCGTTTTCCTCTTCAAGTGCCTCGATCTTTGCGTTGTAATCCGCCTTCAAGGTAGCTATTGCCGATTCGGTAGCATCTGCCTTTTGGGCTATCGCCTCATCAAGCCGCGCTATAAAAGCATCTACGTCCGCCTTTGAGTAACCGTCATTATTTGCACAGGCCGTGAATGAAAAAACGGTCAGTACTGTAAGCAACAGTAGTGAAAGGTGTAATGCAATCTTTTTCATAACAATTATTACTCCAAATTAGTATTTAACATATTTTAACATATAACGCTTTAGTGAGTCAACATTAAATGTTTTAAAAAATAAGCAATGTCCGAAAAAACGTATATTTTATCGGCGTTTTACACAAAAAAACGCCTAGTTTTTTGTTGTTTTTGTCGGTTGTACCTATTTTTAAAAAACTTGGTCAAACCCCTTGACAACCAAAAAATAATGTTGTATAATAGACAAGCTGACTGCGAGCAGTCGGCACTTGCTCATTGAAAATTGAACAACAAGAAAATTTCTAAGCACTGAAAAGTGCGAAGGAATCTCGTTAATAACACTTTG
>JAGCJI010000113.1 GCA_017648085.1 Clostridia bacterium | reverse complement strand
TAATACCTTTTAGAGCTATTTTGTTCTAGCTTTCTCTTACTTTTTTGAGTATTATTCTTTCAAAGTGTTATTAACGAGATTCCTTCGCACTTTTCAGTGCTTAGAAATTTTCTTGTTGTTCAATTTTCAATGAGCAAGTGCTTCAAAAGTTATGAAGCTTTTACATTATATCACCGAATATGTGAATTGTCAAGACTTTTTATCAAAAAAAACGAATTTTTTTGACGTATATACGGGATAATTCAATTAAGGAGTGATAGGTATGGCTGCAATTTTCATAAGAACCTTTCTAATTTACCTTTTTTTGTCAATCGCAATAAGAATTATGGGAAAACGCCAGATAGGCGAGCTTGAAACGAACGAGCTGATAAGCACGCTCGTAATATCGGAGGTAGTGGCGCTGCCAATCGCGGACCCGGATATTCCCCTATTAAATGCAGTAGTGCCCGTATTATTAATAGTATGCATGGAGATTATACTTTCGTTCATAAAAAACAAGTCGGAGGGGCTAAAAAAATATGTTGAGGGGGAGCCGTTATTCCTCGTTTACAACGGAGAGCTTAAGCAGGACGCGCTGGCAGATACGCGCATTTCGGTTAACGAGCTTTTATGCGAGATAAGAATGCAAGGGATAGCGGGAATTGAGGACGTCGGATACGCTATACTTGAGCAAAACGGAAAAATATCGGTTTTCAAAAACAGCGACTCGGAGCATTTATCCCACCCGATAATAGTAGACGGAGAGCTTAAGCGAGAGGCGTTAGGACTAATAGGGAAAGATGAAGGCTGGCTTAAAAACATTCTCCGGGATGCGGACATAGCGGAAAAGGACGTGTTCCTGCTGACAGCTACCGATAACGGAAAAACACATCTGGTCAGGAAGGAGAAGCCATGTGAGATCGGTTAGGGGCGCACTTGTTGCGCTGGTAGTTCTTATAGCGGCAGTTCTCGTAAATTCGATTTATATCGGTAAGGTTTCACGGGAATTGATGGATAAAATAGAGCAAGTCGAGGGTGAGGATGCCGCCCTGCTTTGTGACGAATATGAAAGAATATTTGAGGAATTCAAGAAGGCGGAAAGAATCATAAGCCTTACCGTCAGCCACGACGACCTTACTAATATAGAGGAAGGCTTTGCGGAGATAATAGGTGCGGCAAGAGCGGGCGGAGAGGTTGGACTTTCAACGGTAAAAAGCCGCCTAGCAGATGCGCTTGAGCATCTCGGGCGGCTTTCGGGTATAAATATTGACAGTATTTTTTGATTATAGAAATTCGCTCATATCAGCAAGGTGAGCGGAATTTCGCATTATTGAATAATACTCACTTGTAAGGTCGGGATCGCTGAGAATTCCAAGCTCACGCGAAAGCGCGCGCACGACGTGCTCGGGACTTAAATATGCCGAGGCGTCGCCGGAAAGTACTGCATTCATTTTAATATCCTCGCCGTCAAGGACCGTACTGACACTTTTTATCATCGGACGAATATCGACGGTAACCGTATCACCGCTCTTGGAGCGGCGCTGTATAAGAACGGTATCCGAGAGCAGAAATTCCTCGCACCTTGCGGCAAGATGAGCCGTGGCGTTCTTAGTGTGAAAGAGAAAGTCGTAGGAAAACCATTTCAGATCGGTAAGCTTGCTCGTCGGATAATATGCGGCGAGCGGTTGCATTTCCTCGGTCATATTCACAGAAAGACGCGCCAGTGCGTCTTCGGTCGGCATGCGCTCCGTGAGGCGAATATCCACGAATTCTACGGTGCTTTCGGTGCCGGTGGAAAGGGGTGCGGCAAATACCATTTTAGGCTTTGGATTAAAGCCCTCGGTATACCAGAGCGGAAGACCTGCTCTCACTATGATTTTATGCATCGTGCGGACAAGATCAAGGTGGGAGATATACTGCAATCTGCCTACCTTTTTAAACTTCACGCGGAGAATTATAGGAGTGTTGTTTACTTGCACCATCTGTTCTTACCTCCGAGCTTGTTTGCGCCGCATCCGTTGCAGTGCTCGCTACACGGCGGAGTGGTTATCTCGGCATATGCTCTTTCCCTCTCGCGAAGCAGATATTCCTTGGTAACGCCGCAATCTATTATATCCCACGGCAAGACCTCGTCAAGTCCGAAGCCGCGCACGGTATAAAAATCGGGATCAACACCCGCGCCCTCAAAGGCGCGAAGCCAACGCTCGTAATCGAAAAACTCGTCCCACGCGTCGAGCATCGCTCCGTCCTCTACCGCAAGGGCGATTACGGGTGCTACTCGGCGGTCACCTCTTGCAAGGACAGCCTCGATACGCGAGCCCTCGGCATCGTGATAATTATATCTTATACGCTTATCGGTTATTGCATTTTTAAGATGCTCCTGCTTTTCCATCATAGTAGCAGGGGTATCCTGACGCTCCCATTGGAATGGGGTAAAGGGCTTCGGGATAAAGCAGGAAACGCTGACGGTTACACCGACCGAGCGGGGACGCTCGTTTTTAGGTAGGCTGTAATAGGTGTCGATTACGGTTTTTGCAAGCTTCGCTATACCCTCTACGTCCTCAAGCGTTTCGGTGGGCAAGCCGTTCATAAAGTAGAGCTTTACGCTGCTCTTACCGCCCTTAAATGCTATCTTAACGGCGTTAGTGAGATCCTGCTCGGTGACGTTTTTATTTATTACGTCACGCAGTCTTTGCGTTCCCGCCTCGGGCGCGAAGGTGAGTCCTCCCGTTCTTACGGAGGTTACCTTTTTCATAAGCTCCTCGGAGAAGCTGTCAAGGCGCAAAGAGGGCAAGGAGAGGCTTACGCGAGCATCGTCGGTCCATGAAAGCAGACCGTCGGTAAGCTCGGGCAGGCGCGAATAGTCGCTTATTGACAGAGATATCAGAGAAATTTCGTCATATCCCGAATTTTCAAACAGGCATTTTGCCGCGCGGCAGAGGGTTTCGGGAGATTTTTCTCTGATAGGGCGATAAACCATACCTGCCTGGCAGAAACGGCATCCGCGAATGCATCCCCGGTAAACCTCAAGAATTATTCTGTCGTGCACGGTTTCAACGTAAGGCATAACGAGCTTTTCGGGATAAGACACCGTGTCAAGATCGGCAATTATTCTCTTTTTGATCTTACGGGGCACGTCGTCGTAGAGGGGCTTATACTCCTTTATAGTTCCGTCCGTGTTATAGGAAACCTCGTAAAGAGACGGAATGTAGACACCCTCTATATGAGATGCCTCGCGCAGAAATGCGGAACGGGTATAGCTTCCGTCCTCACGCATTTTTATATACAGTCTACATATTTCAAGCAGGACCTCCTCGCCCTCACCAACGTTGATGAGATCAAAGAAATCAGCAACCGGCTCGGCGTTGTAGACGCAAGGACCGCCCGCGATGAGAATAGGGTCGCTCTCTTTTCTGTCACGTGACCAGAGTGGCAGCCCTGCAAGCTTTATCATTGCGAGTGCGGTGGTATAGCAAAGCTCATACTGCAGCGAAAACGCGACGAGATCAAAGTCTCGCACCGCATCGCCGCTTTCAGTAGCGGTAAGGGGTATGGAATACTCCTCCATCTTCTGCTTCATATCAACCCAAGGTGCATAAACGCGCTCGCACCAGACGTCCTTTTCCTTATTCAAAACGTCGTACAGGATACGGACACCGAGATTGGACATTCCTATTTCATATGTGTCCGGAAAACAGAAGGCAAAGCGGCACTTAACGTCCGCTTTGCTCTTTATAATGCTGTTATATTCCCCTCCGATATATCTGCCGGGCTTGGCGACAGATTTTAAAACGGAGGAAAGATTCTTGTTTTCTTGCATTTTGAAATCCTTTTTTATTTTTTAAGTGCTCTGAACTCACGCGCGCTGATAATATGCAGCGCACCGCACCAGGCGGCGTGCCAGAGTGCCAGCACTATTGCGGGCACGGCTATCATTCCGCCGAGGGCAAGGGCTGCGGCAAGGACTGCACCGACTGCCATAGCGACCAGCTCGGTAAACGCCATTCTGGACTGAAGTCGCGCATATCTCTTTGCCATAACTATCATATTTACAGCGTCCATTTTATCACCGAAGCTGACGAGCCCCGCACTTACGCTTCTGTAAATCGGATCGTCCGTGCCGTAGGGATTGGTATGCCGCAAAACTCTAATCTTATCCGTGCTTCGTGTGAGAGCCTTGATAAGCTCGGTAGTTACGTTAGGATCACGGGTATATACGAGAGTCTTGATTTTATAGTCCTCAAGCGTTGGTATAAGCATTGAAAATTCCTCGGAGAAGGAATAACGAATATAAAACTTTGCATACACCTCACCGTTCTCCGCGGCATAAATTATTTTAGTTGACTCGCTGACCGCGTCGTGATGATAATTTTCCTCACGCGGCATGGTCGCGCCCTTTTCAATCATATACTCGCGCGTTCCGGCGAGAACCTCAATTTCGTCAAGCATTCCGCTGATTCCTGCCGCTTCTACACGGACGGAGGTGGCCGGAGCGCACTTACGGTCAAGAGAATTTGAGAAGAGCTTATCAAGCGGTCCGCCGACCTTCATAAAGAGGGCTGACATCTGACGAAGTGCCTTGGTAAGATTTTCGCTCTTGCCGTAAAGCATTATGCGCTGGACGGTTACATCCTCCTCCCCAAACACCTCGGTATCCTCAAAGGTAAACACGTCGGTTTCGGAAGCTTCAAGCAACGACCGCTCGCCTATTGCGGCATTCGACTCGCTTAACGCCTCAAGTGAGGACCTGTAGAATGGGAGCTTGTGCGTCATCAACGACACGGCGGGCAAAGAAAGCATAAATACGACGAGGAAGGTCGCAAATGCATTTACGATACCGCCAAGCACGAAATATGCAACGGTTGCGGTAACCAGCGCCGCGGAAAGACCGCATATAAGTATAAACAGAACGTTATATGAATTCTCGGCGCATCTGTCAGCGGTTTTGAAGAAATCCGAAACGAACACCGTGCGGAAGGTGCGAGAAATTTTAGATTTATGCTCCTCTATTGCACCATCAAGAGCCGCGTTTTCGCGCTCAAGGGTTCTGGTAAGTCTGGTATCGATTATTTTCTTCTCGCCGTTTTGCGCCACAAGCTTAAAGCTTATAAAATCAGCGGTGCGCTTAAAGTAAGCTGCGCCTATCGAGGCAAGCACGAGTACCGCAAAAATAAGGCCGAAAAGGGGATATTCGGAGCTCCAGGTAACCGACACAATTACCGTATAGAGAACGAGCATCAAAAACGAAGCCGAAATAAACAGCTCCGGCGTTGCTTGCTTTTTAAACAGTCGCTTAAACGCAAGCACGGTTTCGGGAATGGTAATCAGATAAAGACACACGACGAACTGTAAATCGAGCAATGCCGCGGCAAAAGGCAGGGACTGCAGACCGAGAACCTCGGAGATATTGACTCCGAATGCCGCCGCGCACTCCAAAACGAGAAGAAGCGCAGTAACCGCAAGTGCCGAGAAAAAGCGCAAGCGCAGGCTCATTATACGGTCAAGGAAGCCGTCCTTTATGGAATCGCGTTGAGAATACGCTACATATTCGGACTTTTTCTTTGCCTTTGTGTGATCACCGTAGCCTACGTCGGCAGGCGCATCCTCTACCGCCATAGCGTTTATGCCTGCATCATATACCACCGTTGCGGTGGGTTGAGGATCAACGGGATCGGGTATAAAATAGCTTTTTTCCTCATCAAACAGGTCGTCGGGGGCAGTGGTTATCTCCTCTTCCCTATCCTCCGGCTCGGGTATGGGGTCGGGGATCGGCTCTGCGGTAGGAGCTTCGGCTACCTCCGTTTCTTCCGTACAGTCATCATCCTGCTTAAATTTAAAGACCTGCGACGCGGAGCTGTTCTCCTTCGGCTTTTCTTGCTCGGGTATTATCACCTCTTCACAAGGCTCGTCCGCGATCAAATCGACCGATTCATAGATCTCCGCGGTAGGATCAAGCTCGGGAGATTCAAAAGAAGCCTCTGCCACGTTCTCATTTGTGAGTACTGGGCGGGGATCGTTTTTCATTCTGTATTTTTCGCTTGCCTCGGTAAATCGGGGCACGTAGGTGGTATAAATTCTGGGCACTTCCTCGGTGACGGAGGGAGTATCGTATTTTTCGCTCACCTCAAATTTTTCAGGAACGAAAAGCTCAACGGGGACTTCTTCGGGCTCTGCCGTGACCGTAACGGTGTTGGGTGCCGGCTCGGGCAGTTCAACCTCATCGGAGTCGTCAAAGATGAGGTTCGGCCTTTGCTCCTCCCCTCCGAAAACGAACTCGTCTACGTGGCGGGAATCGGTATCAGCTTTTATCATATTGATAATTTCGGCGATGGAATCGGAAGAATTCTTGCCGTTATTTTGCATAGGTGTTACCTCCCCTTTTGTCTTTGCCGTGCCACCTCTGCAAGTATAACCGCAGCGGCGCAGGATACGTTCATTGAATTAACCCGTCCGTAGAGGGGTATAGATACTGTAAAATCGCATTTTTCCTTAACGAGTCGGGATATGCCGAAGCCCTCGCTACCGAGAACTATTCCGACGGCGGTTGAAAATTCGGTTGAATAATACTCCTCACCGCCCATATCCGCGGCGTATATCCAGAAGCCGCGCTCCTTGAGCTCCTCTATAGCAGAGGCAAGGTTAGTCACGCGCGCAACTCGCATATGCTCTATTGCTCCGGCAGAGGATTTTGCAACGACGCTTGTGAGTCCGACGGCGCGGCGCTTAGGTATGATGACTCCGTGCACTCCGCAGCACTCCGCACTTCTGATTATCGCGCCGAGATTGTGGGGATCCTCAACACCGTCGCAGATGACCACAAACGGCTTTTCACCGCGACTGTGTGCGTATTCAAGAATTTCATCTATCGATGAGTAATTATGCTCGGCGGCTATTGCTACGATACCCTGGTGATTTGACGAGCCGAGTATTGCATCAAGCTTACTCCTATCGACCTCCGATACGGGTATGCGGCGCTCAATCGCCTTTGCGACGAGCATTTTGACCGACCCCTCTCGCTCTCCTCTTTGCACGTAAATTTTATCTATATCACGCTCGCTGCCTAAAAGCTCCTTGACCGCATTTCTGCCGCCAACGGCGGACGTGTTTATATTATTTCTTTCCATTTTCAAGCCCTTTTCGACGATTTTTTGCCTTATAACACTATTATAGCATATAAGCAACCGTTTCTACAAGTTATTTTTAAAAAAAATAAAAAAGAAAAAATCCCGCACACTGTACGGGATTTTTTCTTTCGTTGCGCTTAGCGCTAAACCGAAACGATTAGCCTCTCTCGGCTCTTCTTGCCGCGAAGCACTCGCTGCAGTAAACCGCCTTGCCTTCGGTAGGCTGGAAGGGGACCTGGCATTCCTTGCCGCATTCAGAGCAAACAGCTGCGAACATTTCTCTCGCACCTCTCTGCGCATTCTTCTTTGCAGCGCGGCACTCCTTACATCTGGAGGGCTCGTTTTCGAATCCTCTGGATGCGTAGAATTCCTGCTCACCTGCGGTAAACACGAACTCATTGCCACAGTCTTTGCACTTCAGTGTCTTGTCCTCGAACATGGTTCCTTTTTTCCTCACTTAATAGGTATTAAATATTTGCCCCTAGTCGGATTCCAACCAACGCCTTTGTAAACAACGCTCTCCCTTAAGCTACCGGAGCATATAAGCTTTTTAAACGTCGAAAAACGCCTCACCCTCGCGACGAAGCTTTTTAAGCATTCGCCCCTTCGCATTTTCAACCGATTTGGCATCACTGCCAAGGGCCGCAACCATCTCCTGCGTGGAGTATCCATCCACGAAAAGACGGAAAACGAGGTACTCGTATTCCGACAAAATGCCGCGTGCCTTATCAAAATATTTAGACAAGCTCTCACGGCGGACGAGGTTTTGTTCAATGTTGCTCTCCGTACTGATAAGCTCGACGTCAAGCGATAGGACATCGGGGCTATGGCTGTGGGAGGCAACAAGGTCACAAATTTTCCTGTAAACGCAGATACGCGCATAAAGACCGAACGTTATCTCATCAGCCTTCGCAAAATCATAAGAAAGCGCAGCACGGTGAAGCGCAACGCATCCCTCGGAAAAGGCCTCGTCATAGCGAACAGATGAGCCGAAGCCGGCAATTACCTTATTCATCATAGGGGTATAACGGGCAACGAGCTCCCCAAACGCGGCGTCATCAGAGCTGCGCGAGAGACGTATCAATTCACCCGTTTCCAAATTACCGTAACAGTCAATCATATCTTCGCTTCCATATAATTTATTATATTTATACGTTAATACTTTGTCAAGAGTTTTGTCAAAAAAAGGATACAGATGTTCAAAAGTTTGTACAATTCCGCCTTTTTGAGACTGGAGTTTTTTGTTATTTTCCACAAACGAAAGGCTTTATGAAAGCAGTTCCATTCTTCCGGTTGCGGAGAAAAGTATGCCGCGGTAAACGCCGTCGGGCTTCGCCTCGTAATTCCTTCTCATCTTTTCCGCCTCCTCGCGCGAGGTAACGGTGATCGACACGGACATTATTTCCCCACGGTCATCCGATGCGCGCATATTCACGCGGTATCGGCCGCCCACCTCCGTAACGGTTGCCTTGATAACGGCACCGGTTTTTGTAAGAGAGGAGTATTTTGCGGCGTATTTCAGACTACGCTCGCGGAATTCGGCGTCCAAGCTGTCATAAAGCTCAGACGATATCATACGTCCCGTATCCGATATCATATAATATCTTTCGCCCTCAAACTCATCAAAAAGCAAGTGGCCGTCATCGGCGAGCTCACGAAGGCACTCGTCGTAATCAAAGAGTATTTCCTCCGTATTTTCGGACACCATTTCAATAATTGAGCTGTAGTCCATCGGGTAGCCGACATTATCGAGCAAAAAGAGCAAAAAGACCTTTATATCGGTCATAGTGCGTAGGGTAAACTTTTTCTTTCTCATAGCTTCACCGTAATTAAATACCCGCATACCGGCGGTGCCCACGCGGCACCGCTATGCGGGTATCGGTATTATTCCTCTTCTTTAAGGTATTTCTCGTAATTCTTCTGCGAGACCTTGGTAAATACGAAGTTGCCGAAGCCGTCGAATCTCACGCCGGAAAGGTCCTTTGATACGAAACCAAAGTTCTGGTTATAAAGAACGGGGACAATGGGACAGGAATCGAGGAGAATCTGCTCTGCCTTCTTAAGTGCTTCCCTTCTGTCAGCATTGCTGTCAGCAAGATACGCCGCATTTATCTGCTGATCGTAAAGCGTGTTGTACCAGCCGCTGATATTGGGGCGGACAACATTATTTGCCTGGTCAACGCCGTTAGCGCACATAGAGCTTGCGAAAGCGGAAAGCGCAACGAACGCATCTGTTGAATACATTTGCCAATCTATTGCAAGCACGTCAAAGTTGCGGATGCCGTAGGATGCCTCCTTAACGAGAGTCTGAATTTCGGAGTCGTAGATCGTTTTATATTCGTTGTAGACAGTATCCATTACGGAGGACTCAACGTATCCGACAGGTTTGATCGTCACGTTAAAGCCAAGGTCAAGCCAAGCGGCCTGCGCTATAGTAGCGATCTTAATGCTTGCTTCGTCATTGTTTACGGTAAGAGTAAACGACTTGGAGATTCCGGTAAAGTCTACGGAAGCAACGAGCTCCTTCGCCTTTGCAAGATTCGCCTCGTAATCTTCTGTAAGTCTTGCACTGATTTTTTTGCCGTAGACGGATTTTGCAACGGGGTTGGGAAGGAATCCGTTTGCCGCCTTACCAAAGGTAACAGCCTCCGCAATAGCAGCGCGATCAAGAGCGAGCGAAAGTGCCTGTCTTATCTCCTTCTTTGCAAGAAGGGGGTTATCAACGGTATTAAATACGTAAGTGTACGTAGAAAGATCGTCGGAATACTTTGCCTTGGATGCGTTAAGCTCCCTATCCTCAAGGGTTGCATCACCCATAAAGAACACGGTCTTGGATGCTATATCGTCGTATGTAAGCTCAAATGCTTTTCCGCCTACAACAAAGGTAGATATAAGCTCGGCGGGGGTAACCTTGTCGGTGTAATCCTTTACGGAGCTCTTCTGGTGGTAGCCGATATTACGTGCAAGTGAGAACTCACCGACGGAATAATCAAGAGTTGAAATTTTGAAAGGACCGTTTGAAACGATAGTGGATATGTCCTTGGTCCAATAAGTGTCGGAAAACTCGGATGCCTCAACGACCTCCTTACGAAGAGGAGAGGTAGCAACCGATGCAAGATTCTTAATAAGCTGCTTATAGTCTGCACCGTCACGGTATTTTATGGTGATCTCGTAAATACCGGTCTTAACAGCACCGAATTCGGAATAAGACTTCTCACCCGACTTGATAGCTATTGCATTCTCAATATCGTAAAGAAGGGCTGCTGCGGGATTGGGGTTTTCGGGGTTAAGCAAAACCTCACGCCAAGCGTAGATGAAATCATCTGCAAGTACGCGGATCTCATCCGACCAATATGATTCACGTAGAGATACGACGATCTCACGCTCCGCCTCGTTTACGGTATATCCCTTTGCTGCCGCACATCCGATCTCACCCTTGGAATTAACCTTGAAAAGAGGCTCAAAGAGGAGACTCATAACCTGCTCGGCATTACTGTCCGCATAATAATCGGTGGGGTCAAAATCATAAACCGCATCGCCAAGATAAACGGCGATCTCCGGTCCCGCGTTCTTGGGAGTACCGCAAGAAGAGAGCGAAAACAGAGATGCGGCAATCATTATAACCGCAAGAAGCAAACTGACAATTCTTTTCATTTCAAACTCCTATACCGCGCCGTGCGCGGCGCAAAATTATTCTTTAATATATTTTAGCACAAAAATGTTGCGTTTTCAATCCAAAATTCTACTCCAAAGCATTTTCGTGCTTTTTTCACAAAAAAAATGAGATGTGTTGTGCATTTTAAACAATAAATTAATGTGAGTGAATAATTCCGCGTGTGTGTGACCATAATGCCCTCGTAAAAAACTACGGGAGAGAGTAAAAATGCGTTTTTTTCATAGTGGAATATGCGAGGCGGACACGAACACATACACCGACCTGGCGGTAGAAAGAAGAAGAGCTGACTTGAGTGTCAGCGGCGTGCATTACACGAGTGCGGAGTCGGACGGTGGGCTCTGGGAATGCGTTGAGATAACGACGGCGGAGGGCGCAAAAAGCATCGGCAGACCGATTGGAAGATACGATACGCTTAACACGGGTAGGATGGACCTACTATGCGAAGCGGGTATATACGATGCGACCGAGGAAGTGGCAAAAAAGCTGTGCGAGATGGTGGAAAAAAGTGATGCCGTGCCGGAAAGAATCTTGGTGGTAGGACTGGGTAACCGCGAGCTGACGCCCGATTCTGTTGGTGCGAGAGCGGCGGAGTCGGTAAGGCCGACTATGCATATAAAAGCCTTTGACGAGAACACCTTTTATTCCCTTGACTGCTCCGAGATTGCGGTCATCAAGCCCGGCGTTACGGCAGACAGCGGAATCGAGACTGCGGAAATAGTGCGCGGAGTGTGCCGAAAAATCATGCCGGACCTTGTGATCGCAGTCGACTCCGTAGCCACCGCATCCGAAGAAAGACTGGGTAGCAGCATCCAAATATGCGACACGGGTATCCACCCCGGCGGCGGAATAGGCAATTTAAGATCGGCTATAACGCGAGAAGCGCTTGGCATACCGGTTATAGCAATAGGAGTGCCGACTGTGATAGATTCAAGAGTTTTCGCAATAAAAAAGGGAGCGGACGCGCCCTTTGGCAGCGAGGGCATGATGGTTGCGCCAAAAGAGATAGACGATATCGTCAGAGTTGCGGCACGGGTCATAGGTGACGGAATAAATCAGGCGTTTGGTATCTGTCCGTTTTAGACGGCAAAAAGCGGTGCTTGCACGAAGCACCGCTTTTGTTTTATCGCGTTATATTATCAGCTCGTCAAGTGAAAGCTTCGGAACGGCGTGGTCGTCGTTTTCGTCACGAAAATACTTGATATTTCCGTCTTTAACGTCGGTCAGGTATGCGCGTTCAGTCGGCTTGCCGAGAGCTATTATGAGGGTGGGAATATACCCGTCTTTATTCAGTAATGACGTAACCGTATCCTTATCAAAGGACCATATCATACAGCCTCCAAAGCCCATTTCAGTGGCACGAAGAAGTATAGACTGCGCCGCTATTCCAATATCAATGGCGAGGGGCGTGTCAAGTTTTTCCTCTTTACACATCAAAGCTATATATGCCGTTGGGCGTTCGTTCTCCCCGGGACCTGCCCAATCGGTAAGGTAAGCCGCAAGCTTTAGCGTCGGGAATATTTTATCGCATTCTCCCTTGGTATTTACAAGCACAAATCTCACCCTTTGGCGATTAGCCGCAGAAGCGGAGCAGCGCGCGGCGTCCACCATATCATAAAGCTCTGTATCCGTTATTTTGACCGCACCGTCAAAGCGACGGTAGGAGCGGTTTTTAACTATAAGCTCGTGTAACATAAAAGCTCCTTAATAAACGAAATCAAACTCAAAGTCGTATATGCTTACCGTATCTCCCTCTTCTATTCCCGCCTCACGAAGCTTGTCTATAACTCCGTTTTTGGAGAGAACGCGCTGGAAGAAGTTAAGCGACTCGTAATCCGAGAAGTTTATCTGTCCCATAAAATTAAAGAGCCATTCTCCCTCGACAATATACTTTCTGCCCTCGCGCCTTACGGTAGTGGTCTTATCGCCGCCGGCGGTGCGTGCAGCCTCGTCCTCGGGAGTGATCTCGCTCTCGTAAACGGTAAGTGGCGGAAGCTCATTAAGGATTTCCGACGTAACGGAAACCAGCTCGTCAAGCCCCTCACCTGTAACGGCTGAAACATATACGAGGTGACGGCCGAGCTGCTTGCATTTTTCCTTGAATGCTACAACCTGCTCGCTCATCATATCCGCCGAATCGGTCTTGTTGGCGACTATTATCTGCGGACGGGTAGCAAGATCGGGAGAATATTTTAAAAGCTCCGAGTCAATTTTGTCTATATCCTCCGAGGGTGAACGACCGTCCTGCCCCGAGATATCGACGACGTGCAAAAGAAGGCGGCATCTGTCGATATGACGAAGAAATGCGTGACCGAGTCCCGCGCCCTCCAAAGCCCCCTCAATAAGTCCGGGAATGTCTGCGGCGAGAAATCCCCTGCCCTCTCTGACGGAAACCACGCCGAGATTCGGGGAAAGAGTCGTAAAGTGATAGTTGGCTATTTTCGGCTTTGCCGCGCTTATACGTGAGAGAATCGAGGATTTACCGACGTTGGGAAATCCTATAAGTCCGACCTCGGCGAGCATTTTGAGTTCGAGAAGCACCTCGCGCTCCTCCCCCTTCGTGCCGCTTTTTGCGAATCTCGGAATCTGACGCGTGGGAGTTGCGAAATGTCGGTTACCCCATCCGCCGCGGCCGCCCTTACACAGCACGTATTCATCGGCGCTCGCCATATCGAATATGATCTTCCCGCTTTCGGGATCCTTTATAAGCGTGCCCTTTGGGACGGTAACTATAACGTCGGCGCCGTTTTTGCCGTGCATTTTACCTGCCTTGCCGTCGCCACCCGGCTCGGCAACAAATTTTCTTTTGTATCTAAAGGCAAGCAGGGTGTTAGCTCCGCTATCCACCTTGAATATAACGTTGCCTCCTCTACCGCCGTCACCACCGTCGGGACCGCCCGCGGAAACGTATTTTTCACGGTGGAAGGAAACCGCGCCGTTACCGCCGTTGCCCGCCTTAACGTAAATCGTAATATTATCTATAAACATATTTAATCCGAGGAATCCTCGCCCCTCTGTCTTATAATTATTTTGATCGGTGTACCCTCAAAGCCAAATGCATCGCGCAGACAGTTTTCTATATAACGTCTGTATGAGAAATGAAAAAGCTCCTCGGAGTTGCAGAATATAACGAAGGTTGGCGGATTTGCCGAAACCTGTGTCATATAGTAAATTTTAAGGCGTTTACCCTTGTCCGACGGGGGCTGTACTCTTGCCATTGCATCGGCAAGAAGGTCGTTGAGCATACCGGTGGTAACGCGCCTTGAGGCTTCAAGATAAACGTTCTTTATCATAGGATAAAGATTTGCTACTCTCTGTCCCGTTTTTGCCGAAAGATATACTATCGGCGCATATGGCATATATGAAAGCGCGGTGCGGATTTTCGTATTATAGGTGTTAACCGTGGAATTTTCCTTTTCTATTGAATCCCACTTATTAACGACTATTATGGACGCCTTGCCCGCCTCGTGAGCGATACCTGCAATCTTTTCGTCCTGCTCGGTGATGCCGTCCTGCGCGTCTATCATAATTAGGCAGACGTCGGCGCGTTCGACCGCCATATTGGCGCGAAGCACGCTGAATTTTTCAATTCTGTCCTCAACCTTCGCCTTGCGGCGAATTCCGGCGGTATCGATGAAGTTGAACACTCCGTGATCGTTTTTAACTCTGGTATCAACGGCGTCGCGAGTAGTGCCCGCAATATCGGAAACTATCATTCTCTCCTCGCCGCACATACGGTTGATTATAGAGGATTTGCCAGCATTCGGCTTTCCGATAACAGCTACGCTGATAGCTCCGTCTTCCTCCCCGTCCGAGTCTGAAAAATCGCACTCCTCGAGTATGGCGTCAAGCAAATCGCCCGAGCCGGTGCCGTGCAGAGAGGAGATAGCGATGGGCTCACGCTCAAAGCCAAGCTCGTAAAACTCGTAAAACTCAAACGGAACGGCACCCACGCTGTCCACCTTGTTAACGGCGACTATTATCGGCTTGCCCGATTTTTTAAGCATGATCGCAATGTCGCGGTCATCGGCAAGCAGTCCCGCCCTAATGTCGCACATAAACACGATAACGTCCGCGCTGTCGACGGCGATCTCCGCCTGCGTGCGCATCTGTTTAAGTATAGTATCCTCGCTTTTCGGCTCAATGCCTCCGGTATCGATAAGTATGAAGCGGCGCTCGCACCACTCCGCCTCCGCATATATGCGGTCACGGGTAACTCCGGGCGTATCCTCTACTATCGATCTGCGCTCACCGATAAGCTTATTAAAAAGAGTGCTTTTGCCGACGTTCGGTCTGCCGACTATTGCAACTATTGGCTTTGCCATATCAATTCACCTCCACACTTCCGAAAACGGCGTCGACAAAATCAAATCCGTCGTTTTCACATACGCGGATCTTCACCCCGAGCTTTTCAGAAAGCTCGCGAAGTGTCATTCCGCAAAGAAAATCCATCTCGCCCCGACGGAGAGCCGCAGCGGGCAAGAGCAGCTCGTCCGCGCATATCTTGCCCGAGAGCTGATTATATATATCGGTGCCCGTCATAAGTCCCGCAACGGTTATGGATTCGCCGAAAAATTCATTTTTAATGCAGTATACCTCAATCTTTATCTTGTCCGTCAGGCGTGAGAGCCGCTCTGCCGCGGCTGATATCATAGGATACGAGGCGCGTGAGGTGGCGATCGCTACCCTACGCTCTCCCGAAATATTTGCTACGAGCTCATCGGAGTCGGCTATCGCCGCGTCAAGTTCCTCGGAAAACGAGCGGAGCATACCTACTCCGTTTTCTATCTGCGGATACTCCTCGTAATACTCCTCACAGGGAATACTGCGTTCTGCCTTAAGATAAAACTCGTCTGCCGCAAAGAAAAGACGAGAGCCGCACCTTTCCAGATGCTCCTCGGCAAAGGCGTCTATCATATCTATGATCTCGCCCGCCTCTTGCTTTGTAAAATCGGCAAGCGGAAAAAGCCCCTCTCTGTGCTTGGTGAGTCCCGCCGGTACTACGGAAACACTTGAAAGCGCAGGATAATATCCGGATAGGTCGCGCATGGAGCGAAGAAGTTCCTCGCCGTCGTTTACACCCTTGCACAGCACTATCTGACCGCACATAGAAATACCCGCCTCGTAAAAGCGGCGAAGGTAATCAAGCACCTCACCCGAGTGCTTGTTTTTCATCATTTTCACACGCAGCTCGGGATTCGTAGTATGAATGGAAATGTTGACGGGAGATATGCGCATTTTAATTATACGCTCCACGTCAGAATCGGTCATATTGGTAAGTGTTATATAATTTCCGTGCAAAAAGGATAGACGCGAATCGTCGTCCTTAAAATAAATCGTGTCGCGCATTCCTTTTGGGTTCTGGTCGATAAAGCAGAAGATGCATTTGTTTTTGCAGGAGTGCTTTTCGTCCATAAGGGCGGATCTGAAGGTAAGTCCGATATCGTCGTACTCGCCCTTTTTGATTTTAACCAGACGCTCCCTGCCGTCGCGCAAGAGGCGGAGAATGACGCGCTTTTCGGTCAGATAAAAGCGATAGTCAAGAACGTCGTTTATTTCGTTTTCATTTATTGATACAAGCACGTCGTCCGCCTTAACGCCTGCGCGCGCGGCTAATGAGCGAGGTGCTACGCTTACGATTTTAACCATTTGTTCCTCTTTTTAAATTGCGTTTGCGAATTACGAGCACGGTCAGCGCATACAAGAGATAGAATGCTATGGATGCACATAAAAATCCCGAAAAATCGATCCAAACGTCCCGCACCGACGGTCCGCGATCGGAAAATATCTGAATAGTTTCGTCAAGCACGGCTACGATAAATCCCACGGGGAGAGTATGAAGCACCCACTTTAATTTTGGAAGAAAGACCGCCACGTACGTCGCGACTAATACGCCGAGAGTGAAAAACTCAAAGAAGTGTGCCAGCTTTCTTACGTTATTCTGCACGAAGCCGCCAACAGATGTTTCGGGCGGAATGATCTCCTCCACGATATCACCGACCGTATCGCTCACCTCGGTAGATTTTGCGGGCGGAAGCATCGACTGACTGAAAATAAACGCCACGTTCAATGCGATAAGCACTATGAGTATGACTTGAATAACTTTTCTCTTATTCACGGTCACAGCACCTCCGAATCGCGTTTCTTTTTACCCGCGGCAAGTATCATTTCCGGAGTAACGCCGCTCTCCTTAAGATAGGACACCGCCTCCATAGAGCCGCTCTTACCCGCGACGAGCATAAGACGCGTACCCTTTACCCTGTCAAATTCGGTTCCAAGCCCGTCTATATAGCATTTTGCATAGAGGTATTTTCCCTTTGCAACGAGGGGCTCGACGTAGGTCGGGTCGTGGCGTGCCGCCGCCTGAAACCAAAGGAAAGCTTCCCTCGCATCGGCTTTAATAACGGCAAAGCGCTCGTCCTCCTCGTCAAAATCGGGCACGTAGCCCGAAAGAAGCGGTGTGGTAACGTCGCGGTATATCGGCTTATGGAAAGGAATCATGGATATTCCTATAACGTCCGGCTCAAACATACAGCCTAGCGTGGACGCCATACCCATGTAGAGCTGTGCTTCAAGACAGCCCATCTCCGCAGATATACGCATATGCTTATGCGCGAGGCGAAAATTCTGCCTTACCCCGTCGCCGTGAAGATATATCAGGGCGAGGTTGTAATGCGACTCGCCGCCCGGAAGATTTGCGGCAAAGGAAAAATAGCTTTTCGCCTCCGCCATATCAATTTCCCTGCCGTAGCCGTAAAAAAGGCAATGTGCATAGTTGAATGCGGCAAGGGAGTCTCCCTCTCTCGCACCCTCAAGATACATATCGGCAGCGACGGTGTAGTCGCCATCTATAAATGCAACGTCTGCCTTGAGCTTCTCGTACACAGCCGCCACCTCCTTATAATTATTTCGGTTTTGTCACGGGGGTTTTTTCCGTGACGGAATTTCGGGTGTCTTATTTACGAAACGGTGAATTTAGTTCCCTCTTTCGTGTCTATAAGAGTTATGCCCTTTTCAAGAAGCTCTGCGCGGATAGCATCTGCCTCGGCGTAATTTTTCGCTGCCTTTGCAGCGCGGCGCGCTTCTATTCTCTCATTGATATACGCTACGAGGGCAGGATCGGCATCTGCGGTGTCGTCCTCTTTTTTCTCGTTTTGCTTTTTTGCCGCCGCGATAAGTCCAAGGTCGAGCACCGCCTCAAAGTCGCGGATAAGCGCGAGCTTGGTCGCGCCGTTGGTGTTAAGCTTAAACACGTCGTAAAGTGCTGTAACCGCAAGCGAGGTATTGAGGTCGTTATCAAGGGCGTCGGTAAATCTCTTTTTGCCTATGGCAAACATATCGGCGTCGATCTCGCCGCCGTCATCCTTCAAAGCGGCTACCCTGCCGACAAGCTTATCGTACGCGATTTTTGCGTTCTCAAGGTTTTCCCAAGAGAAAACGAGGTTCTTTCTGTAATGCGACTGCAGACAGAAGAAGCGATATACGAGGGGATTGTAGCCACGGGATTCAAGCAGTGATACGGTCAAAAACTCACCC
>JAGCJI010000001.1 GCA_017648085.1 Clostridia bacterium | reverse complement strand
TTGTTGAAGAACTCAAGCTCCTGCTTGCAGTTATCCATAACGTGATTTATGATGTACTTGATCATATCCCACGCAAGCTGCATATCGTCGTTAAGGTCGGCAAATGCAATCTCCGGCTCGATCATCCAGAACTCTGCCGCGTGACGCGCAGTGTTGGAATTTTCAGCACGGAAGGTGGGGCCGAAAGTATATATGTTACCGAATGCCATTGCGTACGTTTCACCCTCGAGCTGTCCCGAAACCGTAAGGTTGGTGCTCTTACTAAAGAAATCCTTTGAGTAATCGATGCTACCGTCCTCGTTTCTCGGAGGATTTTCGGGATCTATCGTAGTAACTCTGAACATTTCACCCGCACCCTCGGCATCCGAACCGGTGATGATGGGGGTGTGAACGTATACGAAGCCGCGGCTGTGGAAGAAGGAATGGATCGCATATGCTACCTCGCTTCTTACTCTGAATACCGCAGAGAAGAGGTTCGTTCTGGGGCGCAGATACGCCTGCTCCCTCAAAAATTCAACGGTATGACGCTTCGGCTGAAGAGGATAGTCGGGAGTTGAAGTGCCCTCAACAGCAATGGCTGTTGCCTTAAGTTCAAAGGGCTGCTTTGCACCCGGTGTAAGCTCAAGGACACCGGTAACGACAAGTGCCGCGCCGACGTTCATAGAAGCGATCTCGTCATAGTTTGAAACCTTTTCACGCTCGAAAACGACCTGAATGCTACCGAACGAAGAGCCGTCGTTAAGGTCGATGAATCCAAACGCCTTGGAATCGCGTAGGTTTCTTACCCAGCCGCCCACGGTTATTGTTTTGCCGCCGAATGATTCGGGGCAGGAATATATGCTTTTTACAAGTGTTCTTTCCATTTTCTTACTCCGGAAAATTAATATATAAAGTATTTTAGCACATTATCGTGCTTTTTTCAATGCTTTTGCCAAAATTTAAAAATATTTTTAGAGAAGCTTGTCCACCTCGGACTCACCGAATACCGTAATGCCTCTTTTTTTGAGATATTCCGCCGTTACCCCGTCACCCGTGACGAGTTTTCCGCTAAAAGTGCCGTCATATATTTCTCCGCTTCCGCAAGAGGGACTACGCTCCTTTAAGAGTGCCTTACGGCATCCGAGCTGCTCGCAGAGTTTATACGCCGCAATAGCTCCGCGAAGATAATTTTCCGTAACGTCCGCGCCATCGCGCATAAGGACCTTGTCCCCTACCCGCTCGCTCGGTGTGCGAGGAGTGGGGAGTCCGCCGTATATTTCGGGACACACGGGAACTAAATTATACTTTTTGCATAGCTCTGCGATCTTTGTTACTTTTCCCTCCCTGCCGTCATAGCGGCATGCAGCGCCGAGAAGGCAAGCACTTATCAGTAGGTTTTCCATTTTCAATCCCCCTTATTTTTGCCGAGAATAATGTTTTTGATTTCAGATAAGTTCGCCGCGCCCATAATAATTATCGCACCCGACTTATGCCGCGATAGCTCCGATATTAAGTTCTTTTCGTCGATTAATCGCGCACGCCCCCCTATTTTAGCGGCTAATGCAGACGAGCTTATTCCTTCGATAGCGCCCTCGCGTATCCCTTCGATTTCAGCGAGCAGAATACTGTCCGCGCTTGAAAGTGCCACGGCAAAGTCGTCCATAAGAGCGGCGGTTCTTGAATAGGTATGCGGTCTGAATATTACCGTTATCTCGCCTTCCGTCATATCTCTAACGGCAGATACCGTATTTGATATTTCAGTAGGATGATGGGCATAGTCGTAATATACCGAAGCCCCCTGCCACACCCCGACCAATTCGATTCGCCGCTCCACTCCGGAAAAGCGCGAGAGTGCTTCCTCTATCACGCGCGCGGGTATTCCGAGCGTATATGCGAGAGCGAACGCCCCGAGCGCATTGCTGACGTTGAATTTACCCGGCACGGACAGGCTGATATTGACCTCATCCCCACCGGCGTATAAAATTTTAAAGCAGTATTTTCCGTTTTTTGCTCTGATATCTGTCGCGCGGAAGTCTGCGTCCGAAGCTATTCCGTAGCTGACGGCATTTGACGCAATATCTCTTGCAATACGGGAAAGCCGCGCGTCGTCATAGTTATAGACGATAAGGGGTGTTGCCGCCATAGCTCGCTTAAACGAGGAGACGAGCACATCTATATTTTCAAAATAATCCGCGTGATCCATCTCAAGATTTGTAAAGACGGCGGCAGTGGGAGAAAATCGCAAAAAAGAATCCTTATACTCGCAAGCCTCGTATACTAAAACGTCATTATCACCGACTCGTATCGGGAGTCCGACATCGGATATATTAGCTCCTATAACCGATGTGGGACGTTTCCCCGCTAATGTGAATATTGCATCTAGCATCGAGCTGACCGTGCTTTTTCCGTGACTGCCGGAAACCCCTATGCGCACGCGGTAATCCTGCATAAGCGCGCCTAGATATTCCGCGCGTGAGATGCACGGCACACCCTTTTTCTCTGCCGCTAAAAGCTCCGCATCATCTTCACCGACCGCAAGAGAATAAACGAGCAGATCAGAGCTCGCTGCCATCCCGGGATCAGAGCCCACTATGATGCGTGCGCCCGCTTTAATGAGATGATCGGTATAACATCCTCGTTCTCTGTCACTTCCCGACACGGAGAGTCCCATTTTCTCGCTCAAAACAAACAGCGAGCACATCCCAACTCCGCCTACGCCCAAAAAATGCACTCTTGCATCAGGGCCGGCAATGATTTTCCTTATTTCCTCCCTTCGATAATCAGAATGAAATTTTGACAAATTTCTACCGCACCTTACCCAATTTAATTATTTATACACGCGCCGTTATCAAAAAGTCAACAATTAATTAAATATTTGACGCAGTGTTTTTTGAATATTCGTAACATTCTTACAGTATAATATATTCGGTAGCATAAAAAAAGACACTACGCGGAAAGGAATACGATTATGCAGATAACGGATATCAAAATCAGAAAATTCTTTGAGGAAGGACCAATGAAGGCTATAGCGTCAGTTACCTTTGACGATTGCCTTGCCGTGCATGACGTGAAGGTGATTTACGCACGCGACAGATATTTTATAGTAATGCCTTCAAGGAAAAACCCCGACGGCACGTACCGTGATATAGTACATCCAATCAATTCGGAGTTTCGCAATACGCTTGAGGAGGCGGTTATCGACGCCTATCACGTTCAGCTCGTTGCATCTGTGCATGACGAAGAGCTATGCGACAACGCGGTTATAATCTGACGGCCCGAGCCATTGGAATATACTCGCCGCGCACCTCGGCTAGCGACGTACACCACGTATATATTATATTCATTCTCCCCGCTGTTGTCAAGAAATGGACCGGCGGGGATTTTTTTTGGAGAATCCCGGTGATAAAATTACTCTTTTCATATTACGAGCACTATTCTAAAATCAAGCAGTATAAAACGGATAAAAGGCACTTTGCGATCATAACGGAAAACGGTGCTATTAAAAGCTGTGAGGACGTGGCAAAAATAGCCGCGCGCTCTTCCCTTTTGCCGCTGTTTATTCCGATCTCATTCGGGGATGCGCTTCGAGGGGCGCGACGAATGTCACGAATGCTTGACGCTCCTATGCTGACCCCGAGGGGACTTTTAGATTTTGAGGGCGCGATCTCGGATTCCGCCTTTTCACTTTGCGATGGGCCAAGCGGTGCAATTTTATCTCTTTTATCTCACACGCCTGCCTATGTTGACATCGGAGAGCGCGCGGCGAGAGAGCTTATAGCAACGATATCAGGTGTGCGTGGTGGCAATACCGTGATACTCCCGTACGAGAAGAGCCGTATGCATAAAATTAAAAAAGTCGGAGTACGAGACTCCGACTTTATATATGTATTTGAAGGATTATGGAAGAGTGTCGAATCCGAACTCGGATACAGCCTTAATCCTCACCCATGACCTCTGCGGCAGCCGCACTTTCCATCGGCTCGTCGGCAGGGGTCTTATTTTTGCGTACTGTGGGCTTGCTTTCCTCCGCTTTCGGATTTATCACTCTCGCCGCTACCGAGCGGTGCGATCGGGATAGAGCTCTTTGCGCACTCATTACCGCCTTTTGAGCATCGGCAAGCTCTGTTTGCTTTTCAAGCACGTCCTGCTGAAGCTCCGAATTCTTCGCCGCCGCCGTTACCAATGTCTGCTGGGTAACGATTGCCTCTTTTTGCGCATTAAGCACGCCACTCATCTCTTCCTCAAGAGCGGTGTGTGCCAAAATCACAGTTTTTTGCAGCTCGGTTACGCCTGCTTGCGCCTCAACGACAAGCTTCTGATTTTCGACTATCGCCTTTTGCTCCTCGATAAGTGCCGTTTGCTCGCCCGAAACAGCCGCTTGTTCCTGTGCTATAACCTTTTGGTTTACCTGGACACCTGCAATCTCACGGGATACCGCGCGCTGCATATCGTTGATCTTGCGCTGCATTTCTGTGGCATCCTTCTGCTTATCGGAAAGCTCCATATACATCGCGCCGAGCTGACTTATGGCGTCCGACAAAGTTTTCAGATCCTCTGTTAACTTTAAAAGCTTTTCAGCTATAAGGCACTCCTCCTGAAGCACGCTTTCCTCCATAAGACATACACCCTCGGTCTCCATAGGAGCAGAAGCTACGGGAGAGTCAACGGAGGGGGGCGTGTCGGATTCGGGGGTACTATCAGCCTCGGATGCAAGCTCCTCTGTCATGGATGTGTCCTCGGTCTCGGGCAAAGCTACGTCCTCTTGAGGGGCGTTTGAAGCCGGTACATCTGTGACGGTGGGTTGGACAGGCACGACGGGGGTTGCCGGTATCGGAAGCTCGTTTACGCATTCATCGATGCGCTTTGCAAACGCCTCCTTAAACTTTTCAAGCGAGGCACATATTGCATCCTCTACAGTTTTAGAGATGTCTATACTCATAGGAGCAACGGTAACGCCCTGCGGTGGCATATAATACGGTCTGTACGTCTGCTCCGGTACGGAATACTGAGGTTGCGGTTCTGGCTTGGCAAAGGCTCTTTCCTCGGCGTTTTCTTTAACACGGGTAGGGCTTACATCCTCCACCGACTCGGGAATTCCGTCAACGCCCTTCACAACGTCAGATATCTTTTCCTGAAGCATTC
>JAGCJI010000112.1 GCA_017648085.1 Clostridia bacterium | reverse complement strand
CGGGCTCGGTACAAAGGCGTGGTAATCCGATCTCGGATTTTTTACCGTCCATGGAAAGCAGGATGGGATAAAGCACCAGCTCTACAAGCTCGCCGTCCTCCATCTCCCAACAGGGTATTACTGAAACAAACATTCGCTTATCGGTCATAAGGCCGCGCGTGAAGTTTTTGGATCGAGCTTTCAGAAGCTCGTGCACCGTATCGCGAGAGGTTAAATTGTATTGCGAGTAAAACTCTTCGGGTGCAAACTCCACGTTATAAAGCTGAAGGATAAAATCACCGAGCGAATAGAATATCGGACGCTTTTTATAAACTTCAATTGGGCGTAAAAGGTGGGGGCCGTGTCCGATTATCGCGTGCGCGCCCTTATCTATGCAGAAGTGCGCGAACTCTTTTAAAAATCCTGCCGGCGTTTCCTTTTCAAACCCCTCAATTTGATGGGAGTGAACCGAAATAACGATATAATACGCTTGAAGTTGCGCCTCTCGAATAGACTTTTCCACACGGGCGAGGTCCGCTTTGTTTATTTCCATTTTAAAGTCGGTCTTGTCGGAGCAGTAAAAGTTTACACGGTCTATATATTGTTTTTGCTCATCTGTAACTCCGCCGCGATACCCCTCACGCTTTGAAATTTCGGCTGCGGCATTGATGCCGGTTTTTCGTATTATTTCGGAGAGGTGTATGTAATCCTCTTCTTCCAAGTCTACCTTTTGAGTAGTTCTTAATGGATTGACACCGGGTCGCCCCTTTATTCTGGGGGTCTGCTCGCCAGCGCTCATCTGACCGGCGAGAGATGAATTAACCGAGATTAAAGCGACACGCCCCTTGACCGTTTCAAGATAACGCGATGCTGAAGCTTCGCCAAGATTTCTTCCAACCCCACTGTGCACCAAACCGCTTTCATCTACGGCACGAAGGGTTGCCAGCAATCCGTCAAAGGAAAAATCCATTGCGTGGTTATTATTAAAGCTCGTCATATTAAAGCCAAACCTTTTGACGTCGTCAAGCACCTCGGGATTTGTGCGTAGATAAGTGCCGCCGCTAACCTCAGCCGCAAAGCACTCCCCTTCCCGATTAAGAGTGGTTTCAAGATTAAAAAACCTTGCGTCGGTAGAATTGATTATCGTGCGAGCTCACTATATCCGACATAGTTTTTCTGAATTCTTCTTCCGATTATTACGTCGCCTACTGCGGAAAATTTCATCTTGTACCTCCAAGTAATTCAAATCGTTACTACAAGCTAGAATTGCATTAATATCTATTACAATTGAGATTATATCACAAACAAATTGAGTTTGCAAGTTTTATGTAATTTCACTTGTATTTATCCCTGATTTTTTGAAATGCGATGATAAATACGAAAAAAAACGGCAAATATCTTGAATATACCGTTATATTCGGGTATAATATTATTAATTGGCGAATTTTGTCACTTTACGCCTAATAAAGTAAAGGTGCGGACGTTTGTGAAAATTAATATAAGCATAAAATGGCTCGCGATACTGACCGTGAGTGCCCTAATACTGCTTTGCGCGACCTCGTGCGGAGGCGAGTCAAAGGCTTTTGAGCTGACGGACATAGACGAGGGCGAGAGTGCCAACGGCAAATACTCGCAGTTTTTGAACTTTGGTATTCAGGCCTCCGGAATCGGATACGGTTACGACCTTATAGGTGCGCCTTATATTAACGGAATTTACGCGAAGGCGGATGCGCCGATTATTGATGAGGAAAAGCTGGCATGGGCAGGCGTTAAATTAACACGGGCAAGCACACACCTATTTAAAGAATATTCGGGAGATTCCATCAAAGAGCTTTATGAGGACTACGTCGGTGAAGCGGAGCAAATCGGCGGATGCTTTGCGAAGGCACTGCTTGACGATTTTAAGGAAATTGACAGTAGCACGTTCTATTATTTCTACAAGGGTGTGTATCAGGTAAATTTGTTTTCATTATGCCTAACCGACTCGGTGGAGGAGCTTCGGGCGATGCTGTCGGATGAGTTTAAGTCGGATTTGAACACCCTACCGCCCGAGATGCTTTATACTAAATACGGAACTCATTTTATAAAGGACGCCGCGATGGGCGGTCGAATAGAGTTTTGCGTTACATATTCCTCAAATGAAGCGGAGTATACCGACGATTCCCTTGCCGCAGTCAAGGCGCATATCGACTATATAGGCGCGCTGGTATCAGGTGATCAGGCGGCATCATACGGCGGCGAATGTGAGCGTGAGGGCATTACCGTGAACGTTCGCATAAATCAAGTTGGCGGTCCTTGGATCGATACATCAAGTATTGAGGCGTGTACCGAAATGCTGACGAGCTGGGCCAACGCTTTTGACGAAAGCCCCGACTACTATGCGAGCGCAGATGTTTTTAGCGAGGATTCGCTTATAGGTCTGTGGCTCTTGGTTGAGGACATAAACGTCGAAAGGCGAGAGGAGCTTTGGCGCTTTTTTCGCACGTCAGTTCAAAATGCGTACGGTGAGCTTTGCGATAGCTTTAACGTGGTCACAGAGCGGACGTTAACGGTGCTTACAGACGGTAACGGAGAGGTTTCGGGCAACCTAACCTATTACGAAAAAGGTGACACGGCTACCCTTGTTGCCATGCCTAATGATAATTACGACTTTGACGGATGGTACGTCGGCGGCGTAAAGATTTCGAGCGATAGAGAGATTTCCTTTACAGTAGAGTCAAGCATTACACTGACCGCGAAATTTGTCAAGGGTGAGGGTATGGTGCGACTCAAAGGAAGCGGAACAAGCACCGACCCATATATAATTACAAAGAGAGATGACTTTTTAGAAATCACGAAAGATATGTCGGCACATTATAAGCTCGGCAACAATATCGATTTTGAAAATGCGCTATGGACACCGATTGCAGGGGTCTTCACGGGATTTCTCGACGGTAATAACTGCATTGTTTCCAATTTAAACGTTTCGGTATCTGCGGCACCGATTGATGGCAAGCTGTACCTTGGACTTTTTGAGCAAATTTCAAGAGGCAATCAAACGGGTGGATATATCCACGGGCTTCATATCAGAAGCTCCCATATTACCGTAAGCGAGGAATACGGCGGTGATGCGACAATTTACGCCGGATTTATTTGCGGTAAAAATAACGGCAGGATAGAAAATTGCACGTTTGCGCTGACGAAAGTATCCGTCCAAACCGATAAATCCTATATAGGCACTGTCACGGGCGCGTCAGTTGGTGAGATTTACGGCTGTCAGCTTGCGACCGTAAGCTTATACGGAAGCGGAAATATCGGCGGTATTGCAGGATACCTTGCCGAGTCGGCTACGGTTAAATCCTGCTACGTTGGTGGGACGGCGAGCGGCAGCTCAAAAATCGAGCTTTACTCGTTAAGTGCCGAGAAATCTGCCGGCGGAATAGTCGGTGTCTCTGATGGAGCAGAAATCACATATACCGAGGTAAAAGACACGGAATTCATACTTTCCGGCGACACGGGATACCTGCCCGCGATGGGAATTGTGATCGGCAGACAGAGTAACGGTGACATTCCAAACCTTACCGACACGAGTGAATATATTGAAATTAAATCAAGCGATGCCTCCTACACGCAATATTTTTTCAGTATCGGCTGGGGAATTTGCGGAAGATGCGACTAAATCTTTATAACTAATTTAGGCGGTGACATATGAGCAAGAACAAGAAAAAGAAGCAGAAAATCGGAAAGCCGAATGCCTTTATATATACCATGGCGTATCTTGCGATGAAGCGCAAGTATACCAAAAAGTACGGTATAAGTTATGACAGGGAGATAGTAAAGAATATCAAGGGCCCTGCGATAATCGTGGCAACTCATACCTCGGATATGGATCATTACCTTTCCGCACTTACCCTATATCCTATACGCCCGACATACATAGTCAGCGAGCATTTTATGCACAACCCATCGACGGCAGGCCTATTAAAGCTGATGCACGTTATTCCGAAGAAGATGTTTACGCCCGACGCCTCAACGATAGTAAAGATCTTACGTGCAAAGCATGAGGGCGCGGTTATAGTCATCTTTGCCGAAGGCAGACTCTCCTGCTACGGACACACCTTACCCATAGCGGACGGCACGGCAGAGCTTATAAAAAAACTTGGTGTTGATCTGTACGCTTGGAAGGCCGAGGGAGCATATCTGACATTCCCGAAATGGCGCGACAAGGGCGACGACCGTCCCGGAAAGATACACGCATCCGTCAAGCTTTTGCTCACGGCTGATGAAATTGCCGAAAAGGACGTGTGCGAAATTCAAAGGATAACGGCAGATGCCATAAGTAACGATGACGAGATGGCGATGGACGGTATAGAATACAGAAGCGAGAATATTGCGCGCGGAGTCGACAAGATCCTTTTCAAATGCCCTATATGTAAAAAGGAGGGCACGGTAAAGGAGGATAGCGGTCACATCAAGTGCGAATGTGGACTTGATGCGACACTTGACTCGCAATACAGGCTGCACGGGTCCCCCTTTACACGTGTTAACGAGTGGTTTGAGTGGCAACAGAGCTCCATTGATACCGAGACCGAAAGCATATCCTCAAAAGCTCGGCTCGGCTGCTGCGGCGATGACGGATTTATGGACGCAAATGCAGGCGAGGGCGAGATTTATATCGACAAAGACGTGTTCCGCCTTAAAGGCACTATGCACGGCGAAGAGATAGAGTTTGAGGTGAGCCCTGAAAAGATAGTCGCCTTTCCGATAACACCGGGCGACCATTTCGACATATACCACAACGGCAGACTTATATACGTTTCACCGCAGCCAAACCCGAATATGACTGTCAAGTGGGTATGCTTCCTTGATAAGCTGATGGAAGAGCGCCGCAAGGCAAAAAAATAATAATAAAAGCAGAGTTCGTAACAAACTCTGCTTTTATTATTTAAATTACATAGGAAAATTTTTGCGTTTTGTGAAGGACATCTTTTTGGCGCGGCGAACATACTGCAAAACCTTAGCTGTATTTTCTCCGAATGCGCCCTTACCGTGTGCCATTTGCGGAAGCCATATGCTGCCCGATTGAGTATCGTTTTTCATATTTGCTTCTATAAGAATAGGCTCTCCGTCCTCATTGATAGTGAAATCCCAGTTAACTACGGCTACCTGAGGTATTGCCATCTGCAATTTTTCTGCAGCAGCAATGGCTTTATCAAGATGTTCTATTTTCATCCCCTCAAAAACCACGTTTGTGTCCGGATGAATAGTGAATTCATCTCTGTATTCGGAAAATGCGGATTTATGCAATGTTCCGTCATCATCTAGGGCAATAAAAATACCGCCCGCGGAAGCATTATCTGTAACAGCCCCACCTCTGCCCATGCGCATAATCACAGGACAGTGATAGACCTCACCCTCCAAAATATACGTGATAATCCTAAAGGTATTGGCGCTTCCCGAATATATACGGCGAATACTTTCGTGACAGACCAAGATTTCCTGTATGGAAAAGTTTGAGCCCAGAGATTTCATAGTTTCGGCAACTGAAAGATTGGTGTTCACGTCAACTCCGTCTACAAAATTTGCAACGGCACATCCGCGACCGCCACAGCTATCCGTGGTGGTTTTCATAAAGACTTTTCCGGCATTATGGAGAATATGCTCCACCTCTGCCACTGTAATACGGTTAAAATCCTTATCGTAATATCCCTTACGGTTGCACATAACAAGGTTTTGCGGGGTTTTCACATTAAGACCGCGAGCAAAAATCGCAAGAGTGT
>JAGCJI010000111.1 GCA_017648085.1 Clostridia bacterium | reverse complement strand
TATTCCATAGCGGCGGCGTCAATTCTTGCAAAGGTAACGCGTGACCGAGGCTGCAAGCTGCTTGACGAGGAGTATCCGGAATACGGCATAGCCAAGCACAAGGGGTATCCAACGAAGGAGCATATGGACGCGGTACGGAAATTCGGTCCTGCACCCATACACAGAAGAAGCTTTTTGAAATTTTTGAACGATGAAAATTCTTGAGCTTCTTACCCCGAAAAGAAAAATCGGCAACAAGGGCGAGGCTCAAGCTGCCGCATATCTAAAAAAGCACGGCTACAAAATAATAGAGCGCAATTACGTTGCGTTCGGTAACGAAATAGATATTGTTGCCGAGAGCAAGGATACTTTAGCTTTTATTGAAGTCAAGACGCGCACGGTGGGACGGGAAAATCCAAAAGAGCCGCGCCCTGCATCAGCGGTTACACCGGACAAGCAACGGAAGATTATTTGCGCGGCAAAGTATTATCTTGGCTCAAGAAGCGTGCAAAAAGAAGTGAGCCTTGACGTAATCGAGGTTTATCTGACCGCTGACGGCAAGATATTAAACACCGTACATATGAAAAACGCATTTACAAGAAACACTGCCTACGGCAGACCTTAAAGAAAGGCAACTTTGAATTTTATGAATTACGTTAGCACAAGAGGAATTATTGATGAGAGCGTAAGCTCCGCATACGCGATAAAGACGGGACTGGCAAAGGACGGCGGACTTTATATGCCCGAGAGCATTCCCACTTTGGCAGAGGGTGAGATTTTGTCACTCGCTTCCCTTTCATACTGCGAAAGGGCGGCAACCGTGCTTTCAAAATTCTTAACGGATTTTACGTACGACGAGCTGCTTGAGGACGCACGCGGTGCGTATTCCGTAGAAAAATTCGGCTCACACCCCGCCCCCGTCACCAAACTCTCTGACAAAGAGTATATGCTTGAGCTATGGCACGGTCCTACCGCAGCATTCAAGGATATGGCGTTGCAGATAATGCCGAGACTTTTCACGCGCTCCCTTCGCAAGTGCGGAGAAGAAAAAACCGCGCTTATACTGGTTGCTACCTCCGGCGACACCGGAAAGGCCGCACTTGAGGGCTATAAAAATATTGAAGGCACAAAGGTAAAGGTGTTCTACCCCATTCACGGCGTAAGCCGCGTTCAGAAGCTGCAAATGCAGTCGCAGGAGGGTAACAACGTTTCGGTCAGCGGAATTGTGGGCAACTTTGACGACGCGCAGAGCGGTGTTAAAAAGATTTTTGCAAATGAAAAAATAAAAGAAAAGCTTGCCGAGTCGGGAGTTTTCCTTTCCAGTGCAAACTCGATCAACTGGGGCAGACTCGTGCCGCAGATAGTTTATTATATTTCCGCATATTGCGATATGTACAATTCGGGCAGCATTGAGATGGGCGAGAAGATCGACGTCTGCGTGCCTACCGGAAACTTCGGTAATATTTTCGCCGCTTACGTCGCAAAGCTTATGGGGCTTCCGATCGATAAGCTGGTATGCGCATCTAACGTAAATAACGTTCTCACGGACTTTCTCAAAACCGGAACCTACAACAGAGCGAGGGACTTTCACGCGACCATCTCACCTTCTATGGATATACTGATTTCCTCAAACCTCGAGCGACTTCTTTATATCACACTTGGAAGTGAAAAAACCGCAGAATATATGGAAAAACTTGCGGCAGAAGGAAAATATACTCTTGCAGAGCAAGAGCTAGCCATGATAAATTCAAGCTTCGTCGGATACTATACGACTGAGGATGAAACGCGACATAAAATAAACAAAATACACAAGCAGAAAAACTGCCTTTTCGACACTCATACCGCAGTTGCCGTACACGCGGCAGACTGCTACCTTGAGGACTATAAGGCAGAAAGAAAAATTCTTGTGGTATCAACCGCTTCCCCCTACAAATTTGCACGCGACGTTTTCCTTGCGGTATGCAGCCGTGAGCCCGCGGACGAGCTTTCAGCCTTAGTCGAGCTTGAAGCCGAAAGCGGCGTGAGTATCCCCGCCCCTCTTAAAGACATAGACAAGAGACCGGTGATTCACGTAGGAAAGATCGACAAATCCGAAATGGAGGATGCGACCGTTAAGTTTGCCCGATCTTAATAGGTGCGGGGCTTAAAGGTAACGCAGGCTGTGCCCGAGGAGCTTGACGCGCTGCTCGGACCTACGGATATGCAGCCGGCGCAGCACTCACTTTTTCCGTTGTGATAAGTGCAATTTTTAACGTCGCACATAATGCCCTTAATGGGCTTGGACATATCGCACTTGTTTTCTGTTTGATACTTCTTCTCTTCCATTTTTCACTCCATTGGCGAGAGCGGAGATCGCCATCGCCCATCTTCTTTTTTTCGCGAGCTTATAAGTTAGCCACGGCGTAATGCTCGGTTCACCTCAAGCTTGCAGATATACTTTTACCGCCAAACCCGATTTTATACTGCGTCGGAGAAAAAATATGTCAATTTTCGCTATAGCCGACCTGCACTTGTCAACCCTTGATTCCACCGACAAGTCAATGGAGATATTCGGCAAAAGATGGACCGCCTACACGGAGCGGCTGCGCCAAAACTGGACGCGGCTCGTTACAGACGGGGACACGGTCATTATTCCCGGCGACGTTTCCTGGGCTCTTACGCTCGGGGAGGCGTATTCGGACTTAAAATTTATAGATTCCCTACCCGGCAAGAAGATTCTGCTTAAGGGCAACCACGATTTTTGGTGGTGCACGATGAAAAAGCACGCCGAGTTTTTTGACAAAAACGGAATCGGAAGCATATCCTTTTTATTTAACAACGCCCACGTGGTGGAAAACGTCATAGTAGCAGGCACGCGCGGCTGGTATCACGACGAGGACGCCGCAAATCTGCCGAACGCCACGGATTTTGAAAAGCTGACTAACAGAGAAACGCAAAGGTTGAAGTTTTCTCTTGACGCGGCGATGGCACTTAAGGCGGAAAACCCGGAGAAACCGATAGTAGTCTTTATGCACTTCCCGCCCTTTTGGAACGGAAAGGAGTCGGAGTCAATAATAAATCTGCTTTTGAGCTACGGCATTAAGGACGTTTATTACGGACATATACACGGCAACTACACCGTAGAGCCCACCTTTATTTACAAGGGGATAAAAATGAGTATAATTTCCGCAGATTACCTTGATTTTGTACCAAAAATAATCAAACCGGAATAAAATACCCCAAATCTCTTGACAAAACTTATATTTTATAGTAAAATAATACGGTCGATTTGATTCTAATAAATTTATCATATATTTTCGGAGGAAAAAAATGAGTCTTATTAAAAAGGAACTTACCGAGAAATCCGGCTTCGTTATGGAATTCTCCGTAAGCAAGGAAGCTTTTGACAAAGCTGAAATGGCAGCGTACAAGAAGAAGGTAAAATCCATCAACGTACCCGGCTGGAGAAAAGGAAAAGCACCCAAAGCCATAATTGAAAAGATGTATGGCAAGGGAATATTCTTTGAGGATGCGATCAACGCATGCATTCCCGACGCATTTGAGGAGGCAGTAAAGGAAGCAGGCATTACCATCGTAGGCAATCCCAGCTTCGACCTTGTTTCCGCAGAGGGTGATATTGTGCTTAAAGCAGAGGGCTTTGTTAAGCCCGAGGTTACTATCGAGGGCTATCGCGGTATCGAGGCTGAAAAGAAGGTTGCCGAGGTCACCGACGAGGAGGTTGAAGCAGAGCTCAACCGCGTTCGTGAAAGAAATGCCAGAACTATTGAGATCACCGACAGAGCTGCCGCTATGGGCGACATCTGCGTTATCGACTACGAGGGCTCGGTTGACGGTACTCCCTTCGCAGGCGGTAAGGCTGACGGTCACGACCTCAAGCTCGGCTCGGGTGCATTTATCCCCGGCTTTGAGGAGCAGATAGTCGGCAAGAATATCGGCGATGAGTTCGACGTTAACGTAACCTTCCCCGAGGAATATCACGCAAAGGAGCTTGCAGGCAAGGCTGCGGTATTTAAGACCAAGCTCAATGCAATTAAGTTTGAGGAGCTTCCCGAAGCTGACGACGAGTTTGCAAAGGACGTTTCCGAATTTGACACGCTTGATGAATATAAGGCCGATCTCAAGGCTAAAATGGTAAAGAGAAACGAGGATAAGGCGCAGGGCGAGTTTGAATCCGCACTTGCAGAGGCTCTTATTGAGAAGCTTGTTGCAGAGATTCCCGAGCCTATGTTCGAGGCAGAGACCGAGAACTACGTTCGTGATTACGATACAAGACTCCGTCAGAGCGGTCTTGACCTCAATATGTACCTTAAGTATACCGGACTCACCCTTGACGGTCTTCGCGCAGAGATGCGTCCCCAGGCTGAAAAGCAGGTTAAGGTAAGACTTGCTCTTGAGAAGATCGCAGAGCTTGAAGCACTTACCGTTTCCGACGAGGACGTTGCGGCTGAATACACGAGAATCGCTAACGCTTACAACGTTCCCGAGGATCAGGTTAAGGGTATGATACTCGCAGACGATATCAAGGCTGACGTACTCGTTGCACGCGCTATGGATCTCGTTAAGGAAAACGCAAAGGTAAAATAATCGGGCGTAAGCCTATAAGCCGATAGTCAAATTCTTACGCCTTTGACTGTCGGCTTTTTATAAAAATCGTATTTTGTCGCTTTTATGAAAAGCGAACTTTTCCACAAACCTAAAAAGGAGAAAACAATGGCACTTGTACCAATGGTCGTTGAGCAGACCTCACGCGGTGAGCGCTCATACGATATCTACTCAAGACTTTTGAACGACAGAATTATATTTCTTGCAGACGAGGTCAACGACACCACGGCATCGCTCGTCGTAGCGCAGATGCTCTATCTTGAGGCTCAAGATCCCGACAAGGATATCTACTTCTATATTAACAGCCCCGGTGGATCTATTTCCGCAGGTATGTCTATTTACGACACTATGAATTACATTAAGTGTGACGTTTCCACTATCTGCATCGGTATGGCGGCTTCTATGGGTGCGTTCCTGCTCTCAAGCGGCACACCCGGCAAAAGATTTGCCCTTCCCAACTCTGAGATAATGATACACCAGCCCCTCGGCGGTATGCAGGGTCAGGCGTCGGATATTAAGATTCACGCAGATCACATATTGAAGATCCGCGACAAGCTTAACAGACTCCTTGCCGAGCAGACCGGCAAGCCCCTCAAGACTATTGAGAAGGATACCGAAAGAGATAATTTTATGAGTGCCGACGAAGCACAGAAATATGGACTTATCGACAAAGTAATCACCAAAAAGGAAATTTAAAATATGGCAGAATCTGATAACAGAATTTCCAGGCACTGTGCGTTTTGTGAAAAAAGCGAAGAAGAGGTTGGATTACTGTTCCCCGCGCCCGACGGTCGTACTTATATTTGTGACGGCTGCGTAAGCCTGTGCGCCGACTTCATTGACGAGCATATTACGCCAATGCAGTACGGTGGGGATGAGGAATTAACGTTTGAAACTCTGCCCCGCCCCATTGACATCAAGGCGATGCTTGACGATTACGTTATAGGTCAGGACGATGCAAAGCTTGCGCTCGCTGTTGCGGTTTACAATCACTATAAGAGAATACTCACTCTTGAAAAAAAGGGCGGCAAAAAAAGAGGACGCAAGGAAGAAGCAGCACAGATTGAAGAAATCGAGCTGCAAAAATCAAACGTGCTTCTGCTCGGTCCTACCGGTGTAGGAAAGACCTATCTTGCCCAGACGCTTGCCAAGAGCTTCAAGGTGCCCTTTGCAATAGCCGACGCTACCACTCTTACCGAGGCGGGTTACGTTGGTGAGGACGTAGAGAATATCCTGCTCCGACTTATTCAGGCAGCAGACTATGACGTTGAGCGCGCCGAGCACGGTATTATTTATATTGATGAGATCGATAAGATTTCACGCAAGGGAGAAAACCGCTCTATAACGCGCGACGTATCCGGTGAAGGAGTCCAGCAGGCTCTGCTTAAAATACTTGAGGGCACGACGGCAAACGTACCCCCACAGGGCGGCAGAAAGCATCCGAATCAGGAATTTATACAGATAAACACCAAAAACATTCTGTTTATCTGCGGTGGCGCATTTGACGGCATAGAATCAATTATAGAGCAGCGCAAGGGCAGCCAACAAATAGGATTTTCCACTGACAAGGTAACTAAAAAGGAAAAAGTGGAAAAGGGTGTTTACAAGGACGTTATAGCACACGACGTTGTAAAGTACGGACTTATTCCCGAGCTTGTAGGCAGACTTCCCGTTATAGTAGCACTTGACAATCTTGATGAGGCGTCGCTTGTCAGAATTATGAAAGAGCCGAAAAACGCTCTTTATAAGCAATACCAAAAGCTGCTTGACATGGACGGAATCAAGCTTGAATTTGACGACGGAGCTTTTGAAGCTATCGCACATCTCGCAATAGAGAGAAACACGGGCGCGCGCGGACTTCGATCGATCCTTGAGGGGATCATGATGAAGCCGATGTACGAGCTTCCCTCTCGCTCCGACGTTGCGAGCGCTGTCGTTACAAAGGAATTCGTCAAAGGCGAGGAAGATTTAAAGCTTATACTTAAATCTGAATAAAGAAAAAAGCACTTCATCCGAAGTGCTTTTTTTATGCTTTTGGCAGTAATTTGACTTTTACGAGTTATTTTTTCGTGCTTTTTCTGTAAGCCAAGGGACTTACTCCCATATACTGCTTGAATATTTTATGGAAATAATTGGCATTGCAGAAGCCGATGCGGTCCGCAATGTCGGCGATTGCGTCATCGGTTTCACAAAGGCGGCGCATTGATTCGTTTATGCGCAAGCCGTTTATATATTCTATCGGTGTTTTTCCTATCGAGTCCTTAAAGGTTTTTGTAAAGTAGTCGGGAGAGATATTGATCATATCAGACAGCTTTTCTATGTATATCTTCTCACAATAATGCTCGCCTACGTACTCTATAACGGGTCGCATACGCAATACGTTATGATATACCATTCTGTCGGCATCGTCCTTCGTGCCGCAGTAGTAACGGAGAAGAGCTGTCATCATAAGATATATATTGGCGCGGATGGGTAGGTTGTAGCAAACGTCCTTTCCAACATACTCGTCATATGACTCCGACATATATTTTTTCAGCATTGCGTGAACGGGATGCCCATCTCTAAACGGGGCAACCTTATTCTTTGACTGAAGGTAAAACATATAGAACACCTCTGCATCAAAGTTTTCCATATTATCCTCGATTATAGATGAATTAAATACTATTCCGCGTATTGATGCGCGTGTCGATGCTGCCTCCGCGCAAAATACCAGGGTTGGAGGAACGTAGAGAAAATCTCCCTTTTCAGCTACGATAAGCTCCGTGCCGATCTGCACGTTTACCTCACCGTTAAGAACCTCAACGATTTCGATGGCGGTATCGTTGGTATGCGCTTCAATTATTCTACCCTCTCCGTTTTGAGAATACATATAAAAAGGAAACTTTCCTTCTTGCTTTTTCATAACAAGCTGACCTCTCTTAATAGAATGTAGCTACTTCCTGCACGGGCTTCTCTGCCCTTTGTATTTTCGTTACCGTAAGCACAGGACCGCGCGCACGGTAAAGCTTTGAATACTCCTCACAAAGCTTACCCTCAAGGATTACCCAATCGCGAGTCGAGAGCTTGAGCGCACCCATTCCCTTTGCAACGACGCCGCGATAGGTTATATCAGCTTCACAGCAGGTCATAATATGTCTGCCTACGGCAAATTGCCCCTTGGGTAAGGACGCATCAAGGGCGACTATGCCCTTGAATCTTACCGTTTTGCCGACGTACTTTGAAAACTCCTCGCTCATATCGCGGTAGAAGATTGCAAAATCCTCATCCTTAATATTGATCACGGGGGCTTCTATATCAAACGGCAGAGGATCTTCCATTTGGTCAAACTCAATCTCGCCCTCGGTATCCTCGTAGCAGATATTAGCCTTGCGGGATACACCGCGTACCAGCTTGTGAAGTGCCTCTTTATCGGTTTTATCGGTGGTGCGGTTAAACACTGCCATCTCACAGCTGGTGAGCTTGTCTACAACCAGCTGGCGCATATTGAGGTTATAAGAAAGTATCGTCGTTGAATCAGCTATAAATATTTCCTGGAATACCATCCAGCCGTCGGGTATTGCATTATAAAAGGCGTCAAGCGTCCACATACCGTTATACTCAACGACTACGACGTCAGCACCGGCGCGCTTCTGCATAGCTGAAAGGCGGTCGGGGGTAATTTTCTGCACGTCATCAAAGGATGCAAGTGATACGTTCGGAGCAAGAGTGTCGGGATCAAGCTCCTCCTCCCCATCCTCGCAGGATATTACAAGATATTTATGCTTACCGTCGTTAAAATTCGGGTCCTTAAGCGTTTCTTTTATAAAGCTGGTTTTGCCACCCTCAAGAAAGCCGGTAAAAAGATAAACCGAAACGTTCATTATATCAACCTCAAACTCCGAAAAGCTCTGCAAGCTTCTCTTTATCTATATCTGCGCCGATAACGCAAAGTCTGCCGATTATTCCCGCGCTGCCGCGTCTTACGTTAGGCTCTCCGGGAACGTAGTCAAAGTGTATCCACTCTCCGTCCTCAGCGGCAACTATACCCTTGGCGCGAAGTATCATACCGTAATCGCTGTCCTCGTCAAACGCCGAAAGCGCATTGAGGATCTCGTGCTCGGTGAATTTTTTAGCGGTTTCCACACCAAAGCTTACGAACACCTCGTCCGCGTGGTGATGGCCGTGGTCGTGGCATCCGCAACCGCAATGCTCACCGTGCTCGTGGTGGTCGTGGTCGTGGTGACCGCAGCTGCAATGCTCACCGTGCTCATGGTGGTCGTGGTCGTGGTGGCCGCAGCCGGAATGCTCACCGTGCTCGTGGTGGTCGTGGTCGTGGT
>JAGCJI010000110.1 GCA_017648085.1 Clostridia bacterium | reverse complement strand
GGCACTTCTCCCCTACGTATCCAACTAATTAAAGCAAAAATCCGAGGACTGTTCCTCGGATTTTTTAATTTCTTTGATATTTAAAAGTCCTGCGACAAACCGTCGCAGGACTCATTTTTGTTTAAATTTTACGTTGCCTAATTCAAGGGGGTGGGATTTCCATCCTGATCATATTCCCACTCTTCTGCCCAATAGACAGGCACTAATCGCTTTTCGCTATTAGTGCTATAGAAAACGCCAAAATTTTCATACCATTCGGTCGGTTGTTCTGATGCTTCACAATAAACGGTTATATTGTCAAAATCCCAAAAACAGCGAAACCGATATCAATATCCACACTCTATAAGAGATTCGTACACGGTATCAAGGGTGATAACGTCATCTGATATCATGTAGATATATTCAACGTAATACTCCTCGCCGCCAACAAGGGCAAAGGAAGATGAGTTAAGTACTTCTCCGTTTACTTTTATGACGTAGTCTTTGCCGCGTTCAAGATGTTCATCCTCGTAAACCGTATAAAGCGAGTTTGCTGATACGTTATAGACTTCACTCATCGTAGAGCTCTGCTCCGGAATATTCATCCAATTATCACCAAGAACGATTCTTGACTCCCATGATCGCTGCTCTAGCTCCTGACGCGTCCCTCTCGTTCGTATTACCGCAAACTCGCTGGAAATCTCAACGTCGGCATAAATACGTTCGATTTCCATAAGGTCCATCAGATCAAAGTTTTCATTGGTAATCAAGGTGTTTTTGTCACCGTCAGCATATAATGCCTTGACATCGCCGGCTGCTCCGTATTCACATTCAAGGATCCACGCAAGCATATCGGCAAGCGCACCAAGATCGTTAAGGTTAACAAGCTCGTCATTGTGGACTATGTTTTCCGCTTCAAGAACTTTCATTATAGAGTGTACGGGTACGCTGTTTGTGATGGCGTTATCAAGCGGCACTATGCATTCAATATCATCATATCCTTCCTTATCAAAGGAATATTCAAAGGTGCAATGAATATTTTGGGTGTAGGTGTCGCCGTAATGGTCGGTTTCGGTAATAGAAACGGTTATAGCTTTTACACGATCATCAGAAACCGCAACCTCGGTGCTATACTTATAGCGTCCAAATTCACCCTCTTCAAAGCCTATCACGTCGAGAGTAACGTCTGTTTTGAGAACGGTTGCGCCGTCGCGCTTATCCAAAGTAACGTTAAATTGAGTCGTACCGTCCGAAAAATCAAGCTCATCCGCTACTTGTGCAAATTTACGGGTATTAGCCGTGGCAGTTGCAAGAACGGTTTCGTAAGATTTTTTAAGGCCGTCAAGCGAGCTTGCAAGGTAGAGTCCTTTGAGGTGAGTCTTAAAGATGTGCTTTATATCCATTTCGTTATCGGCAAACAAAACGTACTCACCGTACTTTTCATAAAAGTTTTCGTCTGTATAAAGCATCCAATCGGTAATACTTCCCTCCCGGTCACCGTTTAGCAAATAATATTGATTGTTTTCTTCAAAAATTTTAAGTTTTTTCTGCCTTGAATCTTCAAGACTGAGGTAATATCCAATATTAGACTGCTTATCGTAGGATGCAACCTCAGTATAGGAGGATACGCTCTCATCACCGTCGGAAAGCACGGTGGAGGTAACGTTTTTCTGTATGGTAATGTCACCGCTATAAACAAACAGATCATTTACTGCCAATCTGATATCACTAAATTTGGGCTCTTTACCGAATATTGAGCTGAGGTCAATATCAAACCGACGACATGCGTAAAAGCCCGCTCCGGCAAGAATGGCGAGGACGAGAATAAATGATATAAGCTTTTTCATACTGTAATACCTTCTTTAATATTCAAATTCTTGAAGCTGTTTTTTTATTTTGAAAGATCTTCAAAGTAACCGTGATATTTGATATTCATATTACTGTTCGGGAAAAGGAAATCGTAAAGCTCGGCGCAGTAATCGTCGGTCATAGAAGCCATATAGTCGACGACTATTTGGTTGGGCTCGGTTTCCATATAAGGAATGCGCGAAGAATAGTGATTTCCAAGCACAAAGTCGATATGATGCTTGAATATCGGTGAGCTTTTGTCCCCGGCCTTAAGGTCGCGGAGCAGCTTTTCGTACATTTGCTGCATCATAGGCTTAACGGTTTCGTCAAGCACTCGTGCCGTTTCATCCTTTTTATATATTTCACGGTAATTTGCTCGTTTTGCCTCGCGCATACCGAGGTAATGCTCCGCATCAAGCTTGATATAGGGCTTACCGTAGCTGTTTTCTATTATATTGACCTCAAGGTTGTTTATTATCTCCGCATTGATAGTGCCAATACCGTCATCCCCGAGGGATCGGTCGGATTCAACGACCTTTGCCTTGGTGGCGTCTTGCCTATCCTTACCGAGATATGCAATAATGTCGCACACGCGCACAACGCAGCCCTCCAAAGTTGAGGGAACGATTTTAATTACGTTCTGCTCGTCAACGTAGCAGCTCTCCACCATCGCGTCAAACTCGTCAAAGCCGCTGATAGATGCGGGATAATACTCGCTTAACTCAAACTCGCCGTTATGGGTTACTATGCCGTCCAGGGTATCAAGAGTTATGTTGTGGTCAAATATTCCGTCAAGAACGCGCACGCTGTGGACGTTATGGTTGAAATATCTGCCAGTTTCAGCCTGATACACCTCGCTGATATATCGCTCGCCCGCATGACCGAAGGGGGTGTGACCGATATCGTGTCCAAGTGCAATAGCCTCAATCAAATCAAGGTTAAGGTTGAGGGCGTAGCCGATTGAGCGCGCTATACGCGACACGAGCTGCACGTGTAGGGCGCGACGGGTTATGTCGTCATTTTTATAAAATGAGAAAACCTGCGTTTTATCGGTATACCTGTTATAGTAGGGGCTGTGCATAATTTTGTCAACGTCGCGTGCATACGCGGGCCGCCAAACGGATTCCTTGTCCGAGGTGGGATCTCTTCTTACAGCAAGGGAGCTTTTCGCGGCAAAATTCGGGCGTGTGCACTTTTCAATATCCTCTCTGATGCGCTCGGAAAGTTCTTTTGATAATTTTTCGTAATTAGCCATAAGAAACCTCACATTAAATATTTTACTTAATTATATCATATGGATGAAAACAAGTCAAGAGAAAAACAAAAAGACCTGCCGGGTTAAGCAGGTCTTAAGGCATTATGCCATCTGGTTATACTTGAGTGTGAACTGCGACTTCTTGTGTGCAGCATTGTTCTTGTGAAGAATGCCATGAGCAACAGCCTGGTCAGTCTTCTTAACGGCGAGCTTATAAAGCTCGGAAGCCTGTGCCTTGTCACCGGCTTCAACAGCTGCATTGAACTTTTTGATTACAGTCTTAAGCTGGCTCTTAACCATCTGGTTCTGAAGTGCCTTTGCCTGATTGACAAGAATACGCTTTTTAGCGGACTTGATATTAGCCATTTCAATTCTCCTTTTAATAATAAAGGGCCCGTGCTACGTGAATTCCCCCCGGCTGAGAGGGTCCGTAGGTCATCACTTTACAACCTTGGCACCATTTGTTTCATACATTATGGTATTGTAGCATATTATTGTTCAAAAATCAAGTCTTTTTTAAAAAAATCTTAGGTTTTTCAAAATATTTTTGCAAATAATTGATTTTGCTATTGACAATAGGAAAAGTATCTGTTATACTTGTAAAGTAAATTGCTTTACAGCACGATTTTATTACACATATCGAGGCAATTATGTTTGAAAAAAATCTCTCTGTAGCTTTTCTTCTGGACTTTTATTCAAATCTGCTTGACGAGCGGACGAGGGATATTATGGAGGCATACTACGAGGACGACCTTTCCCTTTCCGAAATTGCGGACGGTGAAGGAATTTCGCGTCAAGGTGTCAGACATATCGTTAAAAAGGGCGAGGAGCAGCTTGAATTTTTCGAAGAAAAGCTCGGTCTTGCCGAGCATTACGAGGAGCTGTCGCTTGCAGCTAAAAAGCTTGAGGGCGTGAAGGCGACGCTACTTGAAGCCGGCGGTGTAAGCGATGATACTATAACCATACTGGAAGAAATTATATCCACAATACTGAATAAAGGAATCTGATATGTTCCAAAGTCTTACAGAAAAGCTTTCAAACGCTTTTAAGAGATTTCGTAACAAGGGCAAGCTGACCGAGGCGGACGTCAAGGAGGGCATGCGCGAGGTAAAGCTCGCACTGCTTGAGGCGGACGTTAACTTCAAGGTTGTCCGTGATTTCATAAAAGCGGTTACCGAAAGAGCGGTAGGCGCAGACGTGCTTGAAAGCCTTCTGCCCGCCCAACAGATAATCAAGATAGTCAACGAAGAGCTCATCAAGCTTATGGGCTCGGAGTCGGCAAAAATTAATATTTCCCCGAAGCCCCCGACTGTCGTTATGATGTGCGGACTTCAGGGTGCGGGTAAAACGACGCATTCCGCGAAGATCGCGGCAATGTATAAGCAAAAGGGCAAAAACCCCCTGCTCGTAGCATGTGACGTTTACCGCCCCGCCGCAATAGATCAGCTCAAGATCGTCGGTGAATCGATCGGCGTTCCCGTTTTCTCTATGGGTGCGAAGATATCGCCCGTTGAAATTGCCAAGGCTGCTATGGCACACGCGGCAAAGCAGGGACACGATATGGTATTTATCGATACCGCGGGCCGACTGCATATTGACGAGGAGCTGATGGGCGAGCTTCTAAAGATCAAAGAGGCAACAAATCCGACCGAAATTCTGCTTGTCGTTGATGCAATGACGGGTCAGGATGCGGTTAACGTGGCTAAAAGCTTTAACGAGCTATTGGATATTACCGGAGTTGTTCTGACGAAGATGGACGGTGACACACGTGGCGGTGCTGCCCTGTCGGTCAGATACGTAACCGGAAAGCCGATAAAGTTTATCGGCACGGGAGAAAAGCTTGATGCGATCGAGCTGTTCCACCCCGACCGTATGGCGTCCAGAATTCTCGGAATGGGCGACGTGCTTTCGCTTATTGAAAAGGCGGAGGCGGCGTTTGATGAGAAAAACGCCAAGGAAATGGAGAAAAAGTTCCGCGAACAGACCTTTACCCTTGAGGATTTCCTTGAGCAGATGTATCAAATCAAAAAGATGGGCAACGTTAATCAGCTACTCGGTATGCTTCCCGGTGTTAAGGCGGGTGCGCTGAAGGATGCTGAAATTGACGAGAGCCATATGGCAAAAATCGAGGCTATCATTCTTTCTATGACGAGAAAGGAAAGGCTTCATCCCGATATTATCAACGGCTCTCGCAGAAAGCGCATTGCCAAGGGATCGGGCACAAGCGTTGAGGACGTTAACAAGCTTCTACGCCAATTTGAGCAGATGAAGAAAACTATGAAGCAGTTTTCAAATATGGGTAAGCGCCGCTCCTTTGCGGGGCTGAAGCTCCCCTTTTAAACAAGTATAATTTTAAATAATTATAAATAAATTTCAAATTATTTTGGAGGACAAAAAAAATGGCAGTTAAAATCAGACTTAAGAGACTCGGTGCAAAGAAGGCTCCCTTCTATCGCGTAGTTGTAGCAGACGAGAGATCTCCCCGCGACGGTAAGTTTATCGAGGAAATCGGTTATTACAACCCCCTCACCACCCCCGCAGACATCAAGATCAACGCTGAAAAGGCTACTAAGTGGCTTAACAACGGCGCTCAGCCCACTGAGACCGTAAGAACTCTTCTTAAGAAGACCGAAATCATTAAGTAATAAGTTAAAATCGGAAGGACGTTTCCAAAAGGAAACAGGAGCGCAAAATGGAACTGAAGCAAATACTTACAGACATCGCGCGTGCAATCGTTGATACTCCCGATGCCGTTAACGTAGTTGAAAATATCGACGGGGATAACGTTGAGCTTATTCTTACGGTAGCTGAAGACGATACCGGTATGGTCATCGGTCGCCACGGCAAGATAGCGAAGGCTATCAGGCAAATAATGAAAGCCGCAGCGAATACGTGTGGAAAGCACGTAACAGTTGAAATTAAATAATTTCGCGTCCTCGGGTTACTATGCCCGAGGACAGTTTTTTATTAAAAGCGCACAAAGCATACACCAGACCAATGTGTATTCTGAACATATATCGAAAGGTATTAACCGCATGAAAAAATATATTATGGCACTTGACCAAGGAACGACAAGCTCGCGCTGTATTATTTTTGACAAGGAAGGCAACGTCAAAAGCATGGTGCAACGCGAATTTCCACAGATATTTCCACGTGAGGGATGGGTGGAGCATGACCCCATGACGATTTGGTCAACACAAATTTCGGTGGCAACGGAGGCACTGCTCAAAATAGGCGGAGAGTGGAGCGAGGTTTACGGTATAGGAATAACGAACCAGCGTGAAACTACGATAATTTGGGATAAAAACACGGGCAGACCTATTTATAATGCGATAGTTTGGCAATGCAGGAGAACTGCAGATTTTTGCGGAGAGCTTGCAAAGCTCGGCTATGGGAGAATAATCAAGGAAAAAACGGGGCTGCTTCCCGACCCATATTTTTCAGCGAGCAAAATCAAGTGGATACTTGATAGCGTGGACGGTGCAAGAGAAAAAGCGAAGGCGGGTGAGCTTTGCTTTGGCACGGTAGATTCATGGCTGATTTGGAATCTTACAGGCGGTAAGGTACACGCGACCGATTATTCAAACGCCTCCCGTACGATGCTTTATAACATAAATACACTCTCCTGGGACGAGGAGCTGCTTGAGCTGTTTAACATACCGCGCTCCATGCTCCCCGAGGTTATGCCCTCCTCTCACGTCTACGGGTACACCGATGCGGGCGTACTCGGCGCTGCTATCCCCATCGGCGGCGTTGCCGGTGACCAACAGGCGGCGCTTTTCGGTCAATGCTGCTTTGAGCGCGGCGACATGAAAAACACCTACGGCACGGGTGCATTTTTGCTTATGAATACGGGAAAAGTCCCATATTTCACCGATGACGGTATGATAACAACCATCGCGTGGGGACTTGGTGATGAGGTGTACTACGCTGCCGAGGGCTCGGTCTTTTCCTGCGGAGCAGCGATTCAGTGGCTGCGCGACGGTCTTGGAATAATAAAGAGCGCAAAGGAGAGCGAGGAGCTTGCACGCGCGGTGCAGGATTCGGGCGGAGTTTACGTAGTGCCCGCATTCCAAGGACTTGGCGCACCCTGGTGGGATCCTTATGCACGCGGTATGATAATCGGAATTACGCGTGCGACCACAAGGGAGCATATCGTGAGGGCGACGATAGAATCAATAGGATACCAGACGCAAGATGTTATTGATATGATGCACGCATCCACCTCTATCAAGGTAGAAGCCCTAAAGGTTGACGGCGGTGCAAGCGCAAACGAGCTTCTTTTGCAATTTCAAGCCGACATCCTCGGTCTGCCTATCGAACGACCGTCCTGCATTGAAACGACGGCACTTGGCGCGGCATATCTTTGCGGTCTCGCTCTAGGAGTTTACAAGTCGGTTGACGAAATTAAGAAAAACAGACAGATCGACAAAGTATTTACACCCGGTGGCTCGGAAAAATGGCGCGCAGAACGAATTAAAGAATGGAAAAGGGCTGTTGCCCGCTCGCTCGGCTGGAAGGAAGCCTAAAGTTGTCCAAAGCACCCGTGTTTTTTTACACACGGGTGCTTTTTTGTTTATTTTTCTATTGACAAACGGATAAAAAGGTGCTACAATAATAGCGTTGCTGATGTGGCTCAGTTGGTAGAGCAGTTGATTCGTAATCAACAGGTCGCGGGTTCGAGTCCCGCCATCAGCTCCAAAAAGTCGTATCAGGAATGATACGACTTTTTTATCCATTGCGAAAAAACGATATATCATTGGACCTTCAGTCTTGATATCATTGCCGCAGGCGCATATCGTCAACCGTAGGTTGTATTACTTTCGCAATGATGATATTCTCCCCCGAAAGCGAGGCATACTCGTTTTCGGACGGATGATATGCAATGCTCCGCATTGATGATATACAAGGCGCACGCCTTGATTTTGAATAAACTCCGTAATATAATTAACCCGTCGATAAATCAAAATTTATCTAATGGCGTGTGTTAAAGAGAAAATTGCTTTAAAGGAGGAGCTATGGATCTTTGCAATTTGTCGGTCATCAAAAATCTTATGAGTGATGCCGGAATAACCTTTCGCAAGGAATTCGGTCAAAACTTTCTTATAAACCGAATGATTCCCGAGGATATTGCTGATAATTGTACCGATAACAGCGATAGCTTGATTATTGAAATAGGCCCCGGCATAGGTTGCCTGACGCAAGAATTGGCTATGCGATATAAAAGGGTGGTTGCGATTGAAATTGACAAGGGTCTTATACCCATTCTTGATAAAACGCTTGCCGAATTTGATAACGTGACGGTCATAAACGCCGACGTTATGGAGGTTGACCTTTCCGAAATAGTAAGGACCTACGGCGAGGGTATGCCGGTTTCGGTCTGCGCCAATCTTCCCTATTATATAACCACACCGATTTTAATGCGACTTTTGGAGTCCGGTGTTCCCTTTTCCTCCATTACCGTAATGGTGCAGAACGAGGTGGCAAGCCGTCTTATTGCGGCGCCCGGAAAAAGCGATTACGGCTCGATTACAACAATGCTCGGATATTACGGTACTGTAAAGCGACTCTTCAAGGTCAGCGCGGGCTGCTTTATCCCCGCGCCCAAGGTTGACAGTGCGGTTGTAAGGATCGACCTTTACAAAGAAAAGCGTTTTAACCCGAAAAGCGAGAAGCTTTTCAGAGATCTGGTACGCGCGGCGTTCGAGATGAGAAGAAAAACGCTGGTCAATGCCATAAGCACAAAGCTGCCGCAATACGACAAGGTAGCGGTAACTGAGGCACTGATTGCCCTCGGACTTTCGGAAACGGTCAGAGGAGAGCGACTTTCCACGGAAGAATTCGTTAATCTTTCGGATATTTTATTTGAAGCAAAATAAACACTTATAGGGCACTTCGAAACGAAGTGCCCTATTTGATTAACTTAATCTCTGTATTTAAGCTTATAGAACACGCGACGTAAGATTTCAAAAGGAACGACGGTGAAGGCGGTCAATATTACTATAAAAATTTCCCACGCGGTGAGGGGCACGGTGCGGAAAAGCGTGCCACCGTAATATATCATTACGAGCTGTATAACCGATATAAACGCCATAATTATTAAGAACGGCTTATTTTTACTTATACCCGAGAATATCCACATTCGCTCACATCTTGCGCCGAGGCAATTGAAGATCCCCGCGAAGATAAATAGTGCGTAAAACGCCGTAAGGAAGCATACGTTCCCCTCACTGCTTCTGATCGTATCCGAGAAAAACGGAAGGCGCAAAAACGCTATACAGAGTGCGAGAGTATAAGCACCCGTAAAGGCAATTTGGTGGATCATACGGCGTGAAAGTATCGGCTCGGTACGTTGCTTCGGTCGCTCCTTCATATAGCACTCAAGCGGAGCTTCTCCTGCAAAGGCGAGTCCGCCAAGGGTATCCATTATTATATTAACCCATAGCATTTGTATTATAGTGATGGGACTGTCAACCCCGAGAAACTGTCCGACAACCGATACGCCACAGGCGGTAAGATTCATTATAAGCTGAAACGTTATAAATTTTCTTATAGATTTAAATATTGTTCTGCCGTAAAGTATCGTGCGATTTATTGAAAAAAAGCTGTTATCAACCAAAACGACGTCACCCGCACTCTTTGCAATATCCGCACCGTTGCCCATAGCAAATCCTACGTCGGAAAGCTTAAGAGATGGGGCGTCGTTTATGCCGTCGCCCGTCATACCGACCACCATATCGAGCTCCTGTGAGAGTCTGACGAGTCGAGTTTTATCCTGCGGCAAGGCGCGTGCTACTACTGCAAGACGAGGTATTATTTCCTTTACCTCACTGTCGCTCATTTTGGAAAGCTCCGAGGAGGTTATAACTATCCCGTTTTGAGTTGACGTTAAAATTCCGCACTCCCTAGCTATCGCGGTAGCGGTTTCGCGCCCGTCACCGGTAAGCATAACCACTTGCACGCCCGCGCCCTTTACTCCAAGCACCGACTCCCTTACCCTGCGGCGAATTTTGTCGCGCATAACGATCAGCGAGAGAAAGATTCTCGTGGAGTCTTGCGGACGCTTTACCGCAACCGCTATAACTCTGCCGCCTTCACCTGCCGCATCCGAATACGCCTTTTCAATATCAGCACGGCTGTAAGAAAGGACGCCGCCTACGGAGTCCATTGATGCGCTACAGGTTGGCAGAATGATTTCGGGCGCGCCTTTTATGATCACCGTTCCGTCTTCAAGGGTAACGGACGAATACTTCTTCTCACTTGTAAAGGCGGATTTTCCGATCACTTCCCTTTTCGGTGCTCTCGCCTCGGCGAAAAACTCCGCTAACGCCCTATCCGTTCCGTTTCCGCCGATGACCTTATCTCCGCTTATCTCTGCGTCGGTATTATATTTTGCATTAAGCAAAAGATATTCGTATACTGCGGTGTGCTTTTTCAAGCTGTTCAGGTTTTTTACCGTGTCAGTGGCAAAAATGAATTTATCACATTCAAGCCGTCCCGTGGTAAGCGTTCCCGTTTTATCGGTAAAAAGAATATTAAGTGAGCCTGCGGTTTCTATGCCGACCGGCTTTTTTATAAGCACGCCGTCGCGCATCATACGGCGCATATTTGCACATAAAACCACGGTTATCATCATCGGCAGCCCCTCGGGAGCGGCAACTACAACGACCGTAATCATAAGCGTGAGCGCGTGTATAAGAATCGAAAAGAGCGTCGGAAGGTCACGCAGCGTTGCAAGCATTCTCTGCGGTACAAATCCGTTGTCGGCAACCACGGTGTTAAAAAGATAGGTTATTGCAACGAACGCCGCCATTACGTAGCCGATACGGCTTATCTGGCGAGCAAATTTTGCAAGACGAAGCTTAAGCGGACTTTCACGCGTTTCGGTCTGTACGTCACGTGCAACCATTCCGTAATATGTAGCTATACCGACGCGCTCAACCCTTACGGTAGCGCATCCGCTGACGGCAATACTGCCACGATAAACCCTGCCGCTGTTCGATAACTCCCAACCGCCAAGCTGACACATCTCTTTTTTCACCTCGCGGCTCTCGCCGTTAAGTGCCGACTGGTCAACGCGCAATTCTCCAAAAAGTACGGTACAGTCCGCCTCGATAATTTCTCCGGGATTGATTATCATTATATCCCCGACCACAAGCTCCTCCGACGGAATTTCCATTTTTATGCCGTCACGGATCACCTGTACGCGCCGCGCCATGCTTTCCGCCTGCATTTTTGAAAACGCCTTTGCACTTCCGTATTCCGATGCCGTGGAAACTGTGGTCGCTATCAAAATAGCCGAGACAATGCCGAACACCTCAAAAAGATTGCATTTGCCGAAGGTAAATACGACCTCTATTATTAGCGCAAATATCAATATTTTTATTATAGGATCGTTGAGATTTTCCAAAAACTGTCTAAAAAATCCCTTTGTTTTTTCCCTTGTGAGAGAGTTTGTGCCGTGCCGCTCTCTTGAGGCTATAACCTCCTCTTGCGTAAGGCCCGAAAAATCCTTCTTCATATATTCCCCGTCCCAAATATAAATTCTAATAGAATATATGAGCTTAAAGACAGAGAAAGACCGCCCGAGGACAATTTGTCATCAGGCGGTCTTTTAGAAACCCGCGGGGCCGTGTAAGGCAATTTTTAACCCTGTATATACAGGTGGGTGCTCTCTCTGTTACTTTGCGCTTCCAACGTCCGTTTGGAGAGGGTCAATGACAGCTCTCGACGGGAGGCCTGCATCCCAATAACAGAAGCCCGAGCTCCCCGGCAAAGTGTGTAGGTCCAAATATCACGATATCACGCACCGCGCAGGAGATAAGTATTCGTTAGCCGCAAAGGAATTGAACTCATAAGGTTTGGAAGGATAGATTTTTCCATATTCATCGCCTAATTTTCCTTAAATATCCGCATATTCCTCAAAAAATTAAGCTCGACTATGAAAGAATCTATTCCTTCTAAACTGCTTCGCACCTTACGGCGAATAAATTTTATGTGTATTTTGGTGTAACGAGTCGCAGTAAAGTATGACTTTACAAGACTTGGTGCGACGAAAGACGCCAAAATTTATCGTCGCAAGGCTTGCTAGTTCAATTCCTTTGCGGCTACTCAGCGTCGTAGTCGATCTCGTCAAAGAGAACGTCGTTGAAATAATCAGCGACCTTATCAAACTCCTCATCGTCAATCACGCTTTCGAAGCTGAGTTCCTCGCCCTCGACGGTAACCTTAAGAATTACGTACTGCAATTCCTCGTTTTTTGCGGGGGTGAGAGCGAAATAAATCTGTCCGTCTACGACGGCGTCGGTGCGGTAAACAAATTCCTCGTCAGCGCCGGTTTCTTCATCGGTAAGGACGATTATATCATTTTCCTGAAAAGGATTCTTAAATTCTTTTTCCATATTGTCCTTCATTTTAGGTCTCCAATCAACGTTTTAATTATATTTTATTACATAAAAGAATGCTTGTCAAGTGAAATTTACAAGAGCTCTGCTAAAATAGAGTTACTGACGTAAAAGCCCTTTTCGGTAAGACTGATTCTATCGGCTGATAAATTCATGTATCCCGCATCAACGTAGGCTTGGATCTTATCTATCGAAAGCTCTCGTCCCGAGATATTGCGGTATTTCGAGAGAGAAATGCCCTCTTTAAGACGCAGACCAAGCATCGCATATTCAAAGGCTCGCGTGGCAGAGTCGACGTATTCGACCTCGCGGTAGCTCTCGTATCTTGGAGATAGGTACTCCGAAAGCAGCCGCGTGTTCCCATAGCGGCGATCACCCAAATAAGAGTATGCGCTGATACCCACTCCGATATACTCACGGTTTTGCCAGTATTTCAAATTGTGGCGCGACTCGCATCCCGCCCTTGCATAATTTGAAATCTCATAGTGTGAGTATCCCGCCTCACCAAGCGTATTGCAAATGGAAAGATACATTTCGTACTCCTGCTCGTCACTTGGAAGCGAGAGACGCTTTTGCGCATTGTAAAGCGGCGTGCCCTCCTCTAAAATCAGGCTGTACGCCGATACGTGCGATGGGGACAGTTCAATAACAGAGCGAAGCGTTTTGAGAAGGCTTTCGGGCGTTTGCTCGGGTATCGCGTACATTAAATCAACGTTAACGTTACTGATCCCGACGGAATCAACGATCTCGTAGGCTCTTTTAAAATCGTCAAAATTGTGTATTCTGCCTAATATTTTCAGCTCATTTTCGTGAATTGATTGCAACCCCATACTGACTCTGTTCACACCAAGTGCTGCATATTCGCGCATTTTTTCACAGTCGAAGGTTTTTGGATTTGCTTCAAGCGTGATCTCCGAATTCGGAAGTATCAGGAACACCTTTTCTATCGCGCGGAATATTTTTGAAAGCTGATTCGGTGTAAGAAGCGAGGGAGTGCCACCGCCGAAAAACACCGTTTCAACAGGAATTTTATCCGCGCGTTTATAGGAAAGTATCTCGCGGATCTCGGCGTCGACGTACTCGTCTTTTTCACTTTCGGAAAGTGCGGGAAATGAGCAAAAATCGCAATAGCTGCACTTCCTTACACAAAACGGCACGTGCAGATAAAGTCCGAGCGTATTAGCTTTCATCTTCAAGCCGTAAGACTGCCATAAACGCCTCGGGCGTGACCTCAACGCTGCCGAGCTTACGCATCTTTTTCTTACCTTCCTTCTGCTTTTCAAGCAGCTTTTTCTTACGCGTTATATCACCGCCGTAGCATTTTGCAAGGACATCCTTACGCATCGCCTTAACGGTTTCGCGTGCTATGATCTTAGAGCCGATCGTTGCCTGAATGGGAATTTCGAAGAGCTGACGCGGTATATTTTCCTTAAGCTTTTCGGCGATCTTGCGAGCGCGCGTATACGCACGGTCCTCAAAAACTATGAACGAAAGGGCGTCAACCACCTCACCGTTAAGCATAAAATCAAGTTTAACGAGCTTTGACTGCTTATAACCCTTAAGCTCATAGTCAAGAGAGGCGTATCCCTTGGAGCGACTTTTAAGCGCATCAAAGAAATCGTATATGATTTCATTAAGGGGAAGCTCGTAATGAAGCTCCGCCCTTTCGGTATCGATATACTTCATATCGATAAATACCCCTCGCCTATCCTGGCAAAGATCCATAATGCCGCCGATATACGTGCTCGGAGTTATTACCGTTGCCCTCATAATAGGCTCATAGGCGCACTGTATTTCATCTGCTGTCGGGAATTTTGAGGGATTGTCGATCATAATGGTTTCGCCGCCGCGAAGATCGACCTTATAAATAACCGAGGGAGCGGTGGTGATAAGGTCTAGATTGAATTCTCTTTCAAGCCGTTCCTCGATAATTTCCATATGCAAAAGACCAAGGAAGCCGCAGCGGAAACCAAATCCGAGCGCGACCGAGGTTTCGGGCTCGTAAACGAGAGAAGCGTCGTTTAAGCGAAGCTTTTCAAGCGCATCGCGCAGATCACCGTATCTCGCGCCGTCAGCGGGATAAATACCCGAATAAACCATAGGATGTACGTCGCGGAATCCCGGCAGCGGTTCGTCAGCGCCGCCCTCAGCGTGAGTTACGGTATCGCCGACTCTCGTATCTCCTACGGTTTTAATAGACGCCGTTATATATCCTACCTCGCCTGCGGAAAGCTCCTCGCACCGCTCAAGTCCGAAGGGCTGCATAGTGCCAACCTCCACGACCTCAAAGACGGTGCCTGCCGCCATAAGCTTTATTTTGTCGCCTGCGCGCACCTTGCCGTCGAATATTCTGATATAAACCACAACACCGAGATAGGGGTCGTAGTGTGAATCGAATATAAGAGCCTTTAAGGGTTTTTCGCAGTCACCCGAAGGTGCGGGCACGTGGGTGATTATTTTTTCAAGAACGTCCTCGATATTTATGCCGTTTTTAGCAGATATAGCGGGGGAATCGTCGGCAGGTATACCGATAACGTCCTCAATTTCCCTGCGCGTGCCCTCTACGTCGGAGGATGCGAGATCAATTTTATTGATTACCGGCAATATTTCAAGGTCGTTATCTATTGCGAGATATGCATTGGCAAGCGTCTGCGCCTCGACGCCTTGAGTGGAGTCGACGACGAGTAGCGCGCCCTCGCACGCCTTAAGAGATCTCGAAACCTCGTATCCGAAGTCAACGTGTCCGGGGGTATCAATCAGATTGAATTCGTATCTTTCACCGTTTTGTGCCGTGTAATTAAGCTTTACGGCACGTGCCTTGATCGTGATTCCACGCTCGCGCTCAAGGTCCATATTGTCAAGTATCTGCTCCTCCATATCCCTATGGGCAACGGCACTCGTGCGCTCGAGAAGTCTGTCTGCGAGAGTACTTTTTCCGTGGTCGATGTGGGCTATAATCGAAAAATTTCTAATATGCTTTTGCTTTTCGGTCACTTTATTTTCCTTTCGGCGATTTATACCCGTGCGAGCTGTCTTGCACTCTGCTCGTATATTTCCGCCTTTTTATTAAGAGATTCCACATCCTTATCGGATATGAGAATATATATTTTTATTTTCGGCTCGGTGCCCGAGGGGCGCACTATAATTTTGTCACCGCCCTCAAGCGTATAATACAAAACGTCGGATGCCGGCTGTCCCGTGGACTCTACCCTGCCGCTTTCAAGTTCGGTAACGGTAGAAATCTTATAATCGCCTATGCAGGCTACCTTCACGCCGCCGATTTCCTTTGGGTGATCTTCGCGCAAAGAGGACATAACGCGGCGGCGCTTTTCAATGCCGTCAAGCCCCTCCATATAAATATCTATCGTACGCTCACCGTAATAGCCGTATACCTCGTAAAGATGCGCGAGAGCATCGGAAAGAGTCATACCCAGTTTTTTATAGTAAGCGGTCATTTCAAGTATCATCATTGACGCGCCAACAGCGTCCTTATCCCGTGCGTAAGAGCCGAAAAGATATCCGTAGCTTTCCTCAAAGCCGAGAATAAATCCGTCTGCATTGCCTACCTTCTCGTAATTTTTAATTACCTCACCGATATACTTAAATCCGGTTAAAACATCGTGAAGCCTTACTCCG